>JAAZEM010000141.1 GCA_012512265.1 Armatimonadota bacterium | reverse complement strand
CCATTCCGGCGCTCAAACCCCTCGGCCCCCGAGATACTCGCCGCCCGGTTCCGTCACCCAGCACCTATCGCGGGCGCACGCTGTTCTACCTCTATGTGCCCGACCCCGCCGTCCCGATCAAGGCGCGCATCCGACATCAGGCGGGCAAGCAGCGCAACGAGCCGATCGCCTACGCGATCATCGACTCGCGCGGCGTGCCCCTGACCGATGACCTGATCCAGCCGGGCGAAACAGCGACGGTGACACGAAAAGCGCCCGAACCCGGCGTGTATGCCCTCCTGGTAGAGGCGAGCGGAGGCGGAGGGCCATGGTACGACGTCTCCATTCCAGAGCACCCCTACGTGGTGGGGGGCAAGAAGGAGGTCTACTTCTTCCGGGGGGTGAGCCGGCAATACTTCCTCGTGCCCGAGGGAACCGCGTCGTTCCGGATCCATTTTGCCACCGGAGACCAGAATCAGCAGGCGCGCCTCCAGCTTTTCAACAGCCGCGACGAGCGCGTGCTGGACGAGACGCTCATCTCCGACCAGGGCGCGAAGAAGCGGTTCGAGGTGAAAGTCGCCCCGGAAGAGCAGGGGAAGGTCTGGTCGCTCCTGATCGGCCGGCCCGAGAAGATGCCCTCGCCCTACTATTCGGAGAACTACTACCTCCGCCTGGAGGGCATCCCCAGCTACTTCAGCGACCGGCCCGATGGCCTGCTCATGCCTCGCTAAAGGGAGGGCGGTCGAGACCAGCACGCGCCGGCTCGCGTCAGGACAGGGCACCTGGGGCTCTCTGGCGAATGGGGTGGGGGGGATTCAAGCGATGGGCTCTCGTGTGCCGATAGGAGTCGCGTGATGACGGATTGTGCGTCCCTGATCCGCCGCGCGGCCGGCAACCTGCGCAAAGAGGTGCAGGAACTGCGTGCTGCCCTCCAGCCGCCACCGGCGCCGGGGCTCTACACCTATCGGCTCGAACAGGAGAGCCACCACGGGCGGGTCCACCTGCGTATTCATCCAGACGGGAGCGGGTTGCTCGCCCGCGACGTGACCGAGGCGGTGCATCTGAACGCCACCGCGGCCCATGTGGCCCGGATGGCGCTCGAAGGCATATCGGAAGCCGCGAGCGTCGCCGCGCTGCGCCGGCGCTACCAAGGCGTGGGTGACCCGCGCGAGGAAGTGGCATGCATCTACGCGCTCGTGGATGCATTCCGCGCTCCTGAACCCCGATGTCCCAGGTGCGCCTTCCCCTCCCTGGAGCGAATTCCCGCATTCAGCGCGCCCGTGAGCGCGCCCTACAAGGTCGATCTCGCGCTCACCTACCGGTGCAACAACGCCTGTGCCCACTGCTACAACGAGCCCGGGCGCAAGGCGATGCCCTCGCTCACCACCGCCCAGTGGCGCGAAGGGCTCGACCGCCTGGCGCGCCTGGGTGTTCTCCACGTCATCTTTACCGGCGGCGAGCCAACGCTCTTCCCGGACCTGATCGAGCTGATCCGGCACGCCGATCACCTGGGTCCCATCGTGGGCATGAACACCAACGGCCGCCGGCTGGCCGGGCCGGGCTACGCGCGCGCGTTGGCCAGGGCCGGCCTCAGCCACGTTCAGGTGACGCTCGCCTCATGCCGGGCCGAGGAGCACAATGCGATCACGGGCGCAAAGTCGTTCGACGAGACGGTGGCCGGCATCCGGAGCGCCCTGGAGAGCGGTCTCCACACGATCACCAACACCACCCTCACCCAGCGCAACGCGGGGCATGCCGTGGAGATCGTCGACTTCCTGCATGCGCTCGGAATCCACACTTTCGCCATGAACGGGATGATCTACTCGGGACGCGGTGCCGCGGATCCAAACGCCCTCCCGGCAAGCGAGATGGCGCCGCTGCTGGCACGCGTGCGCGACCGGGCCGAGGAGCTGGGGATGCGCTTCCTCTGGTACACGCCGACGGAGTATTGCCAGCTTTCGCCGCTGGAGCTGCGCCTGGGGATGAAGCGGTGCAACGCCGGCGAGTATTCGTGCTGCATCGAGCCGAATGGCGACGTGCTCCCCTGCCAGTCGTACTACCAGCCGGCAGGCAATTTGTTGTGCGATCCGTGGGAGCGGATCTGGGAGAGCCCGCTCTTCCGCGCTTTCCGAAACCGCGGCTCCGAGCCGGAAGCAGCCGGTCTTCCGGAAAAGTGCCGCCACTGTCCCGATTTCGCGGTGTGTGGGGGTGGCTGCCCCCTGGAACGCGACGCGCGCCCGGAGAGGAGAGTGTTGACGATGCCGACTCGCAACTGGCTTCAGCAGGCGTTCCGGCTTCAACGGCCGGAACCGCCGCCGCCGATCCCCCCGGGCCTCTATCCCTTCCTGAAAGAAGCAGACGGGGCGTACACGCGCTTGCACCTGCGCGTTGAGCCGGATGGTAGCGGCACGCTTGTTGCCAACGCGTCGGCCGCCGTACGTCTGACCCCCTCTGGCGTGGTCATGGTGAAGGCGCTGCTGGAGGGCCGGCCGGCGGAGGAGATCCTCCGCGACGTGCTGGCGCTCTTCCGCGGGGTCACGCCCGAGAGAGCTCGCGAGGACCTCGGTCAGGTACAGGCGCTCATGGAGCGACTCCTCTCGCCGGAAGACCGCTACCCCATCTTGAATTTGCAGGACGTCGCCCTCTCGCTGCATCAGGCGCGGCTTATGGCTCCTTTCAGCGCCGACCTGCCCCTGGCAGATCCCACGCGCATCTTTCCCCTCCTGGCGCGGCTGTGGGAGGCCGGCATCTTCCATGCCGTCTTTCTCGCTCCCGACCACCCCAACCCAGAGCACCTCGTGCGTGCCGTTGAGCGAGCCGAAGACCTGGGGATGATTGCTGGTGTGCGCGCGCGCGCCTCGGACTTGGTAGCCGACCGCCTCCTTCAGGAGCTTGCCCAGGCCGGCGTCGATCACCTGACGATCCCGATTGCATCCTTAGGCAGGGAGATCCATGACGGTTTCTACGGCGAAGGCGATCATGCCGCGTTCGAGCGGGCGGTCGCGGTCGCGCGCGCCAACGAGGTCTGCCCCGTGGCCGAGGTGCCCCTGGTCGAATCCACCGTGGATGCCCTCGATCCGTTGTTGGAGTGGCTGGAAGGATTGGCGATTGCCGAGGTCTCCTTCTTCGCGCTTGCTGCTCCGGATGAGATGCCGGCGGCGCACCGCAGTGATGCCCTGCCGGCCAGCATGCTGCCCCAGGTGGCTGCCCTGGTGGAGGGCGCCGCGCGTGACACGCGGGTGCGTTTCTTCTGGCAGACGCCGATGCGCCGAGATCCGCTTCAACCCCTCGCTGACCAGGTGCGCGAAGGCCCACGCTGCTCGGGAGATGTGGCGATTCGCGTCGAGATAGACGGCTCGGTGATTCCGCCGCGCGGGCCCTACCAGGCAGCGGGCAACCTGCTGCGCGATCCCTGGCCGCAGATCTGGGAGAGCCAGAGTTTTCGCCTCTTCCGCGAGCGCGTGGAGGCGCCATCGCACTGCCCCGATTGCCCCGGGCTGGCGATCTGCGCGGCGGCGTGTCCGCGCGATCCGGCTGACTGGGCGGAGCCGGGGAGATAGCCATGTCCCTCGGGTGGAGTGAACGGATGCACTGTAGATTGCCGTGGCTTGCCCTGCGCTATGGCTTCCTGCTTCTCTTCGCGCTTCTGTGCGTGGCCCCCGCGGGCGCGCAGGAGTACTCTTTCAGTGTGCCTCAGCTCAGGATGCAGGTGCAAGTGCAGGAAGACGCTTCCGTGCGGATCACCTACGATATCACCTTTGCCAACAACCCGGGAGCCCGCGCCATCGACGTGGTCGATATCGGAGTGCCGCACGCCGGCTATGATCTCGCCAACATGAGCGCCTCCCTGGAGGGCGTCCCCCTCACCGATATCCGGCCATCGGAATACGTCACCCCCGGCGTAGAGGTGCATCTGGGCAACCAGGCGATCCCGCCCGGCGGCGAGCGCCGCTTCCACTTCGAGTTCACCATGCCGGAAATGGTGTATCAGGACACCACACGAGAGGACTACGCCTCGCTCCAGATCACGCCGACGTGGTTTGGCGAGGAGTTCGTCACCGGGACCACGTATCTTCAAATTGCCGTAGTCACCCTCCCCGGAATTCGGCCGGACGAGGTCCTCTACCAGGAGACGCCCTTCGATAACAAGGTGGAGTATGCCGGTGGCACCGCCGTGCTGTGGCGCTGGACAGACGCGAAAGCGACCGGCCCGCGCTTGGTGGGTCTCTCCTTCCCAAAGCGCGGGCTATCACGAGTGGTCCAGATCTCGCGTTTCGAGCTTCTGGTGCGAAGATTCGCCGAGAGCCCGGGCGCGCGCTTCTGGGCCGGCGTGGCCTCGCTCTTTCTTCTCGCGCTCCTCTACTTCCGTTTCACCGGGGGAACGGGCTGCGTCCTCTTCGTGCCTCTCTTCATCGCGTTTTTCATCCTGATCAGCGCGAGCCCCGCGGCGCACCTTCTCTCGTTCGCGCCGCTCATCGTGCTCGTCCTGTGGAACGAGTGGTACCTGGCGCGCCGGCGCCGGCGCTATCTGCCCCCGGTGGCCCAGGTGGAGGGCGGGGGCGTGCTCCGCGGGCTGAGCCCCGCAGAGGCGGCCGTGCTCCTAGAGATGCCGCTGAAGAAGGTCCTTCTCCTCGTCCTCTTCGGCCTGCTGCGCAAGGGCGTTCTGCGCGAGGTGCGCTCTTCGCCGTGGGAGCTGGAGGTGGTGGAGGCGTTCCGGACGTATGGCGCCGGGCTGCCCGACCGCAAGGCAGAGCGCCTCCGTGCCGCCCGAGATACCGGGGGTGTGATCCACCCCTACGAGCACGCCTTCCTGGATGTGCTGGAGAAAAACCGCGGGAAGCCAATCCAGGCGATCGACTTTGGCGGCGCCATGAAGAAGCTGATCGAGAGCACCGTGGGCAAGATGGAGGGCTTCGACCTTTCGGATACCCAGGATTACTATCGCGCTCGCGTGGCACATGCGCTCGCCGAGGCGAAAGCTGCCGTCCAGCCGGAAGAGCGCCAATCGGCCATCGACCGAAACCTGGAGTGGATCCTTCTCGATCGCAACCCGGGCCCGATCTTCACCGGGGGTGGGTACGGATACCGCCCGGTCTGGACCCGGCGCGCGGGGGGCGAGGCTCGGGCACCGCAGGCACCTCCCGAGGAGGCAGCCTCCACTCCCTTCTCCCCCTCGCAGCAGGGGCGCGCCGGCGAAGGAGCCGCCTCTACCTCGTTCGGAGTCTCTCGGCCGCAGGCCCCCGGCGAGGAAGCGGCTTCCACCTCGTTCGCCGGATGGCGCGAGGGAAAAGGCGCGGGAGCTGCTTCTACCTCCTTCGCGGACTGGGCTGACCAGACGGCGGAAGAGCTTTCTGGCGCCATTCCCAGCGGTTCTGTGCGGATTGAGGGCGCCCGAGGTGGGATCATCGACCTCAGCGCCGCGGACCGAGCCACCGCCGATCTCTTCGAGGCGCTCAGCGAATCCTCTGGCGGAGGAGGAGGCGGTGGTGGCGGCGGCTGCGTCTGCGCGTGCGCCTGCGCGGGGTGCGCGTGCGCCTGCGCCTGTGCTGGAGGCGGGCGGTGAGCCGGTGATCCCGGGAGAAGCGAGCGAGCGCGACCTCCTCCGGATGCAGGCGGCCTGGCTGGCGCCCGCGCGCGCCCGGCTGCTCCGCCGCGCCGGCATCGCCCATCGCAGGCGAATTCTGGACCTGGGAGCTGGTCCCGGCGCGGTGACCGAGGAGCTCGTGCGCCGCACCGAGATCCCTCGACCGCCCGGTTCCAGGGAGAGCCCCCAGGACGAAGCCGCCCTGATCGTCGCGCTCGACCGCTCTCTCGAGGCTCTACAGGCGGATCCGGAGGCGTTTCGGGGCGCTTCTCGCGTCTGTGCAGATGCCGCCCGGCTTCCGTTCGCCGCCGCCAGCTTCGACCTCGTCTTCAGCCAGTGCGCACTGATGTGGATGGAGCTGCCCGCGGTGCTCCGGGAAGTCCGGCGTGTTCTCCAGAGGGAGGGCGTCCTCATCGCCATCGAGCCGGACTACGGCGGGATGATCGAGTATCCCGATTCAATCGCCACGCGCGACCTCTGGATCGCCGCGCTCGTTCGCGCCGGCGCCGATCCCTTCGCGGGACGCAAACTCCCCTGGCTGCTCCAGTCGCTCGGTTTCGAGACGCGCATCGAGCTCCTCCCGGAAGTCCATCCCCCGTCACCCGAGCGCTTCCAGCTCCTCGGTACGCTTCCCCTGACGCCGGAGGAGTGCCACCAGATCGACCAGATCCAGCGCGCGCGCCTTGGCTTCCCTCCCGTCGTCCACCTCCCCTTCTTCCTGGTGACTGCAACCCTCCGATCCCGTGAATAATCACCTGAAAACCCCAGAAGGAAACCGATTCGCCCTGGCGAAACTACTTTGTTATTGTTCCAAAGACACTGAAACAATTAGGAGGTGCATATGAAACAGAGTGTCAAGATCATGCCCTGTCTGGACATGCAGAACGGGCGCGTCGTCAAAGGAGTCCACTTCGTGGACATCCGTGACGCGGGCGATCCGGTGGCGTGCGCGCGCGCGTACTGCGCGGCGGGCGCTGACGAGCTCGCGTTGCTCGACATCACGGCGACCGTGGAGGGGCGCGACACGATGCTGGACGTCGTCCGGCGCGTGGCGGACGTCATCACGGTGCCTTTCACCGTCGGCGGCGGAATCCGCGACGTGGCCACGGCCGAGGCGGTTCTGAAAGCTGGAGCCGACAAGGTCTCGACCAGCAGCGCGGCGTTCCGCAATCCAGAGGTCATCGCCGAGATGGTGAAGGAGTTCGGAGCGGAACGGGTGACGGTGGCAATTGATGTCGACCAGAACCCGGCGCTTCCCTCGGGCTACGAGGTCTATATCGACGGCGGGCGCACGGCGACCGGCGTGGATGCGATCGAATGGTCTCGGCGGGTGGACGGTTACGGCGTTGGCTGCATTTTGCCAACGAGCAAGGCGGGAGACGGCGCCAAGACGGGACACGAGCTGTCGTTGATCCGGCAGATGGTCGCCGCAGTCTCCGCGCCCGTTGTTGCCTCCGGGGGTGCAGGTGAGCTGAGCCACTTCCTTGACGCGGTCGAGGCAGGAGCCACCATCTTGCTTGCCGCTTCTGTCTTCCACTTCGGGATCATCACCATCCCTGAGCTCAAAGAGTATCTGAAGGCTCACGGGGTAAAGGTTGGTTAACGCGCACAGAGAGAGGCGCGCGAGTATGCCGGCTGCTTGCCCTCCTCTCTCTGCGCTGCCCGGGGATAACGGGTTGTTCAATAAGCCGTGGGACCCACGCTGCCATGAAGCTCCTCTCCACGCGTTTTGTGGAGAATGTGGATAACCGCCGCTCTTTTCAACACCTGTCCCACCAGTTTTCCACATCGCTCTCCTCGTCCGTCCGCCTCTGTACCGGGTCTCCCTCGACCGTCCGAAAACCGCGCGGTTGCGCCGCTTCTAACCACTCTGGGCTTCCCGCCACGCCAGGCCTCAGTTCACTCCGGGGCGCAAAGGAATCACACTCTCAACAGTCTAATAAGAACCACAGCTGATCCCATAAAGATAGGGAACTTGGAGAATCCGCGCTGTGCATTTCGAGAGAAGCGTGTGCGGAGATATTGCTTGAGCTCATGCAGATAGAAAAGTTGTTGCTGGTTGATTTCCGCTCTTGTGCGCATGTCACCCTTGAGCCCGGGCCAGGCATCAACGTGCTAGTTGGCGGCAACGCCCAGGGAAAGAGCACTCTCCTCGAAGCGGTCTACCTGCTTGCGACCAGTCGCTCGCCACGCGCCGGCAAAGATGTGGAGTTGATCCGGTGGGGGCAGGAATTCGCGACGGCCTCGGTAGAGGTTTTGCGCGAGGATCGTGGCGAGGTGGGTGTTGAAGTGAGTCTGAGCCGGACCGACCGGCGCGTGATGCGTGTCAACGGCGTTCGGCGGTCCCGAGTTGCCGATGTGGTGGGCCAACTCAACGCGGTCCTCTTTACCGCGGCCGACCTCGATATCATCCGAGGGGAACCTTCTCTGCGCCGGCGCTTCCTGAACCTGGAGATCTCCCAGGTCAGTCCACAATACTGCCATGCGCTGCTCCAATATCGGCGCATCCTGGAGCAACGCAATCGGCTGTTGAAGTCGTTGCGCGACCATGGCGGGAGCGCCGAGACCCTGGATGCCTGGAGTGAGCAGCTCGTAGCGGTGGGGGCACGCATGATGGAGCGTCGCCTCGCTTTCACGATGGATCTGGGGCGGCATGCTCAACGCATCTATCGGGAGATCGCCGGATCCGGGGAAGAGCTGAATATTCACTATCTCCCCAGCCTCCCGATTGAGGCAGGAGGCGACATCGCCTCCGCCTTTCGGTCGCGGCTGGAAGAGGTGCGGCAGGAGGAGCTGGCCCGGGGGATCACGTTGGTTGGGCCGCATCGGGATGACCTCGGTTTCCAGGTGAAAGGCGTCGACGTGCGCGTTTTTGGGTCGCAGGGCCAACAGCGCAGCGTAGCTCTCTCCACCAAGCTGGCCGAGGTGGAGCTAATGCGCGAGCGGGTTGGGGAAGCCCCAGTCCTCCTATTGGATGACGCCGGCGCGGAGCTGGATGAGAGGCGCAGGGAGCGCCTCTTTGACACGGTGCGAGAGTGTTGTCAGACGCTGGTCACCTGCACCGACGAGGCGATGTTGCCGGCGCAGATAGTGCGTAACGCGCAACGGTATAGAGTTGAGGAGGGGAGGGTCGCCCGCGGCGACGATCTCATGACACACGATGATAGGGTGGGGCAGCACCGCTGATGGCGCCTCGGAAGAATCGACAGCTTGGCTCGGTGGGAAACGCGCTTGACTCCGCGTTCGCGCGCCTGGGGCTTTCCGGGCGGCTGGCTCAACAGCGCGCCGTCACCCTATGGCCGGAAGTCGTCGGCCCCCAGATTGCCGCTTCCACGCGCGCCGTGGCGGTTCGCGACGGGATCCTCTTCGTGGCTACTAAGAGCAGCACCTGGGCCCACGAGCTGATCTTCCGCAAGAAGGCGATCATGGAGGCGTTGGAGCGCGAGCTGGGACGAGGAGTGCTCGCGGATATCCGCTTCCAGGCGCGCGGCTTCAGTGACCTGGAAGAGCCCGAGGAGGCGGATCGCCTCCCGGCGCCGGATCGCTCCGAGTGGAGCCAGATCGCGCTCACGGAAGCCGATAAGGCGATGCTCGAAGAGGCTCTCGAAGGAGTATCGGATCCCGATCTTCGAGCGCGCCTGGAGAGAGTGTGGGCCGACTCGGTTCGCATTCGCCGCTGGAAAGAGGCGCACGGTTGGGCACGCTGCGCGCGGTGCGGGCTGCCGCATCGCGGTGAATCGGAGCTGTGTGCCATCTGCCGCCCGCGCGGGGCAAGAGCATGACATCAGCGATCCAGAAGCGGCTTGCGTCCCGCCCGCTCGTCATCGCCGGCGCGCTCTCATTTATCGCCCTCCTCGCCGAGCTGGGCTACCAGACGACCGCGGTGGCCGGGATGCCGTTCTTCCTGAAGGACGAGCTGCGCCTTCCCGTGCGGATCATCACCCTGATCAACGTCTGCTTCCTGGTGGCGGAGAC
This sequence comes from Armatimonadota bacterium, assembly GCA_012512265.1. Lineage (GTDB taxonomy): Bacteria > Armatimonadota > JAAZEB01 > JAAZEB01 > JAAZEB01 > DUUU01. Next base: position 30,081 of record JAAZEM010000141.1, on the reverse strand, counting down.
AGGGGCCAAGATCCCCTTTGGAGTGCTGAGCGACCGCTATGGGAGGCGGTTCTTCATCATCTGCGGGCCACTTCTTTCCGCGCTTGCCGCGTTCGCCATCACGCGGGGACCGTCGCCCAATCAGGTGGCGGCGATTCGCGCCCTGGATGGCATTGGCGAGGCAATGCTGTGGCCGGCGCTCTTCGCGACGGTTGCCGACGTGGTGGAAGAGCGAATTCGCGCCACCGCGATGAGCCTTTTCAACGCGATGTACATCGGCGGGATCGTGGCCGGCCCGTTGCTCTACAGCGGCGTTTTCTCGCGCACCGGCTCGCAGGTGGCGATCTTCTGGGTGTTGGCACTCTTCTTCGTTATGGCGGCCGGCGTGGCCTATTTCGTCTCGCCGCGCCGGGCAACAAATGACCGGCGACCGGCGGCCAGCGGCGAGGAGGTGCCGGACGCCTCGGCGTGGAGGGTCGTGCGCGGCAATCCGGTGCTGATGGCGATGCTGGTCGTCGCGGTGGTTCAGTTCGTCGGGCTGCACATGCTGAACGGCGTGCTCAGCATCTACCTCAACGAGCAGATCCATGTCCAGAAGGAGCAGATCGGGCACCTCTTCCTCTACATCGGACTGGTGGTAGGACCCTTTGCCATTCCGATGGGCCGGCTCGCGGATCGCATCGGAAAACCCCGCGCGGTGCGCCTGGGCCTGGGGATTTGCGCGGTGGGAATGTGGCTGCTGCCCTGGGTGCGAGCCGTGCCGCTCCTTGTTGTCACCGCCGGCATCTTTGGCATCGGCTTCCTGCTGGCATCGCCGGCGTGGCTGGCCCTGATGACTGAGCTCGCGGGGGACGAGCACCGTGGAGGCGTGGTCGGGATTATGAACACGGGGCAGGGGATCGGGGCTGCACTCGGCGCCGCGGTCGGCGGTAGCCTGTATGACTACCTTGGACCCCGCGCGCCCTTCCTGGCCAGCGCGCTTCTTTTCACGGTTTCGGTCCTGGTTGTATTTCGATATGTGCGCAGAGTTCCGGCGCATAGACAGGTGGTAATCCGTTGAGCAGCAAAAGTAAGCGAAACTTTATCGGTCACTGGCTTCTCATCGCCGGCGCGTTCGCGCTGACGCTTCCGTGGCTCATCCTACGGCTGATGCACTGGCACGAGACGGCGGACCCCCTGGCGGTGGCCGCGGTCTCCGGCCTGGCGATCCTTGGTGCCGCTTTCATCCTCTCGTGGGCGGCCGAGGTGGCGCAGATGGACATCTCGCAGTCGTTGGCGCTGGCCTTCCTGGCGCTGATCTCTATTCTGCCCGAATACGCCGTGGATATGTACTTCGCCTGGCAGGCGGGCAAGAACCCGGAGTACATGGGCTATGCCACCGCGAACATGACGGGCGCCAACCGCTTGCTCATCGGCCTGGGATGGTCGGCTGTCGTGCTCCTCTACTGGGCGCGCAGCCGCAAGCGCTCGGTCACGCTGGAACCGGGGCAGTCCACGGAGATGACTTTCCTGATGCTGGCCACCCTCTGGTCGTTCACCATCCCCCTGCGAGGTGAGATCGGAATGATCGACATGGTGGTCTTGCTCACCCTCTTTGTACTCTATATGTGGCGCGCCTCCAAGGCGGAGCACGAGGAGCCGGAGTTCACGGGTCCGCCGCTGGCGCTCTCCATCCTGCCGCAGGCGCGGCGGCGGGCCGTGGTGATCGGGTTCTTTGTATGGGCGGCGGCGATCATCCTCGCCTCGGCAGAGCCCTTCTCGGAGGGCCTCGTCGAAACGGGGAAGCGCTGGGGTGTGGATGAGTTCCTGCTGGTGCAGTGGCTGGCGCCACTTGCCTCGGAATCGCCCGAATTCATCGTCGCCTCGCTCTTTGCCCTGCGCGGCACTCCAAGCCTCGGCCTGGGAGCACTGATCTCATCGAAGGTCAACCAGTGGACGCTGCTTGTTGCGATGCTCCCCCTGGTCTTCAGCATTTCGGTGGGTAGCCCATCAGGGCTGATCCTCGACGCGCGCCAGCAGGAGGAAGTCTTCCTGACTTCCGCGCAGTCGCTCTTCGCGCTCGCGGTGATCCTCAACTTCCGGATGTCCGTCTGGGAGGCGTTCGGGCTGATCTTCCTCTTCGTGACTCAGCTCTTCTTCACGGATACGCATATCCGCTATATCTATGCCTTCACGTACCTCGGCCTTGCGGTCATTATCATTGCGCGGCACCCGGACCGGCTGCGCAATCTGTTGGGCCTCCTGCGCTCTGGTGGCTGCCGCTCGGAGGGGTAGCAAGGCGTTCATCCGGTATCGGGAAGAAGCGCGCGTGGGGAACTTCGGCCAGAGTTCCCCACGCGGCGCTCTGGGGGTACCCCAAATCCCATCCGCGAAGTTTCCCTCTCACGAGGGCGATTCCTGGGTTCCCACCTCCCGGCACTCCGCGTCTGGCGGGCGCGTGAGGCGTGACAACGCGCTTGCCACTTCATCCGCTTCCTGATCCGACACAGCACGCATATCGAGCAGAAACGCATCGCGAGCGATCCGCCCAAAGATTGCCGGGTCTCCCCCGCGTAGCGAACGCGCGACCTCCTCGGGAGAGCAACCGGCAACCTCAACGCGTACGGCGAAGCTGGGAAGCTCTTCCGCGGGCAGAGATCCACCGCCAACCTCGCAGGTGGTCGCCACGACGCTCACTTCCAGGCCCGGGCGCGCGGCCTCGCGTGCGACCTGCTGGGCGAGCGCCTCGATCTCTTCCAGAGAGCGCGTGAGCGCGCGCAGGATGGGAACTTCCTGGAGGGCAGTCTTCTCTTCCAGGTAGAGCCGGAGTGTTGCCTCGAGCGCGGCCAGAGTGAGCTTGTCGCACCGGAGCGCGCGCATCAGCGGGTTGCGCGTGATCCGTCGGATCACCTCCTCGCCGCCGAGGAGCAGCCCTGCTTGAGGACCGCCCAGGAGCTTGTCGCCGCTGAAGGTGACGAGGTCGACGCCCGTCGCGACGATTCGGGGCACGGTGGGCTCGGGGGAGAGCCCGGCGCGCGATACGTCGAAAAACGAGCCGCTTCCGAGGTCGCTGACTACCAGGATCCCGCGCTGGTGTCCGAGGGCAACGAGATCGGGAAGAGGGACCTGCTCGGCAAAACCGACGATCCGGTAGTTGCTCGGGTGCACGTGGAGCAGGAGCGCCGTCTCGGGGGTGATCGCCTTTTCGTAATCGTAGAGGTGCGTCTTGTTGGTGGTACCCACTTCCACCATGCGGCACCCGCTCGCATGGATCACGTCCGGCATCCGGAACTGGCCGCCGATCTCCACGAGCTGCCCGCGCGAGATGATCACCTCGCGCCCGGCGGCGAGCGTATTCAGCGCCAGGAGGACCGCCGCGGCGTTGTTGTTCACCACGGCGGCCGCCGGCGCCCCCGTGAGCGCGCGTAACAGCCGCTCGACCGGCGCGAGCCGTGACCCACGGCGTCCCGTCTCGATCTCGACCTCCAGAACCGAGTGCGACCCCGCGACTTCGCACACCGCCTCGACCGCCTGCGGCGCCAGGACCGCCCGCCCCAGGCCGGTGTTCAAGAGAACCCCCGTAGCGTTGATCGCGCGCCGCAGGGACCGCCGGCCGCGCTGGACGATAGCGCGCGCAGCCTCCTCGGCCACCACCGGCAACGAGGTCTCCACCTCCTCGCCTTGCCGGATGCGCTGGCGCAGGCCATCCAGCACCAACCGGATCGCGTCTACCGCGAGCGGGCGCGGCATCTGTTCCAACAGGCCAACGACCCGTTCATGGCGCAGGATCTCATCCACCGCGGGGATCTCGCGGAGGCGTTCTCTCATCACCGAATCTTCCATGTGGATTGACTTCTGGAATCGCGGGCGCGGCTTGCCTAACCATCGGCCCCTTCCCTACCCTCCGCCCCCAGGCCAACCCAGGGAAGGGGAGCGACCGCGTGGACGTCGTGAACGGCGCCGGATGGATCGCGCACTCCGGGCATCCATACCTGTCGCGCTCATCCGTGGTAGCGATGCCCGCAAGCGTTGTGTTGCGATCCCTGTTCGGCTCGCGTGTGGTTGACACCTCCCCGCGGGCGGGAGTACAATGCTGAGAGGGCGCACGGGCGGCGCCGCGTCCGGCTTTGGGAAAGGGAAACTGAGGGTGAGCAACCCGCGCTATCATACCGCCTGGTGGCGGGTCTTTGAAACGGTGGTCCTGATTGCCGCCCTGGCAGGAGCCGCTTACCTGCGTCTTCACGTCCTCCTTCCCGCGCGCATCATTTCCCAGTCGATGGTTCCCACGCTTCAAGTGGATGACTACGTCCTGATCAACCGCCTGGCCTACCGGGAACGCCTCCCCAAGCCGGGCGAGATCGTCGCGTTCAACACGCTGGACCGCCAGCAGGTCTGGGTCAAGCGCGCGGTTGCGGGTCCGGATGACCGCGTCGAGCTACGCGCCGGCAAGCTCTACCGCAACGGCCAGCCGGTGGATGAGTCGTACATCGTGCAGCGCCGGCGAATCAGCTTCCCTCCCGTGCGCGTTCCCCCAGATCACATCTTCGTTTTGGGCGATAACCGCGACAATAGCGACGACAGCCGATACTGGGGCCCGCTGCATCGGCAGTACGTGGTGGGCAAGGTGGTGTGGGTCTACTGGCCCTGGGAGCGCAAGGGCCGTCCCGGGACGCCTCCGATAGAGGCAAACCGCGGCGCGGAGTGAGACCGAAACTGCTTCAACACTCGTTAATCACCCAGGAGGATCATGATGTGGCGAGGGGTCCTCTGCCTCTGTCTCGTTCTTGGGTTAGGGGCGCCGGCGGCGCCGGAGTATGCGCGCCCGGAGGATCATGGCGGCCTGCGTGACATCGCCCTGATCTACCGAGCGAGCGCGCCTCGAACGGTGGAGGAGTTGCTTACCCTGGTCGCCTATGTCGATGTGGCCGGCCAGCCGAATGCGTGGTTCTTTGACGGCTTCCTCTTCCTCACTCAGCAGCCGGAGTGGTCCTATCCTAAGAGCTACGAGGACCTGAGTGGCTGGCTCGATGCCATCTTCGGCGAGGGGGGCCTCCTTCCCGTCCTGCAGCAGGCGATGGAAAGCGCCGAGGCCCGCCTTGGGCCGGCTCCGGCGCCGCGACAGGTGATCCTTTCTATCCCGCGGCCCCAGGATACCTCCGCGGCGCGTCTCTCCTTGGTGAAGTGGCTCGTTGACGAGGCGATTCGCCGCTGGCAGGAAGCCTCTCCCAAGAACCTCCAGCTCTGGGGGATGTACTGGTACTGGGAGGATGTGGCCGGTGCGGACCGCTCCCTGGCGCAGGACGCGTGCGCTGTCGTCCACCAGCGCGGCCTGAAGATGCTATGGATTCCCTACTATCGCGCCGCCGGCTGGGACCAGTGGCGGGAGATCGGCTTCGATCTGGCCATCATGCAGCCGAACTACGCATTTCTGCCCCTTCACGAGGGCCGGCACCTGCCCGATGAAAGCCGCCTCGCGGAGACCGCTCGCCTGGCCCGTGAGGCGGGCATGGGCGTGGAAATCGAGACGGCCTACGCCCTGACGACTTCTGAGATCGACCGTGCCAACCTGCGCCTCTACCTCAACCACTCCCTGGAGGATGGTTACGCGAACGCCGTACGCGCGCACTTCTTCAGCTTCGACCAGTATCAGCGCCTGGCTGTTAGTCCACTCCCGGAGGCACGCCAGCTCTACGATGACCTCTTCGCGCTTGCCCGCGGTCGCCTTGTCGAGCGCTCCGTATCGCTGCTGGGAAATGCACCGGTGCGCCACATCCGGGCGGGGACCGATGTAGCTAACGCAGCTTCCTTGATCGGCGCCTCCGGGGTCGGCATGGGCGCGGGAGATTACATAGAGGTTACTCTTGATTCGCCGCGCATCCTATCCGAGATGCGCCTCTGCCTGGCGGCTGAGGGAGATGGCATAGGCCTGCGCTCCCTCTCGATTTACGGGCGGGAGACGGCCGAAGGCCCATGGCGCATGCTTCAGTCGCTCGCTGAGGCACCGCCAACAGAGGGAAGTTGGCTCATCGCCGGGTGGCCGCCCCAGATGCTCTCCGCGCTGCGCGTTGTTCCAGATCCTTTCCCTGGGAAGCGCGTCACCATCACCCGTCTTGCGGCCTATCCGGGGGTCTCCAGCGCCACTTCGCCGGACAACCTCGCATTCGGACGGAGCTACACCGTGCGGCCGGCGCCGGAGAGCCATTATCCGGATCGCGCGGCGGAGCTGACCGATGGCATCCTAACCCGGCAGGGGTTCGTGGACGGGCATACCGTGGGCTGGAGTGGCGCGCCAAGGGTGATGGTGGAGGTGGCGCTTCCCGAGGAGACATCGGTAGAGGCGGTGCGTTGCCACGTGCAGGGGGGTGGATACGCCGCCGTCCATTTCCCGCGAGCGCTTTCAGTGGCGATCAGCAACGATGGCAAGCAGTGGCGTCTCCTTAGCGATTCCAGGGCGCGCATCGAGCCGGCACCCGTGGATCCGGGCGTGCCACAGGAGATCAGCTTGCGATGGCTGCGCCAGGAGGGTCCACCAGGCGGTCTCCCTGCCCGATGGGTGCGGCTCACTCTGCTGCCGGCCGGCTGGCTGATGTTGAGCGAGGTCGAGGTGCTGAGTGGCGGGCGCAACGTAGCCCGGGGCCAGCCCTACCGACTGCGTCCCCTTCCAACCGCCAAGGGGAATTACCCGGATGATGGCATCAAGCTTACGGATGGTGTTGCCGCTCCGCTATGGGCCGGGTCCGTGGGTTGGAATGGAGTTGAGGGCGATGTGGAGGTGGACCTCGGCTGTCTCTGCCGGGTGCGTGCCATCCGCGCCTACGTGCTCGGTGGCGGCACGGGCGCCGTCTTTCTGCCGCGAGACATTCAAGTGAGCCTCTCCACAGACGGCCGGGCCTGGACGCCTCCTGTCGCCGCCACCCTCCCCCGGCCAGAGGAGAAGGAGCATACCCTGGGCGTATGGGCTCTCGCCGAGGTGAATCCCCAGAAGGCACGCTATGTGCGCCTCCACCTTCGGCCGACGCGCGGCTGGATGATGCTCGGCGAAGTGGAGGTCCTGGGCACACGGCCGTAGGGCATGGTGCGCTCGTGGCTGGCCCCCCCAGTGGCAAGGAGAGATCGAGACCGCTGTCGTATGCTCCTCCCGGTGCGAGCTCCCCGCGCGCGCTCGTAGGGACGCCGCGCGCCGCTATGGAAAGGAGGCAGCCGGCAGGGAGTGGAGCGGGACCAATGTCCCCGACGCGACACCCCTCAGCCTGAAGAGGGCGGTTCCCTGCCGCATTCTGCTATGGAGTTTCTGTCGCAAGCCCTGCCACGGATGCTCGATCCGGAGGAGTTTCGGAACCCGGGACCGGCGTTCCGCCCGGTGATGATGTGGATCTGGAACGCCAATCTGGACCGGGTCACCCTCCGCGAGCAGGTTGCGGAGATGGCCGCCAGAGGGATCGGCGGCTTCTTCATCCACCCGATGCCGGATGCCTTCCGCAAGCACGACTTCATCGAGGGGATGACCGAGCCCTACCTGGGCGAGATGTTCTTCGAGTGGGTGAAGGACGCGGCCGAGGTGGCGCGCGAGCACGGCTTCTTCTGCTGGCTCTACGACGAGGGCGGCTGGCCCAGCGGCACCCTCGTCGGCCGGCTGGCCGATGGCCGTCCCGAGCTGGCCGGGCGCGTCCTGCGCGTGCAGTGCCTGGAGGCTGGGGACACCGGCGCGCCGGACGCGGGCTCTGGAACGGAGGAAGAGGTGGTGACGCTGCCGGCGCCTGGTGGCAGGCGGCTCCGCTTCTATGCCAACCGCGAGGGGTATCCGACCGATCTGATGAACCCGGCAACGACGGAAGCCTTCCTCGCCGCGACGCATGACGCCTACGCGCGCTGCCTGGACGGCGAATTCGGGGGCCTCGTGCCGGGAGTTTTCACCGACGAGGCGGCGGTTGGCGGCGTGATGGGCACCGACCGCGTTCCCTGGACGCCTGCTCTCCCGGAGGAGTTCCGGCGGCGCAAGGGCTATGACCTCCTTCCCTACCTCCCCGTGCTCTTCGGGGACGCGGCGATCCCTGCGGAAGCCCGGCCCGCGCTGTCGCCCGAACAGGCCGCGCGCGTCCGCTACGACTTCGGCGACGTCTGGACGCGGCTCCACGCCGATGCGTTCTATGGGCGGATGAGCGAGTGGTGCCGTGAACACGGCCTCCTCCTGGTGGGCCACGTGGGCGGCGAGGATGACCTGATCTACCATGCCACGCGAGGCTTTGGCCACTTCTTCCGCATCATGCGCTACCTCGATGTGCCGGGCGTCGACGCCATCTGGCACCAGCTCTTCCCTGGCGAGCCGCGCTCGCACTTCTCGAAGCTCGCCGGATCGGCGGCGCGCGTGCATGGCAAGCCCCTCGCCCTCTCCGAGACGTTCGCCGTCTATGGCTATGGCCTCACCTATGCCCAGATGAAATGGGTGACCGACCGCCAGTTTGGCGACGGGATCAACGTGATGGTCCCGATGGCCGCCCCGTACACCACGACGCGCGGGCGTACCTACGGCACCATGTCGAACCTCGCTTGGGGCAACCCCAACTGGCCGCTCTTCAAGACGTATGCCGACTACACCGCCCGGCTGAGCTACCTCTCGCGCCTCGGCCGGCCGGTGGCACGCGTGGCGCTCTTTTATCCGGCGAGCAGCCTCTGGGTGGAGGCCGATCCCGCCATCGCCAAGAGCTTCCACTCCGTGATGGACCTCCTCCAAGAGGCGCAGATCGACTTCGATATCGTCGATGTGGAGGACCTGGCGGGGGCCTCGGTAGAGAGCGGAACCCTGCGGATCGGCGTGCAGGCGTATCAGGCGGTGGTCCTATCCGACACGCGCGCGCTTCCGTGGGCGGTGGTGGAGCGCCTGGCCGCGTTCAAGGAGGCCGGCGGTGCGGTCGCCGCCGTGGACCGCCTCCCCTGGCTCTGCGCCGAGGCAGAGCATCAGGCGGAGTTCAAGCCAGCCCTGGGCGCGCTCTTCTCTGAAGAGCGGGCGCGCTTCTTCCCTCCCGAGGAGCGCGTGCGTCTGCCCGAATTCCTCGCCAGGCTGATCTCGCGCGACTTCGTGCTGGAGACGCCCGACTCCAACATTCGCTATTCGCACCGGGTGTGGGACGAGACGCGCCTCTACTTCGTGGTGAACGCATCGGAAACCGCCCGCGCGATCACCGCCGTGGTCGCCGGCACCGGTTCAGTGGATCTTTGGGACCCGGACCGCGGGACCGTGACCCCGGTCGAGGGAGAACCCTGCGGCGACCGGACTCGCGTGCATCTCGAGCTGCCACCGCTTGGGAGCGTCTTCGTTGTCGTGCGTCCGGGTGGGCAGCCGCGAAAGCCGCACTCTGAGCCCACGCCGGCCGGCGAGCTCCCTCTGAAGGGATCCTGGGAGATAGCGCCCGTGCGCGTCTGCCAGCTGGTGCAGGGCGAGGCGCGCGTGGACGCGCCGCTCCCCGGGTGCGAGGCGTGGAGCCCGACAGAGCTTCGCCCGTGGGCGGAGCTGGGCCTGGGCACGTTCTCGGGGAGCATCGCCTATCGCCGCGTCTTCTCGCTTTCAGAATTGGAAGCGGCCCGGAAGGCGGTCCTCGACCTGGGCACGGTGAAGTATGCCGCCGAGGTGTGGGTGAATGGCCGGGCTGTGGGAGCGCGCCTCTGGCCGCCGTTCACGTTGGACGTGACCGGCTACCTGCGCCCGGGGCGCAACGAGATCCGGGTGGTGGTGACGAACACGTGGGCCAACCAGTTCCTCCAACCGGAGGAGATGGCGCACGCGCGTGAGCGCGGGTGGTACAACACCTATGCTCAGCGCGTCGAGCCGTTCCAGCGCGAGAGCCTGGAATCCGGCTTGCTTGGCCCTGTCTCCCTGCGCCTGTTTGAGTAAAGGTGGCGCTGCTGGTCGGTTCCTGACGGCCTGAACGGAATGCGCGGCCGGGCGCGCGAATGGTATCGCCAGACCCGCCGCGCATTCTACAGGCTCTTTCCCCGCTTACCTGCTGTAGGGGCAGGCGAGGACGCACGTCTCGAAGTTACACGGGCGGTGCTTCGGGATCGGGGGTTGCTGACGCAGGCCCTCGGCAAGCGCTTCGGCGTCAATCTTCTCTGGGAGAGGCACATTCATCTCCCAGCCGACGTACTTCACGCCCTCCTCGCCCACGAGCGAGTAGCGCTTCGCCCAATCGCACCGGTTGCGATCCATCCGGTAGAACCGCTCGGCCACGCCGTTGACCTCCACCGTCGCCTCATCCTGGAAGGCGCAGGTGTGGCAGGCATCCAGGCACCGCCGGCAATCGCCGCAGTCGACCGGCTGGAGATACTCTGCGGGAATCGGGTCGGCGGCAATCGGCGCATCGGTGACAATGGCGACGAAGCGGACGTTCGGCCCGAATTCGGGGGTGATCACGAAACCGCCCTTGCCGAGGTGGCCGAGCCCGGCGGCAACCGCCGTGAACCGGTTGCAGAATGCATCCGGCTGCTCGCCGCGCGGGTTGGCGACCACCGATCCGGTGCCGCACAGGTCAAAGCTCATCGTCGCCCGATAGCCGCGGTCCTCCAGCCACCGGATCGCCCGATAGCCGATGTTGCGGAGGAGCTTAACCGACTCGTACTGCGCGAAGGCATACGGGCCGACTGCCTCCGCCGGCGGCAGCGCCGTGCGCTCGACGCTCGCGCGCGGCAGGCGCAGACCCACGACGATGACCGAGCGCGCTCCCTTCAGGTGATCTTCCGGCGCGCGCGTGCGCGTCACTTCGGTATGCACCTCCGGGTCATACTCGCGCATGCGCGGTGAGCGGTCACGCGCGACCAAGACCTCGACGCCATCGAAGAGGGCCGCAAGCTGCGGGTGCAGCGCCGCCAGGCGCTCCGCCGGGACGACGCTGGCGAGATCGGCGCCCCACTCGTGGAGAAGCCGCTTGAGCTGCGCGCGCGTCTCCTCAGGCGTGGGCGCGGGAACCGACACCTGCGGCAACTCGCGTGAGGTGGGCTCGAGTGGCGCGGCGGTGATTACCGTGGCCGTTTGGACGCTCCAGCCCTCTTTCACTCCAGTGAACGTCGTCTGGAAGCTCTTCTCCGGGAAGGCGGTGTCGCACACGGCGCTGTAGCCCTGGCGCTCCAGGGCACGCGCGATGTCATAGGCCGCCATCTCCAGCAGGTATTGCCGCGCGGGAGCCGCCGGATCGGCGCCCTCGGGCGTCCGGAAGTGAAGGCCCACAGTGACTGCCGTCTGCCCGTCCGGGAGGTACTCCGTCGGCCGGATGCCGATCGCTTCCAGATCGGCCTGGGGGGTGACCATCACGAAATCGGCCGCCCAGCGGTAAGCGAGGGAGCGGACCTGCTCCTCAAGCCCGCGGCGCGATGCGAGTTCATCCGGCGTGTTCCGCTTCCGGCGCGGGGCGTTGGTGTAGCTCGAGTCGAAGTAGCGGCGCTCCTTCGGCAGGCAATAGCGGAGGCAGCTCCCCATCTCGCCGCCGCGGAAGCCGTGGATGCGCACCTGCTCCAGGATCACCTCCTCATTCACGTGGTCGGGGATCGGGAGGTCCAGGTCGAGGTCGAAGTGCTCGCCCCAGGCGCACCGCCAGAGGTTCTTGCTCGCTTTGGTGTACTTTTTGCCCTCGATCCAGAGCTCGTCCAGGCCATCGACTTCCTTCGAGAGCGCCTTCGAGAGGCAGTGCTTCACGCACAGCTTGCACATGTCGCAGACGCTTCCGGGCTCCAGGAGGGGCGTAGGCTGGAGCGGGGCGTCGGTGATCACAGTGACGTAGCGCTGGCGAGCGCCATACTCGGGGGTGATTGCCAGACCACTGTAGCCCAGATCCGCCAGGCCGGCAGTGACCGCAGCGTAGATGTGGCTGATATCGGGCGCGAAGTGCGCCGTCAGATCCTTGTAGCCCTTGTAGCGCCAAATGTTCGAGCTGACGATGGGAACCGCGGCATACCCCTCCTTCTCCAGGAAGAGGCCCATTCGATAGGAGATCTCATCCAGGCGCGTGTTCATCCAATACTGCACCCGGTAGGGCCCGATCACCTGGGGGTGCTCGATGCCCCCCATCTCGATGCACGCATCCGGATGGTGGAGCGCCATGACCACGACCGAGCGCGCCGAGGGGAGAATTCCCTGGGGCGACATCCGAAGAGGTGCGTTCTCGAAACGCTCGATGTTCGCGATTCCGACGAGGTCTGCCCCAAGCTGTGAAAGCGCAAATTCCTTCACGCGGCCGGTGAGCCCGGAATCGACAGGCCGCACCGCTCCTGATTGATCCTTGACTGCCATCTCGCTTCTCCTTCTGGAGTGCCATGCGGGGCCGCGGGGCAAGCCGGGACGTGCCTTTCGGCGCCGATCACTCGCCCGCGCCCGTCTCCGTTTTGCATTCGAGGCTAGCGATGATAAGCTCAGTTTCCTCCCTGTACTGTCATGCCTGCTGTCCCAGCCGCTTTGCTGCCGCGGCGATCTCGCGCCGGATCTTCTCCCGGTGTTCGGGGGTTGCCCGGGATGCAGGAAGGTGGATCCCCAGCGCCCCGAGGAGCTGCTCGCGCGCGTCGAGCACCGGTACCGCGAGGGAATAGACCTGCGTGCGCCCGCACTCCTCCTCCGCCATGCCCGCGCGGCGGACCTCGGCGAGCGCCGCCCCCAGCGCCTCCTCTGTCTCGATCCCGTTCCAGCTCTCTCCCGGCAGGCCATGCACCGCCAACAGCTCGCCCAGCTCCTCGGGTGTCGCGTAGGCTGCCAATACGCGCCCGGTCACCATCCGGAAAAATGCGCTCAGCTCCTCATAGGTGGGGCTGACCCGGACGACAGCATGCCCGTCCGCGCGGAGCAGCGGGTAGCGCCGGCCATGCACCAGCGTGGCGAAGACCACCGACTCCCCCGTGCGCTCTGCGAGCGAGTGAATCGTGCCCTGGGCCGCCGCCATGAACTTCGCGGAGAGAGTGCTCCCGCGCGCCAGGTCGCGGCACCGTGGGCCCAGGCGGTAGAGGTGCTGATCGTCGCGCGCCACGTAGCCGCACATGACCATCGTCTTCAGGATGTTGTGTGCGGTGGACGGAGGCACTCCCAGGCGCCCGGCAATCGCCTGCAAAGAGACTCCTTCACCTCCCAGCCCTTGCTCCATCAGGGCATCGAGAACGTCGAGCGCGCGCTTGATCGATTGGATCGGTACGGTGGCTGCCATCTCTCTGCTTCCAGATAGTTGAATGCTGTTCCATTATATAGAAGCGCCGGGCCCCTGTCAAGCGGTTTTTCATGCAGGAGGCAGTGGTTCCTCCGAGGCCCCGGGCATGAAGATGTATACCACGCGCGGGTGTAGCCCACGTGCCCCGGGCGTACGCGCCCTGCCCATCCTTGTCCGTTCATCCGTGGTATCGATGCCGGCGGGCGGCCTGCAGCCGGATGCTCTTTTGACTCTGGCACGTTCTCTGCCCCTTCCTTGCCAGCGGCAAGGGAGGAGCCAGGATGCGACTACGTTCCCGATATGCGTGGGTGTGGGTGGTGGTCCTGTCGTGGGCCGGGATGGGCACGCCTGGGACGCCGGGGCCAGCAGTGCCCCAGGCCAGGCAGCCAGCACGGGCCGCGCTGGACGGCGGAGCATCGCCGCATGAGGTAGAGGTCGGCCGCTCTGCGGCGCGGGAGCTGGAGCAGCGCTATGGGCTGTGCCGCGATGAGAAGCTCAACGCGCGTGTTCGACGCGCTGCCGCGCCCCTGCTCCGGGTATGTGGCAGTCGGACGCCCATCGTCATCCGCGTCCTCAACTCAGACGAGCCGAACGGCGTCGCCCTCCCCGGGGGGTTCATCTTCGTGACGCAGGGACTGTTGCGCATCCTGAGCGAGGAGGATCTCCTCTCGGCGGCGCTAGGGCACGAGGTGGCGCATATCGCTTTGGGGCACATGACCGAGATGCTGCGCGAGTACACGAACGCCCGGATGCCCCGATCCGAGGGAGAGAATTCGGAGTACCCGCGGGCCACAGGCTCGGGAGTGCCAGAGCCCCCGAATTCTCTGCCCCCGCGGCTTGAGGCTCCGAAGCGCGCCTCCGTCAACGTGGTTCACGAGCGCGAGAAGGAGGCCGACCGCGCCGCGGCGCGTTACCTGCGCGCCGTTGGTATCGACCCGCGCGCCGTGGTTCGGCTCCTGATCCGGCTTTCGGAGCAGCCGGAGCTCGATGCCTCCAACAGCGAGACGCATCCCACCTGGCCGGAGCGGATCCGCAGCCTGGAGGAGTACCTGAACAGCCCGGAGTTTCGGAACAGCGGTCCGAGGGCGCCCGAAGCATTGCCCCCGGCGTATCCTCGGGGCGATCTCGGCGTTCCCTGGCCGCTTCGGGCGCCAGCTCGCTAGCTCCTGTTCAAACGATGCTCGCTGCCTGGGAGGGAGTGCCCCGGCTATTCAGGAGACGCTGGTACACGCCCTCGATATCTTCCGCCATGCGCGCCACGTTGTAGCGGTCTGCCACCAGGGCGGATAGCTCGGCCGCGGCGGCCTGGGCGGCGATCCGGTTGGATAGAATCTCGAGGATGCCGCGTGCGAGATGGGGTTCCGTCGCGCGATGGGCGAGCCGGCCGTGGTCCGCGAAGCAGACGGCGCGCGCCGCCTCGAGGTTGTCCACGGTCACCTGGCCGAAGTAGCCGGTGCGCCCGGCAGCCAGGGTAGGCGCACCGCACGCGATTGCCTCCAGCGCGGTGTTGGCCGCCGCGATCACGAGGGTCCCGAGGTTCATGACGCGCTCGATGTCGCGACGCGGGCCGACAAGTATAGCTGCCCGCCGTCCCACCTGGCGGTTGACCTGTTCTACCCCCGCGCGGAGTTGATCCTCCATCGGACCTTCTCCCACGAGGAGTAGGATGGCCCGGGGCTCGGCGGCGCAGATCCGTGGCATTGCGCGCAGGAGCTCGAGCGCCACGCCTGCCTTCTGATGCGCAAACCGGCTGATATAGACGAGCGGAAGGGCATCCTCGGGAAGCCCCAGCTCGGCGCGGAGCGAGTGGGTCTCGATCCCCGGCCGAAACCGGTCGGTATCAATTCCGTAGAAGCTGAGGTGAACGCGGCGGCGCGAAATCCCGCCGAGCGACGTGATGTTGTCGCGGTCGCCCTCGCTCATCGCGATCACCGAGTCACTCCAGCCTCGGAAGAGAAGGCGGTGCCAGAACCAGCGTGGCCCGTGAACGCTCATCAGGTAGCGGGCGCCGGCGCGGGCGGCGAGCGCCCTGGCAAAACGCGCCGCGCGGTAGTTGTGGGCGTGAATCAGATCGAAGTGATGCGGGGCGATCGCTTCCAGAGCGGACTCCAGGTGCTCCTTGCGGGGGGGAATCAGGAAGAGGCGGCCCCCGGCGGCGGTCACCCGTTCCTCAAAAACGCCTCCCGCTGTCAACAGGCCCACCGTATGCCCCAGGCGGACCTGCTCCCCAATCAGCCGGCATAGGTAAGTCTCCACGCCGCCAATGCCGATTTTCGGGTGGACATGCAGCACCTTCATAGGCTCTCCGGCGGTCGAAACCGCCTCTCCTTTCGTTCTCCAGTTCGCTCCGCGACAGCCCGGGCTGGCACCCGAGGGCGACATGGCGCCTCCCCGCTTCCTCCCGCGCTGGACGCGCGAGTGGCGTTCTTCAGCGGGCGGTTAGGCGGCCTATCGCCTTCCACACCTCCTCGGGCGAGATCGGATCCAGCCATTGGTAGGGCGACTCCTGCAGGCGCTGGGCGTTCGGGTCCCAGTGGCGCTCCAGCCCGAGGAGCACCTCCACGCGCTCTCCAAGCGGGCCCATGCGCGTCGGATCGGTGAAGCCGTAGAGGCCCACGGTTGGCACGCCCAGGGCGGCGGCGATGTGCGTGGGGCCGCTGTCGCCTCCAACGAACGCGGTACACCGCGACACCGCGGCGGCGAAATCGCGCAGCGAGAGCTTCCCGGCCAGGTTGACCGCGTTTGGCGCCTGGGTGGCCAGCCAGTCGCCGGTGGCCGCTTCCTCGCCAGGGCCCCCGAAGGCGATCACCTGGGCTCCACTCGCCTCATCCGCCAGCCGCGCCAGTTCGAGGAAACGCTCCGGGCGCCACGCCTTCTCCGGGTAGGATGCGCCCACGTGAACACCAATCCACAGGTGCCCAGGGCGCAAGCCCCAGCGTGCCGGAAGCTCCTCGGCCCACGCCTTCTCCTCGGGCGTCAGGTAGAAGCGCGGCAGGTCGCCGTTTCTCTTGCCGCCCGCCAGGCACGCGAGCTCCAGATAATCTTCCGCCCAATGCCGGTCTCGCCGCTCCTCGATTCGCCCGGTCAGGAAGAGGCGCGTTTCCGGACGGTTGAAACCCCACCGCTGGCGACATCCGAGCGCCATTCCCCAGGCGGCTCGCTCCACGTTGCGCGAGGAGAGCGAGAGCGAGAGGTCGAAGCGGCGGAAGAACCGGCGCAGGAGCTGCCACCGCTCGGAGAGGGTGCGCGGGAACTCCACGAGATGGTCCACATCCGGGTTGGCGACGAGCACGTCCTTTGCCCGGCGGCCGACGACCACCGTCACCTCGGCTTCTGGATACCCCTTCCGCAGCGCCGCGAGCGCCGGCGTGGTAAAGAGGACATCACCGATGAAATTCATATTGAAGACGATGATGCGTGGTGTCGCCCGTGTGCCCGACATCCCTTATTCCTGTTCTCCGGTTGCCCGATGGAGGCGCCGCCGCCAGCGTGAGCCTATCCCGCGCGCCGGCGGGCTGCTCCTCACAGCCAATTCCATCGCCTCTTCCATGTGGACAACCTCATCTATCCAGAAGTTTCTCGGATAGGCGTTCAGGGAAGGGGAGTGAGGGGCCAGCACAGGCCTCCGGTCGAGCAGGACAGGGTCAGATTCTGCTCGTGGCGGCGCATCTCCTTCCCGAAGTGTGGTCTCAGCCCCCGTTGAAGGGGAGCGTCAGTTGCGCCTCTCGCCGCGGGCCGCGCATGCGCGGTGCCACCCGGTGGTTGCTGGCCTCAGGTGGGGCGGCATTCCCCTCGCCGAGGTGCCACACCCCCTCCTCATACGGCCGCCCCTCGGTGATGCTGTAGCCGAAGCGCGTGGCCAGCACCGTATAGAGATCGCACGCCAGCGGCCGGCGCGCGAGCGCCGGATAGAGCGCCTGGAAGAGCTGGTCGTAGGTCATCGGCCCCCGCTCCTCTAGAAGGGCGTGGATCATCGAGGCGATCTCGTGCTCGGTGACGGGAGTAGCCTCGGCCGGCGTGGCGCGCGCGCCCGGCGAGCCGTGCTTGCGCAGGGTGAGGAGGTAGTTCCCCTTAAGCGTGGTGTCGTGCTGCCGCTGCACGAACGAGAGCTGGTCCTGCTGCAGCGGGGTAACGCCGAGCCACTCCAGGCCGGTCGCCTCGATCGCCTCGCGCCACTCGTTGAGCACGCTCGCATAGCGCGTGGCGAAGTTGAGCGTGAGCACCTTTCCTGGTCGCAACACGCGCGCAAGCTCCGCGAGCGCCTGGGTCATATCCCTCCGGAAACGCTGTTGCCAGGGGAAGATCTCCTGATCGAAAGGGAGTTCGAAGCCCATCCACGAGCACCACAGGACGCTGAGATCGAAGTACTTGATCGCCCACGGCGGGTCGATGAAGACGTAATCGACGCTCTCTTCAGGGAGGAAAGAGAGATCGGTGGCCGAGCCGATACGAAGCCTGCAAGCGGCGTTTGGTTCGGGCGGGTCTCCCATGGAGAGGCTCACGGGGCCCAGAAGCGCGTTCGTCTCCTCCTTCATGCGCACCACTGCCCACAATTTGTTCTCGAAGGAGCGCCACACGTTGTTCTCGCGATAGGTGCGCGGGATGCGATAGGCGTTGACCCACCATCCGGTGCCGTTCTTCTTGGTACGGATCATCTTGGTGAACTGCGCGACTGCCGCGGTGAAGGAGAAGCGGAGGAGATCGCGCGTGACCGGGTCGCAGGGGATCGTCTGGATGCCATGCCACAGCAGCGCCGCGGCCGTCAGGTTGCGCGGGGTGAAGAGGTCGGCCACGGTCATGCCGGCATCCTTGGCCATGATGCCGAAAGCGGAGACGGGCAGCTCGGTGGTCGGGTACCAGTGCGCGGGCCGGATCCCCTCGCCGTCGCCGGCATAGAGGGCGTTGATCTCATCCGCGACCGCGGCTCGCAGGTGCTCGAACGCCTGGCGAAGCGCGTCGGTATCGGCAGGCGTGATCGTGACGCGGCAGATAAACGCCGCCATGGGGTTGAGATCGACCCCTATCGCGCGCCGCCCCGTCGCGAGTGCCTCGACCAGGGTGGTGCCGCTGCCGCAAAACGAGTCGAGAACCGTCTCTCCCGGGGCCGTGTGTGCCTCAATCAGCGCGCGCATGGCATACCACGGGCGCCTGCCCCAGTACTTATGGGCCAGATAGCGGTGCTGGAAGTACTTCTCGCTCATGTGATAGCTCTTCGGCCACCCCATCGGGCGAGGCAAGCGCCGCTGTCTCCCGTGGCTGGCGTTCTCCCCTTTCTCTGGTCAGCAGGCACACTCCTGCGAGAATCGTCACGCTGCCGGACATGCTCACGGATCCGCCCGGCCACAATGCGCCTGCCTCGCCGGGCGGGAGATCCCCTTCGCAGTGGCAGAACTACCGGAGGGAAGGCGCGGGCGACTGGCCGGTCTCCACCCCCCGATCCCGGCGGATGGCAACGGCTTCCAGCACCTGGCTTGTGCTCGGAAAGGAGCGCGGCGTTCCGCGGTGAACTCCCAATCAACCAGGGTGAAGAAGCCTGCGCTCCTCAGAGGGCACGGGTTGCACGCGCCGGGATCTGGGCGAGAGCGCCAGGCAGGGCCTTGCGGTGTCGTATCTGCCGGACGCTATCGCAGAGCAGTCGGAGAGCACGCGCCAGGGAGTATCAGGTTTGGCGGATCGCGCTTCGGGTGTTGCCACCTGCGGCGCAACATTCAAGACGGTGGAGGTTCCCATGTGTGTTGTGGCAGGGTACATCGGAGAGCGGCAGGCGGCGCCGCTGCTTCTGGAGATGCTGGAGCGAGAAGAGGGCCTGGGAGGCGGCTTCTACACCGGCATCGCCACGATCCATGAAGGCCGGCTCTATACCGAGAAGGTGGTTGGAGATGTCGCTGCGCTGCGCCGGCAGACCGACGCCGAGAAACTGCCGGGCACGATAGGGATCGCCCATAGCCGCACCCCGAGCGGTGGCGATCGCGAATGGGCCCACCCCTTCGTCGACTGCACGGGCCAGCTCGCCTACATTGCCAACGGTGCCCGGGGCTTCTTCTCGGAGACCACCAATCTGGCCGAGGCCGGCCGGCAGCTCGCGGCAGCGGGGCATAAGTTCCGCAGCATCTGCCAGGAGCCGGTCGGCAACTACCCTATGGTTCCCGAGGTGGGCGCCGTCCACATGAGCGACGTGATGTGCCACCTGATCGAGGATGCCTACCGGAAGAGCGGGAGCCTGGTGGCGGCCGCGGCCGAGGCGTATCAGGGCTGGCCCGGCGAGATCGTCGGGATGTGCCTCCATGTCAACGAGCCGGATCACGTGGTGGCGATGCGCATCAATCAGCCCCTCGTTATCGGTCGCGAGGGAGGAGAGACGTATCTCGCCACGACGAGCCTGGCCTTCCCGGAGCCGGTCTCCTGGCGCATGCCGATGGCCGTGAACGCCGCCGCGACGGTCTCGCGCGAGAGCGTCGAGATCCGCCACTTCACTTCTGCGCGCGTGCCGGTTGCCCCGATGCCCTCTCCGCTCGCCGTGGAGCAGACGGTCGTGAACGCGCTGCGCGAAGAGGGGCTCCTTGGGATAGGCGCCCTGTGCGGGCGCACGAAGCCAATCTGGCCGGACGGCGCGCTGGGGCAGGACGCGATGCTCGTCTACGAGACGGTCGCCGCGCTTGTCGCCGAGGGGCGGGTGCGCCTGGAAACGGATCTCGTTCCCGGCATGTTCGGCGAGGGCCAGGTGCCGCGGACGCGCGTGCGCTGGATTGCGTGAGGTTGTTGCCGGCGCCCGTGAAGCCGTCTGCTCTTGCCACGAGGGGAGGTTGCGACAATGAAGATGGTCACCGGGGAAGAGGAGAGGGTCTCGGATCTACTGCGGACATCCGAGTCTTTTCTGCGCTACGTGGCGGAGTGGGAGGCTGACCTGGCGGTTCTGCCACTTGCTCAGGTGGTGCGCGAGGCAGGCGGGCCCGGCGGGGTGGCACTCCATGTCGTGGACCTGACCGTCGGTTTCTGCGACACGGGCCGCCTGGCCAGCCCGCGGATCGCCGCCATTGTCTTCCCGATTGTGGATCTTCTCTGCCGCGCACATGCCGCGGGCGTGAAGCACTTCCTGCTGATCCAGGATGCGCACCCGGAGGGCTCGCCCGAGTTTGAGGCGTTCGGCCCGCACTGCGTCGTCGGCACTCCCGAGGCGAAGACGGTGCCGGAGTTGGAGGCGCTGCCTTTCTCCAACCAATTCCTCAGGATCCCAAAACGCTCGATCAGCCCCTCCATCGGCACCGAGCTGGAGTCCTGGATGGCCGCTCATCCGGAGGTCACCCGGCATATCGTCGTTGGCGACTGCACCGATATCTGCGTGTACCAAACCGCGATGTACCTGAAGATGCGTGCCAACGCCCTCATGCTGGAGTACGAGGTGCTCGTTCCCGAGGACTGCGTGCAAACCTACGACTTCAGCGTGGAGCGCGCGCAGGCAATTGGCGCGATACCCCATGATGGCGACCTGCTCCACCTCATCGCGCTCTACCACATGGCGCTCAACGGCGTGCGCGTCGTGCGCACCATCACGTGAAGGAATAGGGCAGGGGAGAGCGGGCAGAGTTCGGGCTGCCGCTTTGTGGGTGGGTGGTGCCACCCCATGATTGAACTTCCGGAGCGGCCCAGCCGCCCGATGGATGGGACCGCGTGGGGCAAGCAGATGGAAGTGGTCTTCCTGGGCACGGCGGGCTATCACCCGAACGAGACGCGGCACACGAGCTGCGTGATGATCCCCGAGATGGGGATCGTTCTCGACGCGGGCACGGGCTTCTTCCGCGTGCGCCAGCACCTGCGCGCAACCACGTTGACCATTCTCCTCTCGCACCTTCATCTGGATCATGTTGACGGGCTGACCTACCTTCTGGATGTGCTTTGGGAGAAACCGGTTGAAGCGGTCACGATCCACGGGCCCCCCGGAGTGGAGTATCTGCGCCATGGCCTTTTCGAGACACCCCTCTTTCCCCTGCCGCTGACCTATCCCGTCTCCCCGGTGCCCGAGGAAGGCATGGAGATCGCCGGCGCGCGGGTCACCGCGCGCCTCTTGCCCCACCCGGGAGGATCGCTGGCCTATCGTCTCGACTGGCCCGACCGCTCCCTGGCCTACGTGACCGATACCACCGCCTCGCTCGACTACGCCGAGTTCGTGCGCGGCGTCGATCTCCTGATCCACGAGTGCGCCTTCCCAGATCGGATGGAGGCGCGGGCGCGAGAGACGGGCCACTCCTGGACAAGCGCCGTCTCGGAGCTTGCCCTGGCCGCCGGGGCAAAGCGCCTCATCCTGACCCACACCAACCCACTCGATCCCCGGCCTGACCCCGTGGAGCTGGATGCAGCCCGCGTCTGCTTCCCCGGCGTTGTGGTGGCTCACGATGGGATGGCTGTGGTGGTATGAGGGGGCCATTGCACCATCGAAACCGGGGTTGACGGCGCAGGGTAGGGCACCTATAATGGGAGGCGTGGCTTGCTGCCGGCGCGCGCCAAAGTGGCCGGCGGTCCGAGAGCGGGTTGCCTACCACCCCGGATCTCTCCAGCACGTGACACTCTTCAGGAGGCCTTTCGGGCCAGCCTGATGGGATGCGACGCCTTCCAGGGAAGGGAAAGCGGTACCATGCGAACGCTGATATCACTGTTCACTCTCCTCTTCGCGTGTTCAGCGGCAGGGGCAGTGCCCTCCATCGTCGAGCCGGTAAGCGTCGGGGTGACCGTGGTGCGTGACGATGACGGCCAGTGGCGGTCTGACCTCAGCAACGCCATGACGCACCAGATCAAGCCGGAATACCAGGCGAAGAAGGTGCTGGATCTATCCGGCGTGCCCGAGGCGCTCTGGCAGCGCGTCAAGAAGGTGCGGCTTTCCGCCTGCCTCCTGGTGCGCGACTACTCGTGGCGCGAGAACCCGCCCGCCAATGGCCTCGACGAGGCGTTTGAAATCGTCATCAACGGCAAGGTCCACCATTTCCGTACCAACTGTGGCGTGCCTGTCTATCCCGAGGGCAAGTTGCCCGTGATGGCGTGGCACGATTTCGTGGTGCCCAAGGAGGAGTTCACCCGGGGCGTCAACGAGATCGTGTTCCGCAAGGCGGCGGTCGAGAAGAAAGAGTATGACGACTACCTCTACCTGGCGATCGATAACAGCGTCCGGCGTGGCAACAGCTCCGTCACCTTTGATGGACAGGCGTGGATGGAAGAGAAGCTCACCATTCCGGGCGGCAATGGCGAGTACATGGTTCGCCTCTATCTGATCGAGAAGGAGACACAGGTCAGAGTCGATTGGGCGCCCGGCACCAAGTCGCGCCTGGAGGATCCCGCGCGCCTGATCGGGTATGCCGGTTCTCCCGCTGGTGAGCCAACCGATAGCGGCCTGCGACTGGCCCCTGGCGAGAGCGCGCGCATCGAATGGGACCCCGCCTCGCTCGACACGCTCGAGCCGGTGAATGCGCGTATCACCGCTACGGGAGGGGTGCAGACCGCCTGGCTCGACCCCGCGGGCGAGCCGGTCGAGAAAGCCACGGGTGCTAAGGCCCTGGAGCGTGTTCTCCCGGGAGGGCGCGCGTTCCGGCCCTCGGGCCTCGTGGTAACGGCCGCCGATGGGCCGGTCGTGCTTCAAAGCATCCGTCTGGAGGCTTCCGAATCGTATCACCCGAAGAAGCGCCCGATTGATATGGCCCCGAAGATCGCGGATCCGGCGGGGAAGCAGGTGAAGCGCGCGCCCTCCTGCCGGATAACGCCCGATGGCGCCGTGCTGCAGAACGCCTCGCTGCGCTGCCGCTTCGAGCGCGACACCCACCTGCGCCTGGCCTCGATCCATAATGAGTGGACTGCCTGCGAGATGGTGAGCGATCCCGGGCAGGTGGCCCTCTTCCTGGTGGAGGTGGACGGCAAGCGGTACGCGGGCAACCGTGATTTCCGCTGCGCCTCACTCAAGCCCCACAAGGGCGGCTTCGTCGCGGAGTTGGCGCTGGAAGAGCCGGCGCTGAGGGCAACGCTCACCGCGGGGATCGATGCCGAGGGCCTGCGCCTCGGCCTGACGCTGGCCAACGCTGGAAAGGCGCCGGTCGATTTCAAGCTCGCTTTCCCCCACCTGGCGGGGCTCACTGCTTCGGGGAATCCCGAGGAGGATTACTACTTCTTCCCCTGGGGCGGTGGCGTGATTGCCGACGTGCCGGTGATCGTCCGCAAGGGCTACGGCGACCATGAGGCGATCTATCAGGTGATGGATCTCTACAGCCCCTCCCGTGGCGCGGGCCTCTACCTGCGCGCCGACGATTCGGAGGGCTGGCATAAGGTGCTCTCGCTGCGTAAGCACCTGCCGGGCACCACCGAGATCGATGCTCAAAACCTCGGCATGAAGGTGGATCCAGAGTACATCTGGACCAACCCGCTGGACGCCGTGAAGGGCACCAGCTTCGCCTACGAGTATCTGCGGCGCACGCGCCCGGCAGGCGGTTCTTTCTCGCCGGCGCCCGCGGTTCTCGCCGCGCACCCGGGCGATTGGCACGCTGCTATGCGCGCCTACTCGGCATGGGCCCATCGCGTCTGGAAGTTCCGCCCCTATCCC
Source organism: Armatimonadota bacterium (assembly GCA_012512265.1). Taxonomy (GTDB): domain Bacteria; phylum Armatimonadota; class JAAZEB01; order JAAZEB01; family JAAZEB01; genus DUUU01. The sequence goes on along the minus strand of JAAZEM010000141.1, from coordinate 6,372 downwards.
TCGCGCCTCAAGAGCGTGCGGAACATGATCGCCGCGGGCTGGGGCCAGGGCTACCTCTTCAGGGATGGAAAGTACCGCACGGATATCATCAAGGAAGACACCGACTGCATCGAGCTGATGTCGTGGTGGGATTGGTCGCCGCTTGGGCCGTGGGGCACCCCAATCGACCAGATCGCCGAGAAGTATGGCGAGGCGAAACTGAAGTATTGGCAGTCCTACCTCGTCAAGGACCCCGTCACCGGGCAGATGATGTGGAACAACCAGCCGGGCGACTATGACGGCTACAACGAGCGGTTTGGTGGCCTGCCCGCCTTCCGCGAGGCGGTGGAGACTTACCGGAAGATGGGCGCGCTTGTCACGCTCTACACCGATCCGATCCGCTGCGATTACAACTCGAAGGCAGGCAAGGAGTTTGGCGAGCGTTGGGGCGTGGTGAAGCCGGATGGCAAGCACGTGGATAGCTACGACGTCTGGAACATCTGTCACGACGTGGCGGAGTACCGCGAGTGGGTGGCCAAGACGATGGGCCGCGTGATGCGGGAGACCGGCGCCGATGGGATTCGCCTCGACGAGTATGGGCACCGCGGCTGGGCCTGCTATAGCAAGCTGCACGAGCACACCTACGCCGAGCCAGGCATCACCCAGTGGCAGAAGGCGATTGCCGAAACCTGCCGCGTGGTGCGTCAGGCGATGGACGAAGTGAAGCCAGATTCCGTGCTCACCACCGAGCATCCGGGCTACGACTACGAGCTCCAGTTCCTCGAGGGGTGCATCACCTATGACCTGACGGTGATGGCGACGCCGTTGCGCCCTCTGGAGTGCAACCTGCAGCGCTTCTACTTCCCGGAGTGCAAGGCGTACGAGCTGGACCACCGCCGCGCCGACCTCAAGAGCCGGAAGAAGCTGTGGAACGCCGTCGAGTCGTTCGGCCGCTACTATCCGCCCGCGATGTACGCCCTCCTGAACGAGAACGAGGATGTCTACCAGGGCCGGGAGTGCGAGCCGCTGGTGCCTACGCTGGCGCAGTACATCTACGCCAACCAGTTCGGCGCAGGACAGAAGGTACTCTATCACCTTTACAATGCGAAGGGATACACCTTTGAGGGTCCGGCACTCGCGATCCAACTCAAGCGTGGCGAGCACCTCTTCGACCTGCTGCGCTGCCGTGAGGTGCCAGTTGAGAACGGCGTCGCCAGCATCTATCTGGAGCGCGACGATGTTGCGGTTCTCGCGAAGCTGCCCCGCCAGCTGAGCGTGACCCGCCAGGGAGAGACGCTGCGCGTGACCGCGCAGGGTGCGCCGGCGCGCGCGCAGGTGGTGGTGAGCGACCTGGAGGGAAAGGTGCTCCTTTCCCAGCCGGCCAGGCAGGCGACGCTGGATCTGTCGAAGTTGCCCGCCGATGCGAAGTCGGCGTGCGTGAAGCTGCTTGGCCCCAATGGGCTGCTGGACGCAGTCGCTCTCCCATAGACCACACTTCCGGATAGCAGGCGACGACATAGGGCGAGCTTCTGCTGAGGGATCCGGTGGGCCGGGGCGGGATAGCCCCGGCCCGCGCAGTTGAGCGCGGGCGCGAATGATCTGGCAGCCAGGAAGAGAGACCGATGAGTACGGGTGGACATGAGATGGAGAGCATTTGCGAGGCGATCCTCGCCTACCTGATGCGCTGTCAGGACTTCGCCCCAGGGGAGTACTACGGCTCCTTCTGGAGCGAGAAGGCGTATCACGGCCCTCTCCTCGACTATCATGCCGGAGGGGCGCATCACCACCGGGGTGCGGGCAGTGCCGGGCTTGCCCTCTGGCTGGTGGGCAAGCAGCGTGGCGACGCCGGGCTGATGCACCGCGCGGAGTGGGCCTTCGATTGGCTGGTGGCCCGGCAGCGCCCGAGTGGCGGCTACCTGGAGATTCAGAACAACGAGAAGCCCTCCGACTGGGAGTATACCGGCCTGGAGGAGTGCTCCACGATTGAGACGGCGTTTGTCATCCACGGTCTGGGCCATGTCCTGCTGCATGGCCTGCCTCCCAAGAAGTCTTACATGGAGTGCCTCCAGCGCGCCGGGCTGTGGCAGCTCTCCATCGAGTGGCCGGCCGGCTCCGGAGTCTTCCCGCACCACGAACGCTCGCCCTACGACTGCCTCAACGCCAACCTGCATGCTGCCGAGACGCTGATGGTCAGCTTTGCCGCCCTGCGCCAGGTCTACGGGCGTCCCCTCAACATCTTCTTCCAGGGGGCGCGGAGGAGCGTGCTGCACACGCTCGACCAGCAGTGGCCGAACGGCTGCTTTCCCTACCGCGCAGGCGAGGGGATCACCATCAACTACACCTCGCTCGTTCTGTGGTGCCTCATGAATACGCTCGACCTCGTGCCGGAGCCACTCCGTGACCGCTTCGTCCCTCGGGAGCGCGTGGACGAGGCCGTGGAGAGGGCCACCGCCTTCCTGCGCGGGTGCGTGGCGGAGGACGGCTCCCTCCTCTGGGAGGGCAACGAGACCTCGACGGCGAAGCACAACATCTGGTGCTACGCGCTCACCTATCATGTGCTCCGGCGCGCAGGCGGCGAGGAGAATGAGCAGGCAGCGGCGCGCCTCGGGCGTTTCCTCGCTTCGCGGCGAACGGCGAGCGGCCTGCTTCCGATGCGCGATCAGGGCGAGGAGATCACCGAGTGCGCCTTCATGCAGGCGGATATGCTCCTCTTCCTGCTTCCCTTCTCGGCACTCGCCTCGACGGCGTGAGCCCGGAATTCATCAGGCATTGTGGCCGCGACAAGGCGGCTGTGACGATAGAGAGAGATACCATCCATGTTGGGAACACCCTTGAAAGGCAGCGCCACCCGTCTGCTTCTCCTCGGATCCGGGGAGCTCGGCAAGGAAGTGGCGATTGAGGCACAGCGGTTGGGCGTGGAAGTGATCGCTGTGGACCGGTATCCAAACGCCCCCGCCATGCAGGTGGCGCATCGCAGCCATGTGATCAATATGCTGGATCGCTCTGAGCTGGCGCGCGTGATTCGCCAGGAGCGCCCGGATTACATCGTCCCCGAGATCGAAGCGATCGACACCCGCTACCTGCTGGAAGTGGAGCAGGAGGGGTTCACGGTCATCCCAACGGCGCGAGCCACGAACCTCACGATGAACCGGGAGGGGATCCGTCGGCTGGCCGCGGAGGAGCTGGGCCTGCCAACCGCCGCCTACCGCTTCGCCGCCACGGAAGAGGAGTTTCGCGCCGCGGTTGCCGCCATCGGTATCCCCTGCGTGGTCAAGCCGATCATGAGCTCGTCCGGCAAAGGTCAGAGCGTGGTGAAGAGCGAGGCGGACGTTGAGGCTGCCTGGAACTATGCCCGTCAGGGAGCGCGCGGCTCCGCGGATCGCGTGATCGTCGAGGAGTTTATTCCCTTCGACTATGAGATCACACTGTTGACAGTCCGGCATGTGGGGGGCACCGCTTTCTGCCCGCCTATCGGCCACGTGCAGATTCATGGCGACTACCACGAATCGTGGCAGCCGATGGCGATGGCCCCCGCGGCCCTGACCGAGGCGCAGCGCCAGGCCAAAGCGGTCACCGACGCGCTCGGTGGCCGGGGTATCTTCGGTGTCGAGCTCTTCATCAAGGGCGAGCAGGTCTGGTTCAGCGAGGTCTCGCCCCGGCCCCACGACACCGGCATGGTGACGATGATCTCTCAGAACATGTCGGAGTTCGAGTTGCATCTTCGCGCCATCCTCGGGTTGCCGGTTCCGGCCGTGGTCAACCTTGGGCCCGCGGCGTCGCACGTGATACAGGCCTCGATGGAGGCGCCCGAAGTCCGCTACGAGGGCGTGGCCGCTGCCCTAGAGCTTCCGGAGACGAAACTGCGCCTCTTTGGGAAGCCAGACGCCCGGTCGGGCCGGCGCATGGGCGTGGTCTTGGCCCTGGGCGCCACGACCGATGAGGCGCGCCGCAAAGCGGAAGAGGCCGCACACCGGATCGCGATCCACCCGGTGTAGGCAGGTGGCGGGCAGAAGCCGCGCCTATCGCCGGGCCGCGCTCGTGTGGCAAAAGCGCGACGGAGTGGGACTTCCCGCCGCGCGGAGGGGGAAGCATGGAGTTCTTCGATGTGAACGCCGGTTTCGGGACCCCGCAGCTGGCGCCAATCAAGCCGGCGGAGACGCCCGCCGTGCTCCTCGAGGAGATGGATTTCGAGGGGGTTTCCGAGGCGCTCGTCTATCATACGGCGATGCGCGACGACCATCCCCTGTGGGGGAACGAGCTGGTGGTGGAGGCCACGGCCGGCCATCCCCGGCTTCATCCTACCTGGGCTATCCTGCCGCCGCAGACCGAGGAGCTGGGCACGGTAGAGGAGTTTCTCGCCGGCATGAAGCGGCATGGCGTGAAGGCATTGCGCGCCTTCCCGACGCCTCACCGTTACCTGTTGAACGGCACGACGTTCGGCCCCCTCTTCGAGGAGATGCGCGCCCGGCGCATCCCCCTGATCGTGCCGGGCGACTGGCCGATGGTAGAGGGGCTGTTGCGCGATTTCCCGGACCTGACGGTGATCGCCAACCAGCTCAGCAATCACGGCCAGGACCGCTACTTCCGCCCGCTCATCGAGCGCTACCCGCGCTTCTACGTAGACACGACGCGCTACGAGTGTGATGGCGGCATCGCGGCGTTCTGCCGCAAGTATGGTCCGGAGCGCATGCTCTTTGGCAGTGGCTTTCCCGACATTCCCTTCTTCGGGGGCGTGCTTACCCTGATGCATGCCGACATCCCCGACGGCGCGAAAGAGGCCATTGCCGGGGGCAACCTGCGCCGGCTGCTGGAGGAGGTGGCGCTATGACGAATCCCTCGGTGTTGGCTCAGGAATTCTTTGCGCACGGGCGCGCCGCGGAGTGCCCCGTGATCGACATGCACACCCATCCGGGTCCATATTCGGCGATCTACTTTCCCAACGCCACCCCGGAGCGGATGATTGAGACGATGGATCGCAGTGGCGTCCGCCTCATGTGCGCCGTGTCGCACGCGGCGCTCGTCGAGACGGCGCGCGGCAACGCCTATACCGAGGCAATCGTGCGCAAATACCCCGACCGGGTGCGCGCCTACTGGGGCCTAAACCCCAACTACCCCGAGCGCGTTCGCGCGGAGGTGGCGGATTTCGAGAATCACGCTGGCTTTGTCGGCTTCAAGTTTCTGGCGGATTACCACCGCGTGCCAATCACGGACGAGGCCTACGTGCCGGCTCTGGAGTATGCCCACGAGCGGAAGCTGTTGATCCTGATCCACACCTGGGGTCGCAGCGCCTACGATTCGCCGGACCACGTCGAGCCGCTGGCGAAGCGGTATCCGGGTGCCACCCTCCTGATGGCGCACTGTGGCTACGGCGAGTGGGACAAGAGCATCCGTCTGGCTGTCGAGTATCCCAACGTCTACCTGGAGATCACGGGAACGCACAATCCGCGCGGCATCATCGAGAAGATGGTCCGGGGCGCCGGCTCGGAGAAGGTGCTCTACGGCACGGATCTCCCGTGGTTCGACCCGCATTACGTCATCGGCTGCGTCCTGTGCGCCCGAATCACCGATGAGGACCGGCACAACATCCTCCACCGGAACGCAGAGCGCCTCCTGCAGCCGTTCGGAGTATAGCTCGCCGTGATGCAGTGGTTGACGCCCGAGAAAGCGAGGATCTTCCGTGCCACCCACATCGATAACATGCCCTGGATACTTGACCACGGCCTATATTGCCAGTCAGCGGCCGTCACCGATCCAGAGTTCCGACCGATCGGCCATCCGGATATCATTCTGAAGCGCACACGCAGGATCGTGCCCATAGAGCCACGCGGGGTGCTGAGTGACTATGTCCCGTTCTACTTTACACCTCGCTCACCCATGCTGTACAATATCCTTACTGGCTTCGGAGGATTGCAGCAGATACCGGCGGAGGAGATCGTCATCCTGGTGACATCGCTTCATGCGTTCGCCCAGCATGATGTGCGGTTCGTCTTCACTGACCGGCATGCTTACCTGCAAGCCGCGCGGTTCTTCAACGCTCTTGAGGATCTAGAGCAACTGGATTGGCGAATCCTCCGCGCCAGCGATTTCCGCCGCGATCCCAATGATCCGGGCAAGATGGAGCGATACCAGGCCGAAGCGCTAGTATACCATCATCTGCCGGTCACGCTGCTGCAAGGTATCGCCTGCTTCGATGCAGAAGGGGTAAGTATGCTGCGGGCCGAGGTTGACCGTAGAGGTCTGAGTGTGCCCGTCAGGGCATGCCCGGGGTGGTACCTCCGATGATACACTATATGCAAGGCAATCTGCTGCAGTCGCGGGCAGAGGCCCTCGTGAACACGGTCAACGAGGTGGGGGTGATGGGCAAGGGGATCGCGCTTGCGTTCCGCGAAGCCT
>JAAZEM010000140.1 GCA_012512265.1 Armatimonadota bacterium | reverse complement strand
AGGCCATAGCCCATCGTGCCCAGGCCGCCGCTGGTGAGGATGTTGCGCGGCGAGTCGAACGGGATGTGCCGCGCCACGAACATCTGGTGCAAGCCGACATCGGTTGCCACCACGGCCCGGCCTGCGACGCGCCGGCAGATCGCTTCAACGGTGGCTTGCTGGGTGAGGATGCCCTCCCGGGCAGGGGGATAGGGGTGGTCCCGCCGGTAGCCATCCACGGTCTCGATCCAGGCCCCATGATCGCACGGCTTGATGGCCTCGAGGAGCTGGCGAACAACGCGGCGCGCGTCGCCCACAATGGGGATATCCACGCGCACGTTCTTGCCGATCTCGGCGGGATCGATATCGATATGGATGATGCGGGCATCTGGAGCGAAGCGCGCGGCGTTTCCGGTGGCGCGGTCATCAAAGCGCGCGCCGACCGCCAGGATCAGATCCGAATGCTGCACAGCCTTGTTCGCGGCGTGGCTGCCGTACATCCCGAGCATCCCGACGAAGAGCGGGTGGGTGCCGGGGAAGCCGCCCAGGCCAAGGAGCGTGCAGACGACGGGGAGATCCGCGCGCTCCGCGAGCATTCGGACTTCCTCACTCGCTCCAGAAGCGATGACGCCGCCTCCGACATACAGCAGCGGGCGCTCGGCCTGTGCCAGCGCCTCCGCGGCACGGCGGATCTGCATCGGATGGCCATCGAGGGTCGGCCGGTAACCAACGCGATCCACGGTCGCGGAGCCACGGTAGTCGCCGCGTGCCTTCAGGACGCAGGAGGGGATGTCGAGGAGCACGGCGCCCGGGCGGCCCGTGCTGGCCACGTGGAACGCCTCGGCCACGGCACCCTCGATCCGGTCGACGCTCGAGACGAGGCCGTTGTGCTTGGTGATCGAGCGCGTGATGCCAGTCATGTCGGCTTCCTGGAAAGCATCCGTGCCGATCGCATCCATTTCGACCTGGCAGGTGATCGCCACGAGAGGGATCGAGTCCATCTGCGCGGTCGCGATGCCGGTGACCAGGTTGGTGGCGCCTGGGCCTGATGTCGAGAGGCAGACACCCACTCGCCCGCTGGCGCGGGCATAGCCATCCGCGGCATGGGCCGCGCCCTGCTCGTGCCTCACGAGAATGTGGCGGAGCGGGCTGCGCGAGAGCGCATCATGAAGATGAAGCGTCTTGGCACCTGGTATCCCGAAGAGAACCTCCACGCCCTGCGCCTGCAGCGCACGCACCAGTATTTCCGCACCCGTCAGTTTCATGCAAACCTCCCTGGTAGAAGCAGCCGGGGCTCACCGGGCCCGTGACCATCTACCGGGAACCCACCGGAGAATCAGAAAGGCCACGGGTCTGCTTCCCGTGGCCCTTGGCATTCTGTAATCGCGTGGAGAGTCTATGCTCCGCCGCCGGCCACGGGGATGGCTACAGCGACAACTACAGCCACCAGGGCACCCGTGACTAGGGGGAGCAAGCACGCGCCGAACTGCGCCGCTGCCGGCGAGCTCTCTGAAACAGGATCTCTGTGCCGCGTGTCCATTGTCTCTCCTGGCTCATTATAGCCCATGAAAGCCTGGCTGTCAACAATAGGTTAGAGTACCGAGATAGGGCTGAACTGAGCGGTTGCCCGCGCTCTTCTGGCGGCTTTCATCCCCCCGGCCCCGCGCCGGCGGCGATATCACGAATGAGGGGGACGGAGGCCGATAGGGAAGCACGGGTGCCCCGGTTCTCACAGCCGCGGGCCTGAAAGCCCGCGCTGCTTCCCGGCAAAGGCCCGAAGGGCCTTTGACACCCCCACCTTCGACCAGCCTGCCTTGCCCGCACGTAGCCCTGCCCAGCCCGCAGGTGGCTATTGACACGCACCGACTCGGATTGATAAGATCGCTTCACCCCAACCTGGGCAGTGTTGCACTCCCCTTACCATGAGCGTTTCTCGGCATGCCCGAGGGCTTGTCGCGGCCCCTCGCGGTGAGGGAAAACGCCGTTCTGCCGGTCCGCGGGCGAGCGCCCACCGTGCCCGGCCCTGACCTGTGTATTGCAACGGGAGCACTCGCAGATGGATGTCATTCAAACCCCCTTGCATTCGGGATGGGAGTTTGCCTTCGCGGACCACGGCACGATTGCCGGCTCGGCGGATGCCGCTCACCTGACTTTCCGCCCGGCCTCCGTGCCAGGTACCAACCTGACCGACCTGCAGGCAGCCGGCCTGGTGGAGGAGAGCACCTCGGCGACCTACGAGGATTCCTTCGCGCCCTACAAGAGCATGGATTTCGTCTATCGGACGGGGTTCGAGGGGGGAGCTACCGCTGCCAGGCGCCACGTCTTCCTCTGCTTCGATGGCCTGGACACCGTCTGCGAGATCTACCTCAATGGCGAGAAGCTGGCCGAGACGGAGAACTGCCACATCGGCTACCGCTTCGATATCACCGGGAAGCTGCGGGCCGGCACCAACTCCCTGGTGCTCCTCTTCCGCTCGCCTGTGATCGAGGCGGAGAAGCGCCAGCGACACTTCGGCAGGAAGTTCCCGGCGCACCTAAACTCCAACTTCATGTTCCTGCGCAAGCCGGCGTACTCGTTTTTCTGGGACTGGGGTCCGGAGCTACCGGTGAGCGGCATCTTCCGTCCGGTCTACTTGAGAGCGTTCGATCACGCGGAGATTGCCGACTTTCACGTGCGCTACAAGTTGAACGGCCGCCGCGTCGCCGGCACAGTGACGGTAGAGGCGCCGGGCGGTGAGGGCGCCCGCGCTCAGGTGAGTATCGGCGGTGCGTGCTCTAGCGCCCCCGTGGTGGATGGACGGGCACGAGTTCCCTTCGCGCTCGATGGGGTCAACCTCTGGTACCCGAATGGGGAGGGGGAGCCGTTCCTCTACGACCTGCAGATCACGTTGGAGGGCGATGGCATCCTGGACGAGCGCCGCCACCGGATCGGCTTCCGAACCATCGAGGTGGTGCGTGATAAGCGCCGGGATGGTCGGGGCACGCGCTTTGCCTTCAAGGTGAATGGCAAAGAGATCTTCTGTCGGGGTTACAACTGGATCCCGGTGGACAACTCGGTGCCGCGCGGCAATCCCCACCTCTATGAAGGGAACCTCGACCTGGCGCGCGAGGGCAACGTCAACATGCTGCGCATCTGGGGGGGCGGCTACTACGAGGACGATGCCTTCTACCGGATGTGCGACGAGCGCGGCATCCTGGTATGGCAGGATGGGGCTTTCGCCTGCTCGATGTACCCCGATACGGATCCGAGCTTCATCCACTCCGTCGAAGCCGAGCTGATCTACAACATCAAGCGTCTGCGCAACTTCACGTCTCTGGCGCTCTGGTGCGGCGAGAACGAGTGCCATTGGGGCTACGACAGCTGGTGGGTTGGCCTGCGCCAGGAGTTCCCGCGGTTCTTCGGAACCGAGATCTACGACCGGCGCTTCCCGGCGCTGGTGGCCGAACTGGACCCCGACCGCTTCTATTGGAACGGCTCGCCCTATTCCGAGGATCCAAACGTCTCGGCAAATGACCCCTTCCAGGGCGATTCCCACTTCTGGGACCTGCATGGCCAGTGCCAGGATCTCTCCGGCTACCTGCACACCGCGCCCAGCTTTGTCAGTGAGACCGGGATCCAATCGCTCCCCGACCTGCGCACGGCGCTGACGATTGGGGAAGAGGAGGACCGGCACCTTCAGTCTTTCGTCTTCGATACGCGCAACCACTTCGAAAGCCCGGCCAAGAACGACCGCCTCCTGAAGTTCACCGGGGCGCTCTTCCGGGTGACAGGCGAGTTTGAGCACGCGGTGGTCCTCTCGAACCTGGCTCATGCGGAGTATCTGAAGTACGCCGTGGAGCATTGGCGCTCGCAGGCGCCCGACTGCGCCGGCGTGCTCATCTGGCAGCTCAACGACTGTTGGCCCGCCATCTCGTGGTCCGCTATCGACTACAACCTGATTCCGAAGGCGTGCCACTACTACCTGCGCCGGGCGTTCCAGCCGGATATCGTCGGCTACATCCAGCGTTATTCTATCGACTACAATCCGGATGTGAACAGCAGCGGTAACCTTTTCGTGGCCTCCGAGCGTGATGGCGTGAAGGTGGGCGAGGTGGAGCTACGCGTTGTCCGGGTGGATGGCAAGGTGCTGGAGACTCTGTGCTTCCCGGTTCGCCTGGAGGGGCGCGGCGCCGTCTCCCTGGGCGAGGTGGCGCTTCCGGAGTATCGAGCGCGGCGCTTCGACTGCGTGGCCGAGTTCACCCTCCGGTGGGAAGATGGCGTCACCGCGCGCAACGTCTACACCTACTCGCGTCCCAAGCACATGCGCCTGGCGTGCCCGACCATCGAGGTGACGCAGGTCGGCCCCGACCGGCTGGCACTCCGCACCGATCGCTTCGCCAAAGGGGTCTACCTCTTCCACCCGGAGAGAGAGGTCGTCTTCTCCGACAACTACTTCGACTTGATGCCGGGCGAGGAGCGGGTCGTCCATATGACCCGCCCGGCCGCGGCGAGCGACATCCGGGTATACGCCTATCACCATGGGTGATCTCGCCCCATTGGCGATTCGCCGATGAGCCAGGCCGTCCCCGATAGGGTGATACCACGAATGAAGCGGACGGGCGCGTGTGGGGAAGGCACGAGTGGCGCGGGGCTGGAACAGGAGGGAGGGGTGCCTGCGTAGAAGAGACACTCCACTCACCCATGCGAAGGAGGAGCCATGATTCCGGATGTGTCCGGCGCGCGTGCTCTGGCACACGTGCGTGAGATCTGCGAGCGTTTTGGCTCGCGACCGGCGGGAAGCGAGAAAGAGCGAAAAGCGGCGGAGCATATCGCCGCCCGGTTCCGTGAGTTCGGCCTCTCCGAGGTCGTGATCGAGCCGTTTCCCTGTCTCACATGGGACTACTCGCGTGCGTCACTCACCGTGGCGGGAGCCGAAATCCCGTGCCTACCCGTGGCGCACTCCCCGGCCACCCCGGCGGGAGGAATCGAGGCGGAGCTGGTCTATCTGGAAAGAGCATCCGATATCGACCTGGCGCGCGTGCCGCTCGCGGGGAAGATCGGCCTGCTCTCGACACTCTACGGCGACGACTCCGAGCGCCTGCGTCGGCTGATGGACTCGGGCCTGGCGGCCGTCATCCTGGTGGACGATCGTCTTCCCTTCGATTGGACAGTCGCCGTAGGCGTTCCGGCGCAGTGGATACGCCTCCTATCAATCCCGATGGTCTCCATCCCCTACCGTCACGCCTGGGAGATTGTGCGCAACGGCGCGCAGCGCGCGCGCCTGGAGGTCGCCACTCGGGTGCGCGAAGCGGAGTCGCAGAACGTGGTGGGCGTTGTGCCCGGCAGCGATCCCACGGCAGGCGATATCCTCCTCACGTGCCACCACGATACTGTCATGAACGCCGTGGGCGCCGAAGATAACGGCAGCGGCGTGGCCTGCGTGCTGGAGCTGGCGCGCGCGTTCGCGGGAAGCCGGCCCCGGCGCACCCTCCGCTTCGTCGCGTGCGGTTGCGAAGAGCAGCTCTCCGAGGGCTCGAAGGAGTATGTCTTGCGCCATCGGGACGAGATGCCCGGCGCCCAGTTCGTCTTGAACACCGATAGCGTCGGCGGGCGGACGCTTCTTCCACCACAGCGCCCTCGATACGCCCGACGTGCTCTCGCCGGGCGTCCTCGACGCCACGCTTCGCTTCCAGGCCCGATTGCTGAATGATCTTGCACACGCCGAGGAGCTGCCCTTCCCGCGTGCCGTGCCGGATGCTCAGCGCGAGGTGATCGCCCGCTTCTGGCGCGACCTGTACGGCGTCGCCGACCAGGGCGATGGAGCCGCTCCCATCAGGTGAATCCCCGAACCATGCGGGCCCCCGGCGACGGGGGCCCGTTGAAAGTGGGGAACGCGCCCCGAAACCGGATGTAGACAGCGGTAGAGAACGCCGCAAACGGGTATAGGGCAGAGGAGGTCAATCTGATGCCACGCAAACCCGAAGGCAGCATCTCGGTTTCAGGGCGCCTCTCTATCCGGCAAGCCCTGCTGGAGTGGAGACACCCGCTGCTGCGCTATCTCAATCGCAGGGATGGCGCCTACGCCTGGAGCCGGGCGGGGGAGGTGGAGATCCCTTCGATGGGGAACGCGGTGCGCATCCACCTCCTCTCCCAAGTATGGCAGGGAGTGCCCTGGAAGCATGAACTAGCCCTCTACCCGCCCGCCGGTCCGCAGGATGCCTCCATCGCGCTGTTGCTGGTAACCGGCAATCGCGGGGACCTGCCGACTCTGGCTCTGATGGCGCGCGCGGCCCGGCTGCTCCAGATCCCTGCAGCTGTCCTCTTCGATGTGCCCAACCAGCCGCTCTTCGGGGGGAAATCCGAGGACGCCCTGATCGCGCACACCTTTCTGGAGTGCCTCCGCTCCGGCGACCGGAGCTGGCCGCTCCTCTACCCGATGGTCAAGGGCGTCGTGCGCGCCATGGATGCGATCCAGGAGTTTGCCGCGCGCGAGTGGCGAACGGAGATCGCCGGTTTCGTCGTCACGGGGGCTTCCAAGCGCGGGTGGACTACGTGGCTTACAGGCGCCTGCGACCGCCGGGTCGTTGGCATCGCGCCCCTGGTGTACGATAACCTGAACGTCACCGCGCAGATGGCGCATCAGATGGCCGTCTACGGATCCTATAGTGAGGAGGTCGCGGATTACTCCGCGGTGGGACTGCCGCAGAAACTGGTGACCCCCGAGGGTCGAAAGCTCGCCAACATGGTCGATCCCTTCCACCTGCGCGACCGGCTTGAGATCCCGAAGCTAATGATCCACGGCAGCAACGACCGTTACTGGACGCTCGAATCGGCGAACCTCTACTTTGACGAGCTGCCGGGAGATAAGCACATCCTCTACGTGCCGAACTCTGGCCACCGCCTGGCGGAGATGCCCAAGGTGCTTTCGGCGCTCGGCGCCTTTGTCGACGCCTGTGCCGCCGGGCGCACGCTCGCCCGGCTGGAGTGGTCCTGCCACGAGGTGCCGGAAGGCCTGCGCCTGACGCTCACTTCGGAACACCATCCAGAGCGCGTCACCATCTGGACGGCAGCCGCTGAGACGCGCGACTTCCGGGACGCGTTCTGGCGGCCGCGTCGCATCACTGGCCGAGGCGAGCGGTATGAATACCTACTGCCGCGTCCGAACCGCGGCTATGCGGCTCTCTTCGGCGAAGTGGTCCTTCGATGGACGCGGGGCACCTACGCGCAATCGACCACGCCCCATGTGGTAGCTGCAATCGCCTCGTGAAGAGCGGCAGGAGAATGCAAGCGGGCGCGGAACTGGGCTGCAAAGGAATCGCGCCTTTAGCCCTGGCGCCTGGTCTTGCCATGGGGCACGCCCGCGCTTGCAGCGGTTGAGGCCCGGCCGGCTGGCTTCCGCGAGTTCGCTCCTTTGAGGACGCCGGCCTCACCGCGAGGTCGAGACCCTGCCGCGAAGCGGCGCCGCGCTCTTCTGCGCGGGCGGCTCGCCGCCCCTGGAACGGAGGAGTGAGATGGGTCCAACACTGCCGCAGCTCTTCTCGCTGGAGGGGAAGGTCGCGCTGGTGACCGGCGGGGCCGGGTTCCTGGGATCCGCGATGTGCCGGGGGCTGGCGCAAGCGGGCGCGCGTGTCGTGGTCGCCTCGCGCACGCTGGAGAAATGCCGCCGGCTGGCCGAGGAGCTGGGGCCACAGCACCGGGCCGTGGCAATTGACCTGAGCGACGAGACCAATATCCGTACCACCATCGATCAGGTCGCCGCCGAGATGGGCCGGCTGGATATTCTGGTCAACAATGGCTACAACGGGCCGCTGGCCCGGCTCGATACCGCCACGGGGGATGACTTTGCCCGGTCGCTGGCAGTGGGCGTCACCGGACAGTTTATCGCCGCGCAGCAGGCGGCCAGGCAGATGCGCCGCGTAGGTGGGGGGAGCATCATCAACGTCGCCAGCATGTATGGCCTGGTGGCGAGCTATCCCGAGGTGTATGAGGGCCTCGAGACCTGCAGCCCGCCCAACTACCACGCAACGAAGGGAGCGCTGATCCAGCTCACCCGCCATCTGGCGGCATATTGGGCGCGCGATGGGATTCGCGTTAACTGCATCTCCCCGGGGGCGTTCCCGCATCCGCCGGTGCGCGAGCGTATGCCCGAGTTTATTCGGCGTCTCAGCGAGCGCGTGCCAATGAAGCGGATGGGAGAGCCGCACGAGCTGATGGGCGCGGTGGTCTTCCTGGCTTCCGATGCATCGAGCTACTGCACGGGGCACAACCTCGTGGTGGATGGGGGGTGGACCATCTGGTGAGCGAGAAGATCCCGGTTCTGGTGGTGGGCGCCGGCTCGATTGGCGAGCGCCACGCCCGCTGCTTCCTGGCGACGGAGCGAACGAGTGTCGCCATCTGCGAGTCGCGCGCCGACCGGCTGGCCGATCTCCAGGCGGCCTATCCGCTCTCGGCGGCCTACACGGCGTGGGATGCGGTCCCCTTGCGCGACTATGCGGTGGTGGTGATCTGCACCCCGGCGCCTTTCCACGAGGCGATGGCCACGCGCGCGCTGAACGAGGGCTGCCACGTCCTCGTCGAGAAGCCTCTGACGCTCGACTGGCTCGCGGCGGAGCGCCTGCGCGAGGCGGCCGAGGCCGCCACGACGACGAGCGGAACGGCCTACGTCTATCGCTCGATGCCAATCGTGAGCGATCTGAAGGCTCGCCTGGAGCAGGGAGAGATCGGGCGCGTGCGCCACGTGCTTGGCATCATGGGTCAGGATTTTCCGCGCTACCGGCCCGCCTACGCCGATGTTTACTACCGCGACCGGGCGATGGGCGGTGGCGCGATCCAGGATGCGATCACCCATATGGTCAACCTGGTGCAGTGGTGCGTGGGTCTCGAAAGCGAGGTCTCTTGCCAGGCGGACCACCTGATGCTACCTCGGGTGGAGGTGGAGGACACGGTGGCGCTCTCGCTACGCCGGCCGGGCGAGTTTCTGGTCAGCCTCACGCTAAACCAGTTCCAGAAGAACAACGACTGCCTGGTCGACTTCGCGGGCGAGACAGGCACGCTCCGGCTGGATCTGCGCGCCCGGCGGCTGGGGTTGAACCGCGGGGAGGAATGGCACTGGAGCGGAGCTTACCCCGGGGAGCGCGACGCGGCGTTTACCCGCCAAGCGAATCTCTTCCTGGACGCGGCCACCGGCAAAGGCTCCTTCCCGTGCTCTATCGCCGAAGGCGCCGAGACGGTGCGCACGATTACCGCCGCGCTGGAGAGCTGTCGCACGGGCCGGGTGATCCAGGCACGGGAGTAGCGCGAGGAGCGCTCTTCCGGCCGCGCGCAAGCGGAGCGCCTTTGCGAGGAAGCCCCCACTGGCAGATGCCAGCCCCGCTCTCTCGGCGTCGGACAAGCGAGAGAGCGGTGATTGCATAGACCGGCACCGGTTTCTTCGTCCGAGGGGAGGGCGACGGTGCGATTTTGGAAGAAGAGCGCATCACGAGAGAGCGCGCCGGCGCGCCGGTATGTGAAGCAGGTGCATGCGCCGGACCCGCTGGAGATCCCCGGAAAACTCCCGGAGCGCCCGCGAGCGAGCTCCGGCGAGATGCAGGCGCGACGGCAGGCAGCTCAGGGGTTCGTCTTTGTTGCCCTGGTGCTGATCGCCGGCATCTACGGCACCCGGCTCTGGAACACCAGCACGGAAGCAGCCCGGCGCAAAGTCTGTCGGCAGAACCTGCGCGTCCTAGCTGTGGCGCTCCAGATGTACGCGCAGGATTACGATGGCCGCTACCCCACCGGCGAAGGCGATCTCGGCCGACAGCTGTTCACCTACCTGCCAAACGTCCGGCCTCTCGCCTGCCCGTCGGATGATCTTACCCGGCCCGGCGCGCGCGGCCGCCCGCAGTCGGTGCGTGTGCCGATCTCCTACACCTATTGGCCGCCTCGCGGGGCTAACCCCGAGCTCTCCCTGGACGTCTCCCGGGTTCCGGTGTTGTGGGACTACAACGGCGGCGTTCCATCAGGGGCTCACCGGGAGGGTGGCAATGTCCTCTACCTCGATGGCCACACGCGATGGATGCCGCTCATTCACTGGAGCGCCGCAAACCAGCCGTGGTGAGCCCGCCGGCTTTTTCTCGGATCCGATGGCGCCGAAGAGGCCCCGCCGGCGGTGACCGCGAAGAAGGTGAGGGGAGCCGTGGTTGCTTCTCGGCCGGAGTGTGCCCGTACCCCGCCGGGTATATTCACTCCGCGAGCATGGTGGATGGGAGGAGAGCGGCATGCCTAGGGAAGAGCAAGGGCGCCTCGTGCGGTATCATCTCTACATCGACGATGGCGGCAACGGCCATCTGATCCCCGAGGGAGGGCCGCTACCACCGGAAGCCCGACGTGCCCCGCGCTGGCGGACCACGACGGTCATCGTGGAGGCAGCGGCCAATACGCCCGAGGATCAGATGCAGCTGGCGCTCCAGAGCGCTCTCGCCGAGTGGCATCGAATCGAGGAAGCCCGAAAGCGCCGGTAAGGAGCGCGCACGCGTGCGCCCCTGCGACCGAGTACCGGGCACCGCGAAGCGCCGTGACCAGGACGCATCAGGAGCGCACGCGCGCGCAGTCTTTCACCGCTGCTTCAACGCCGCGGCAAGTGCCTCAATGGCATCGAAAACGGCGGTTCGTGCTGCGTAGAGGCTCGTGCCAGGCTTGGACGGGCGCTTCAGTCCAACCCGGTAGAGGATCACGCCCGCCTGCTCATCGAGCGCCGAGAGGGTGAACGTGGCGCGGCCCCCCCTCACTTCCAGCGTGCCGGCGGCGACATCCGTCGCGCCTTTCAATCCGCCGGGGGTCGCATATGCCTTCCCGTTCACCAGGAAGCGCGAGTAGGGCTGGCCGCGGTAGTTCAGGTCATCATAGACGTTCAGGATCAGCTCGTAGACTCCATCCTCGCGCACCTTGTCCAGGTGAATCACCAGGTCGGACCGGCTCCCGCCGCGGTGGTGCAGCCACCCCTCCTGGGCGCTGAACGACCATCCGGGTTGCGCGTCGAAGCGCAGGTCGCGAATCCCGTAGGCATCCGCACCCGTGGTAACTGCCTCCGCCGCGGAGCGCGCGAGCGCCAACGCCTTCCGGCCCTGAGCGGCGGCAGGCAGCCGGCGTTTCTCTGCCTGGTCGGTTAGGCGTTCCAGAATGCGCAGCGTGTCGAAGTCCTCGGCGCCCTCGCGCATTAGCTCCCAGCGGATGGAGCGGACGACGGTATCGAGGATGGGCGGGTCGGGATCATACTGGCGGCGCGGCGGGTAGAAGAAGTAGCCGTCGCCATGTCGGTATTGGTAGGTGACGCCTGGCAGCAGGAAGCTAGGGCGGTCCCAGGGCGTGGCATCCCGGCCCCAGTAGGTCGCCAGATAGTAAAGGTAGCCGTGGGCATCGCGGCGCCAAACATCCCAGAACATGCCGCGATTTCGCTCGCCGCTGTGCGAGATCAGGCAGGTTTCCTTGACATCATACAGCCAGTATTCCGCGCCTTTCGCTCGCTCGGCGGCGGCCACCTCTTCGCGGTAGAAGCTAACATAGGGGATCCAGAGGGAGATCAGCGACCGGCCATTCTCCTGAACCTCCGCCAGGCGGGGCCGGTTGGCCGGGTCGTACGTGAGCGCCGTGCGGATGCGCGGGTCACCGCGGCGCACCAGAAGGCAGACCTGCTTGATCAGATCCGTGTCGGAATCCGGCGGCTCGTCCGTAACGTAGTAGACCGCGCGATCCAGCCACCCCTTCTCTGCCAGGTGCGCGCCCACCTGACGGAAGAAGCTGACGACGGCCTTCTCGAACACCGGGTTGAGGGTGCCATCTGGCAGCAAGCCATCGATGGTCACCCGGTTGCTATCGGTGAAGGCGAGATACGCCTCCCTCTTCCCGTCGACCGTCTTGTGGCGGAGGATGTAGGGCGCGAAGTTGAACGCGCTGAACACCTGGCGCTCGTCAAAATAGCGCCGGGCCTCACGGTCGAAGTTGGTGAAGTCGAGCTTCACCTCGCCGGTGGGCTGGCCCTGCGCGTCCTTGACGAACTCCCATCGGATGGCGCCGTCCGGGAGTGGATTGAACGCCATCGTGCCAGGGGCGTAGAGGAAGGGGCTGAGGCGCGCGCGGATATACTCCTCGAAGTAGAGCCGGATGATCTTCTCCTTCTCCTCGGGCGTCTTCGCGCCATGCGCCCGAAAGATGTTGCCATCCGAGAGGCCGATCATGCTCTGGAGGATCGGGCGCTTCGGGAGGGCAAAATCGCGCACCCGGAGGCTGACCGCGAGTGACGCCGCCTGCCGGCCCCCCGAGAGGACCTCCACTTGGCCCGTGTACGCCCCTGGCCGGGCATCCTCCGGCACAGCTACAGCAAGCCAGAAGGCCAGGTTCTTCCCCGGCTCGCACGCGAACTGCTGCCCCGGCTCGACCACCGGCAACGGATCCGGGCGCAAGAGCGGCTGGAGCGACGGCTCCTTCGGGTCGAAAGGCGCGTTGATATCTACCCACTCCACCTTGTGGAGAGAGACGAGGCTTGCAGGCAGCACCCCGCCCCTGGGCCCTTTCAGGTCGGACGCGCGGATTGCCAGGCCAGAGGTAGGCCGGGCAACGCGCACGACTACCTGGAACGCCTCGGACTCGTTTTGAGCGCACTCCAGGGTGATCCGCCCGGGAGTCCAGTCCGAGGCGGGCGCCTCGTCCGGCAACACCTTATGCAGCGCCGAGACGCCATAGACGCGCACGTCAGCTGCTCCCGCATCCGCCGCGCGAGGGCCGGCCAGCAGGCCGCCTGCCACAAGCAGGCTGACGAGACCGATACCTATGCTCCGTGCTTTCGCCATCGTTCCGCTCCTAACCACGCCTGGGCGCCGGGTCGCCAGCGCGCATGAAGGCTCGCGACGCAATCGCCTGATACTCCGGGTCGAGACCGAGCGCCTCGTTGGAGCCGTAGTAGCCGGCAATGAAGCCGCCGCCAAACGCGCCCAGCTTTTGCACATACTCCTCAGCGGCGCGCGCGATCCGCTCCGGGTCGCGCGTCGGGAGGGTGCGCTGAATATCGACCGGGCACCAGAAGTGCATCCGACCGCCAAAGTGCTCGCTCAGCCAATCGATGCCGTGTAGCTCCGGCTGGTCGAACTGACACACATCGATCCCCGCCTCGCACCAGTCTTCCAGGACCTCGGAGACGTGGCCGCAGGAGTGAAGCCACACGCTGAGCCCGCGGCTGTGCGCCGCGGCGCAGAGGGCCTGGAAGCACGGCTTGAAAAGCCGCCGGAAGCAGGCCGGGCTCACCAGGAGGCGGTCCTGCGTGCCCCAATCCTCGGCGGTCATGATGCCATCCACACCCGCGTCCGCGTAGCGGTGGATCTCCTTTTCGAGGTGGCGGGTGATCTGCCAAAGAAGGTCGCTCACGCGCTCGGGCTCGGCGGCCACATCGGCGAGGAAGATCTCCATCCTCCGCAGGTAACGCGCGATGGTGAAGGGCCAGCCGATGCTCCCGAGGACAAAGAGGCCCTTCTCATGCAGCTCACGGCAGCGCGCCGCCGTGCCCTCGTATAGCTCCACGGCATCGGTCTGCGGGAACTCGTAGCTCTCCAGCAGGTCCCAGCTCTCTTCCAGCGCACCCTTCCACACCTCGCCCTTGGTGACATTCTCCAGGCGCCGCCAGGTATTGCCCCACTCGTCATGCATCTCCCAGTAGCCGTCATACTGCGTCCAGGGCGTGGCGCGCGAGTTGGGCGCGGGACTCCGCCGGACAAAGGCAATATCGCTGGGAAAGCCGCCACCCATCCCATACGCGATCCGAGGCGGCCCCGCGAACGCCAGACTCATTTGCACAATCTCGCGACTCGCCATCGATCCCCTCTCTTTGAAGGCCCGGGCGTACAGAACGCTCCCCGTCCAGCCCCTATCTCCGCGCGCTCCCCAAAGCCTCCGGGCACTAGCCCGTGGGTTTGGGCGCAGCGATCGGGCGGATGGTATAGCGGAGTTCGATAGTCTGGCCGGCAGCCAGCTTCTCCGGGAGGCGCACCTCCGCGCGCCCGAACTGGAGGTCGCGCCAGCCACCTGCCTTCAGACCCTCGGGCACCAGGAGCAGCGCGCGCGGCTGGTCAAACCGGATCTCGATCCCGGCGCCGGTGGAGTCGGTCACCGTGAGCCGATCCGAGCTCGCCTCGCCCGCGTGCTTTTCCCCGGCCGAGAGCGTGGCGCCCCTGGCCTTCCACCCGCCGCGAGCGAAGGGGATATTCTCCACCAGCGACCGCGCCGCCATCTCCTTCTCCGCGGTGAGTGTGAGCACGACTTCCAGCGCGTCGTCGCCAAACCGGTAAGCCCGGCGATAGGCGAGCGGCCACCCCTCGATCCGCCCGGAAATCACGAGGGTGCCTGCGGCCTCGTCCAGCTCGAAGGTGTGCGCGAAGTAATCCTCCCAGTAGCGCTTCCCATCCGGCGCGGTGAGCATCACGCCGTGGTGCGTGGTGGGCGACCAGGCGGCGGCCATCACCGAGTGGCCATACTCTGGCGTCCAGAAGCCGGTCAGGCCCCCGCCCAGAAACGGCGTGGCGTTGCGCACCTCGGGAAGCACGCCGCCGTTCTCCTCGATCCCGCCGGGGAAGGGGAGACGCAGATCCTCGCGCTTGCGAATGTAGAACTCGCCGGCGGCCGGCTTCCCTACATAGATCACGGCGTAGTAGCCGGGCCGCTTCACGGCGACCAGCTCGTTGCTCAGATTGCGCACGAAGGAGCCGGGCTCGCATGCCGGCCAGGTGGCGGAGCGGTCCGGCTCTGCGTGATGGAGGTAGCGTGGCGTGCCGATATCGGGATAGCGCGGGAGCGTGGGCTCCGCCAGGAAGCGCTCCACGCGTTGCGCTGCCTCCGCGTGCTGCTTCGCATGTGCCTCGGGGGAAGGTGCCGCGTCGGCCCACAGACCCACCTCGGGGAGGACGTCATCCAGAATCCCCCGAGCACCGCCATACTGCTCGAGATAGAAGCCTTCGCCAACGCGGTGGGCGAAGTTGAACCCGCCGAGCATCCGGCCATCCGGCTCCGGGGCCACCGTGTGGTTGAAGAAAGCGTAGGAGCGGCGCAGGCTCTCCAGGATCTCCGGGTCCTTGCTCATGCGGTAGTAGACGGCCTCGTGCCAGTGCGTCATCCCGATGTAGCTGGGGCAGGGGCCCGTCGCCTCCTGATGGAAGCCCGAGGGGTGTTGGCCACGAATCCAGCGCCGGGCGAAAAGCCGCGCCATGTCGCGATAGAGGGGATCGCCACTCCCGGTCGCATAGGCGTGGTAGGCCACCAGGTAATGCGAGGATTGGTTACGCGCGCTGACCAGATCATCTGGCAGGCACCGGTCGACCACGCGGCGCAGCCCCTCGGCCCACAAGGCGCGCACCTCGGTGGGCAAGTGAGGCGCCGCCGTGCCGAATACGGGGAGGGTCTTCTGCCCCAGGGCAAACGCCATCATCCCCGGATAGGGATCCAGGTCGGCCACGCCGGGAAACACTTCGCTCTCGGAGAGGACCATCAGGTCGCGCAGCGCGGCGGCGGCCGCCCGGTAGAGGAGCTCCTGGCGCCCGAAGTAGGGGTTGGTGGGATCGTCATGGAGCGCCGCGAGCGCCAGGTGCTCGGCGCCCCCGCCATAGTGGTCGGATGCTCCCGCGTAAAGCCCCTGGATCGCCTTCAGCCGGTCCCAACGCCCCTCGCGCCCTGGCTTGCCGGCGAACTCCTGCCAGCCATTGAGCGACCCGCCCCAATGACTGGCCGGATCCACGTTCTGCCGGCGGAGCCAGTGCTCGACCATGGGGAGGAACGCCTGCATCAGCTTCGTGGCGCGGATTGGGTGGGCGAGCCAGGCCTCCTTGCGCGTGGCAAGCGGCACGATCAGCTTCTCCGCCGTGCCCACCTTCGCGGGATCCAGCAGCCTGGGAAGCATCTCGGCGATGCGTCGTTGGAATTGGTGGCAGACCACGGTGCCATCCGGGAGGACCTCGACGGAGGCGCGGATCGCCCGGGCGGCTTCGGCGGTGGTGCAGAGGATCAGCGGGAACCCAGCAGCGCGTAGCTGCCAGCCTTTGGGGTCCGGCAGGTCGAAGCGCCACACCGTCTCGGTTTGCGTGACTGGGATTGCCTGCTGCTTCCCCGGCTCCAACTGGGCCAGCTCTTTCCCCTGCGCGTCGCGCACCACCGCCGGGCCCCCAACGACGGTCAGCTCCTCGGCGCGCGGGGGCACATAAGCATAGAGTGACGACAGCTTCGCATCCCAAGGCGAGTAGGTGCCGTTCTGGCAGGAGATGCCGTAGGGGAGGTCTCGCGGGAGGATCACCTCGGCGGTGCTGTTCTGGGCACCGCCAACCAGCCGGATCTGGTAGATCCCGGCGGCATTCAGGCGGACCGTCTCATCCAGGAGCAGGTCACCAAGCGTCGGGGGATGGGCCGCGTCGCGCAGCTCTATCCCCGGGGAGGTGATGCCAGCCTGGTCTTTCGCGGGCACATACTCGACGTAGCGCCAGAAAAGAAGCCGCTCGTCGGGAGTGAAGACGCGCGCCATCAGGCGCTCCGGAGTGGGGCGGGGGCCCTGGCGCACGATGATGCGCGCCTCGCACGGCGTGCCATCGCACACCACATAGAGCGCGACGGCCGGACGGAGCGGGATCGGGCCCACGGGCGCGGCTTCGACCCGCCCGGCTGAGAGCACCAGAAACGCGAACGCGATGAGCGTGACCACGCGCATGGTTCTCACCCTCCACCGGCCCGGTAGCGCCGGCGCTTGCGAGCGGGGTGAAGGGTTGCATCCGCGCCCCGATGGTTAGGACGCGCGGCAGACCTTCACCCCGCTCGGCACGATCGGCAGGTGTCCCCGTCACGCGACGGGGACACCTGGCAATGAGGAGCGCGGCCTATCGCGCTACGGTCAGAGTGGCCGTGTTTGTCTTGCCGGATGCCAGCTCGCGGACTCGCACCGTCCAGCGGCCAGGGGTGTCATTGCGTGCCAGGTCGAGCGTGAAGCTGAACTGGCCATCCTTGGCCGCGTAGTAGCCGCTCGGCTCCGCGGGCCGCCCCTGGGCATCGATCACCTCCACCTGGACAGGGATGACCGCCGCAAGTGGCTTGCCCTGGTTGTCGAGGACAGCGGCGCGGATGGCCACGGAGCTGCCAAGCCGGGCTTGCCCGGCCGTCGCGACCCGAACGCTCGTCACAGGCTTAGGCGTGATCAGGAAGAGCCGACCATCCCCGGGGCCGAAGCTGGCATCGATCTTCAGGGTGCCATCAGTGGCTTTCGCCGGCACGGCCCGATGGGCCACGAGGTCGTAGACGTACCCTGCCGGGCGGCGCACCGTAATCGTCGCGGCGTGGGGCAGGCCCTTCTCCATCACCAAGCCGTGGTGGCCCACGTAGTCGCCATAGGTGCGCTTGTCATTCACGGCGAAGAGGTAGTCGTTCTGCCCGTACTGGCGGAAGCGCACCACCACGTCGGGATCGGAAGCCTCGCCATACCGGGTGTAGAACGGATCGAGCTCGCGTCGGAGCTGCGCGGCCAGCGCCTGGAGCGCGGCCTTGTCCTCATGCGCCTTCTTCGTGCGCCGGTAGCTGGGCAGCACGATATCAGGGGTCAGGGCGGGGGTCAGGAACTCGTCCGCGACGATGATCCCACCCTTGCGCTGGAACTCGACCACCTTCTTGACGACGCTCTCGGGGAGCACATCGCAGAACGGCATCACCAGCACGCGGTAGCCATCCAAGCCATCGCGCTGGATGGTCTGCTCGTAGATGATCCGGGGCTGCAGCTGCGCCCACTGGAGGATCAGATGCATGTCGGCTTCCCACGCGTTGCTCCAGCCGTGGGTGCCGCGGGCAGCGAAGACCTGCGACGAGAAGCTCTCCAGGAGAGCCACGTCACTCTTGCGGTCAGGCACGTTGAGCAGCGTGGGCCCGAGCGGGCGGACCACGGTTCGCGTCAGTTCGCCCAGGACCTTCTCTGTCTCAGGGTTCGTGTAGCAGTAGCCCTGCTTCTCGCCGGTCTCCACCAGAGAGCCCCAGCCATGGTACATGATACCGCGGATCGGTCGAGAGAGCTTGGACCAGAACGCCTCGCGCATATGGTCCGGCGAGATGGTGATAAAGCGAGCTTCGGGCTTCTCCTTCTCCCACGGGGCGCGCTTCGACTCATCCTCGGGCAGATTGGGCGCGGTGCCGCTGCGGTACCAGATGACCTGGGTCATCTTCATCACCTGCTGCCCGGGCTGGCCATCGGCCATGGCGAACAGCTCGTCCGTTGCCTGCCCGATCTTGATCGCGTCCGGGTAGGAGTAGGTCCATTGCGAGACGTAATCCACCTGCCCGCCGCTCCCCCAGAGGCTCGGCACGCGCACTGCCGGATCGAAGAAGGTCCAG
Source organism: Armatimonadota bacterium (assembly GCA_012512265.1). Classification (GTDB taxonomy): domain Bacteria; phylum Armatimonadota; class JAAZEB01; order JAAZEB01; family JAAZEB01; genus DUUU01. The sequence goes on along the minus strand of JAAZEM010000140.1, from coordinate 31,928 downwards.
AGATCCTTCCTGCCCGTGGATTTCAAGCCCCGATGCACCTGGGTGTGCAGCGAGTTCCAGCCATCGCCGTCCTTCCAGAACCAGCGATAGAACTGCAGGAGCGGGTGGTCATCCGGCACGACCTGGCGCGCGGGGAAGCCACGGACGCTTGAGAAGCGGACTCCGCTCTTGGACTGCACCTCCGCGGGGATCTCGAGGCCGGTCTCCCGCCGATAGGCCTCCTGGTCATGCGGGTGGAAGCAGAGATCGGTGCCATCCCGGATCTCGGAGTGGACCAACGCCGCTTGCAGCGCGGGGAAATGCCCGAAGGTCCGGGCGACGGACGCGCCGGCGTTGTAGGCATATTGCTGGATCTCCGGGAAGCTGGCGCAGACGTCCTTGTTGCCCCGAGGCTTGCCCGTGCGCTCAACGCGCTGGAACTGCTCCTGCAGCTTCTTGTTGTTCATCACCCAGCGGCCCGGGTAGATGTAGACGGCGGCGCCCAGGCCGTTCACCAGAAGCTCGTCCAGCATGCGCGCACGCTCTGCGATGGCGCCGGTGGTCATTGCTTCGGTCGGCTCGCCGGCCTTCCAGATCTTGCCATAGTCGGTGAGGTAAACCAGACGGTGCGTGAAGCCGATCTGCTTCAACCGGGGGATATCACCCGTGCCCCACATCACCACCGGCATCTGATCCGGCAGCGGGCGCGGCACAATCGTGATCTGAAACTCCTTCTCCGTGCGATACTCGCGCCCGTCAGCGACCGCCGTAGCCGTCACTGTGAGCGGATAGCTATCCGGGCGCAGGGAGGTATCCACAGGGATGGGGACCACCTGCTCCTGGTTAGGGGCCAGGTTCGGCAGGGTGATCCGCCGCGTATTGCCACCGAAGACGACCTGCACCTGGCCGTTTGTGAGCGGCTTGTCGGTGTCGTTGCTCACGGTGAGCGAGAAGGACGCGTCCTTCTCCATGCGCACAAACGCAGTGCGCCCAACTCCGGGGGTCACCTCCAGGGGTCCCGTGAAGTAAGGCACGATGCCATTGCTGAGGCGCACCTGGGCCAGGTAGCCCGGGAAGCCGGAGTGCGTGCTCCCATAGCGGTCGCCCAACACCAGGTCATAGTTACCAGGAGTGATGGGGCCGCGGCCCTCATGGACCGTCTTACCCGCAGGCTGGCCATTGACGAAGAAGCGCCCGGTGCCCGCGCCGTCGTAAGTGAACGCCACATGGATCCATTCGCCGGGCTTCACTTCAAAGGCTTCGGAGGAGTAGGTCGCCGAATCCTTGCCATAGCCCAGGTGAGCGAGCAGACGGCGCTGCTTCCCCGCGCGCGCGAGGCAGAGACAGTAGTCCCAGTTCGCCCGGGGGTCTTCGCGGGAGTAGTTGAAGTACTTCTTATCGATCATGAAGACGTTGGCTGTCTGCTCCATCTCCGGCTTCGCAGCAAACCACGCCTCCAGGGTGAACGCGCCGGCAGGCGAGAGATCCGGGTGATCTTTCGCTACGGCGCCCATCTGGGTGTCGTTGTCGGTGCCACCAAGAAACGACTCGAGGTAGCCGCCCAGCGGCCCGCCGGCAATGAAGCGGGTGTTGCCCCGGAGCTTCAAGTCGTGGCCGTGGCCGGAAGCATCCTTCGCCTCTTGCCCAGGCTGGAACTGCCAGAGGGCGATGACGTTCGGTCCAGTGGCATCCTGGCCGGTGTAGAGCTTCTGCCAGGGCTGGGTTTCAGCGGCTGGCGCGGCGTGGAGCGCCCCGCATGCCGCAAGCAGCAACATCATGCGCCAGATGATGGATAGATCCCTCATGACTGCACCATTCTCTCCAGGAGCGCGCGACAGGTCGTCGGAAGCTTCGCCCCGCGGGTATCTCGAGGCAGGTCAACCGGCAATACCCAGGTTGGACGCCACCCCGATGCCCTCGTGAGGGGGTTAGCGCGCGCTCGTCCGAATACGGATCCCGTTCGGCGGACCGCTCTACTTCAAGATATCGATACGGACCGGCTTCCAGATCCCGCCCGCATAGGCGCTGTCGTAGACGCGAATCGTGACCTGATTCTTCTGCCCCCAGCGCACCTCGCGGGTGATATCGATGGCGAAGGGCCGATCCCATCCGGCAGTGCCCAGGTCATGCTGGCCAACGTAGATTCCGTTCACCCAGACCCAGGCGCACTCATCCACGGCATCGAAGTGCAGCTCCACCGCGTTGTGGTCCGGCTTTGCTGGCAGCTCGAAAGAGCCGCGATACCACGCCACGCCGTCATACTCATGCCCCTGGCTCTCCCAGGAGCGCTCGATCTCGATGGCCGGCCACTTGGAGTCATCGAGATCCGGGGCGAACCACTTCTTCAGGTGCCCGTCGCGCTCGGGATCTCGCTGGAAGCGCCAGCCGGTCTTCGGGAGTGGGATCGACTGTGTCACGACCACCTCGTGGTCCCAGTCCTTGCGGTCGCGCAGGAGGACCGTGTCACGGTGGAAGGGCCACAGCGCCCGTGCGGCCACGTCGCGGATCGCGGTGGACTCATCCGAGCGCGCCTTGTCGAGGATCTTGTTCACCGCATCGCTCCGAGGCTCGAGCGAGGCCAGGAGGTTCACGGCTACCAGGCGCACGGCCAGGCTTTCGTCTTGAATGCTCTTCTCCAGGTGGGGGAGACACTCCGCCGTGAGCGGCTCGCAGAGCGCGGTGAGCGCCGTTCGCCGCACGAGGAAATCAGAGTTGGACAACGCCTCGGCAAGTGCCGGCCGGGCCGGCTTTCCCAGATCGGCCAGGAGTCGGACTGCCGTGCGCCGGATCACCAGGTTGTCATCTTTGAGCGCCGCGGCGATCTGCGGGAGGCCCGCCTCCCCCTTTGCCGCGAGGGCAACGAGCGCGGCGCGGCGCGATGCCAACGGTGAGGCCTTTTCTGCCGCATCGGCGGCTGGCGCTAACGCGACCACCGCCGCCCACGCAAGGATCCAAACGTGTCTGCTCTTCACCGGTTCTCCTCCATCATCACGAAGGTGTTACCTACTTTGCGCCTCATTCGACAGTCGAACGTTGCGACTCCTGCTCAGGAGGGAGGCCGGCCACTCGCCCTGCTCGCCAGCCATTGCCCTCCAAGTTGCGCGCCTCTCGTGCGAGCGCCGCATCCGCGGCCCGGGAAGCTACCCGGCGCGGACCATCCGGGCCATGGCAATGAAGTTGCGCGCGCCATGTTCGCCACAAGTGCCAGATGCCGTGCCGCCCAAGATGAAGTGGTGGGAGCCGGCAGCCTCCAGTCGTTCGCGGGCGATGGCGCACACCTCTGCCTCGGGCAAGCGGTCGATGATCTCCATGTCATCCAGGTTGCCCACGAGGCAGACGCGGTCACCAATGCGAGCCATCGCCGCGCGCAGATCCACGTCGCCCCAAGGTGGTGCCTCCAGGGGATCGAGGGCATCCACGCCCAGATCAGCGAGCAGATCCAGATACTCCATCACCTGCCCGTGGTTGTGGTAGTAGGCCACGGCGCCGCGGGAGTGCATGAGCGCCACGAGCTCGGTGTCGAAGGGGGTCACCAGTTTCCGGAACGCCTGGGGACCCAGCTGCACGCTCGCGTACTCGCCGCCGATGATCCGGAAGGCATCCACACCTCCGTCTAGCAGGCGCTGAGTGTAATCCAGAAGGCGTTCGGAGGCAACCGCGCACAGCCTTCGCACCAGATCCGGCGCATCAGCCCATGCCAGGCACAGGTCCTGGGGCGAGAAGAGCGTCGCGGGCAGGCAGATCGCGTTCGGGATGCCGAGCAGGACGAGGCCTTCCTCCCCAACATCGGCGCGCAGTTGGTGGAAGCGCATCAGGTCGATGGCGGGCGGGGTGTAGGGAAGTGAGAGGAACTTCTCAACATCATCCAGCGTCTTGAGGAGAAACTCGGTCTGCGCTGCGGTGAGGGCAGTCTTCCGAAACCGGCGGGTCAGGTCGCCCTTGGGGGTGTGGATCACCGTGACAGTCGTATCGCCCTCGATGGTGCTGGTCGCGGGAACGTCCGCACCGAGGAATGGGTCGCCTGCGCCGCCGGCGTCGATGAAGGGGTCCGTTTCGGCGATCAGCGCTCGTCCGAGGGAGCTCTCTAGCGGAACGCGACCCATCCCGAAGGGCGCAACAGGGACGCGGTCGACGCGATCGCCACGGATCGCGCCCAGGAGACGCTGGCGGGAAGTCATCAATCCTCCACCTCCTCACCGGCGATGGCCGAACGGCGCGCCACTCACGACCGTTCGGGTACCGGGTGATGGCCCGCAAACGACGCGAGTGAACGCCCTTGGAAAGAGAAGGCAACCGTGCGGTCGCCATCCCTGGCGCCGGTAGCCAGACAGCGCGGGCCCATTGCGTTGATCCTTTTTCTTCGCACGCCTGCTCCTTCCTTCCCATATCTCCCTGGCGCTTTCAGGAAAGCAGGTACAAGGATTCGGCAAACAGGAGGGGGAACAGATCCCGTAGGAGTTCACTGGCCGGCATCTTGCCGCGCAGCTCGCGAATACCGCCGCAAGGGAGGAAGAGAGACCCATGGTGAAGGAGGAGATCCACCTGACGGAGTTGTGGCCTGAGACGCTGCACGCTCTGGAGCATGAGGGAGCGCTGCTCGTCACGGCTGGTCGCGATGGAAAACCCAACGCGATGACCATCGGTTGGGGGGCGATTGGAAGGATCTGGGGTCGCAGCATCTTCCTCGTTCTGGTGCGGCCTTCGCGCTACACCTACGCCCTGATAGAGGATGCCGATGATTTCACGGTGAACGTCCTGCCCAGGGGCCGGGAGGAGAACGCGAAGCTGTGTGGCACGCGCTCCGGGCGAGAGATGGACAAGCTGGCCGCCTGCGGCCTGACGCCCGTCGCGGCACGCGTGGTGCGGTCTCCAATCCTTGAAGAGTGCATCATCCACTACGAATGCCGGATCGTGATGAAAAACGATGTCATCTCCGATGCGCTGGCGCCCGAGGTCCGGAAGACGTGCTATCCGCGGGGCGACTTCCACCGGATCTACTACGGCGAGGTGGTCGCCGCCTACGCCGATGCCAACGCGCGCGAGCGTGCGACCGGACCGGATAGGACACAGGATGCCCCGGATCAGAGCGAGTATTGATATCCACGCGCCGATAGAGCATGTCTATGCATTTTGCACCAATCCACTCAACATGCCGCGCATCTTCCCGCGGGATGTGACCGTGGAGGTGATGAAAGAGCCGGTGCAGCCGCTACAGGCCGGCGCGGAGATCGTCTTGCGTTTCCAGCGCGGGCCGGTATCGTGCATCTGGGAAAGCCTGGTCACCGCCTGCGAGCCACTCTTCCTCTTTGAGGATATTCAGGTGCGAGGGCCGATGAAGCGGTGGCTCAGCCGGCACTACTTCGAGAAGATCACCGAGGGCACGCGCGTTCTGCACGTCATTGATTACCAGTTCCATTTCGGCGCTCTCGGGCGGATCTGCGGTCTGATGGCGGTTGATCCCATCCTGCGCGGCATTTTCAACCACGCTCACCGCGCCACGAAAGAGGTCTGCGAGCAAGACTGGCGGGCACAGGAATCGGGCGCCGGGCGTTGACTTGCCTGCCCCCGGCTCGTATAATGGGGGCATGACAACCGAGCATCCCACCTCACCCGCGCCGGCACAGCGCACCGAGGGCTTCACCGAGTCGGTAATCCGCGAGATGACGCGCCTAGCGCATCGCTTCGACGCCCTCAACCTGGCCCAGGGCTTTCCGGACTTCCCGGCGCCGGAGGCGATCAAGGAAGCCGCCGTACGCGCCATCATGGCCGACGTCAACCAGTATGCCATCACCTGGGGCGCGCCCTCGCTGCGTCGCGCGCTCGCCGACAAGTACGCGCGCCACCAGGGCCTGGAGGTTGATCCCGAGCGCGAGATTACCGTCTGCTGCGGCGCCACCGAAGCGATGATCTCCGCGCTCCTCGCCGTGATCAACCCGGGCGACGAGGTGATCGTCTTCGAGCCGTTCTACGAGAACTACGGGCCAGATGCGATCCTCTCCGGGGCGACTCCCCGTTACGTCTCGCTGCACGCGCCCGACTGGCGCATCGATCCGGAGGAGCTGGCGTCCGCGTTTGGCCCGAGAACCAAAGCGATCATCCTCAACACGCCCAATAACCCCACGGGAAAGGTCTTCTCTCGTGCCGAGCTCGAGATGATCGCGAGTCTGTGCACGCGCTGGAATGCCCTGGCGGTGACCGACGAGATTTACGAGCACATCGTCTACGACGGAGCGACGCATCTCAGCATCGCCACGCTGCCGGGGATGCGCGAGCGCACCATCACCATCTCCGGGATCTCGAAGACCTACGCGGTCACCGGCTGGCGCATCGGCTACTGCATCGCGCCGCCACGACTGACGGATGCCATCCGGAAGGTGCATGACTTCCTCACCGTGGGAGCGCCGGCCCCGCTGCAGGAGGCCGCGGCAGTCGCCATGGGCTTCGATGCCGCGTACTACGCTGAACTGGCGCGCGCCTACCAGGAGCGCCGCGACGTGCTGGTGGCTGCCCTCCGCGAGGCGGGTTTTGCCTGCCGCCCGCCCGCCGGCGCCTACTACATCATGGCCGATATCTCAGCCCTTGGCTTCTCAGACGATGTGCAGTGCGCGCGCTGGCTTGTGGAGCACGCAGGCGTCGCAGCCGTACCTGGGAGCAGCTTCTACCATGGGCCGGGGAAGGGGAGCCAGCAGATTCGTTTCGCTTTCCCGAAGCGCCTGGCCACACTGGAGGAGGCGGGACGGCGGCTGCTCAAGGTTCGCGACAGCCTGGGCTGAGAAGATAGGAGACACCCTCCCGTCGCGTGCGAGGGTGTCTCTGCGCATCAATCATATCTCCCGGAAGGCATCGCCCCCTGGGAGTGATAGGACGTGCTCAGAAGGCCTGGTGGCCTGCGGGGCGTGTGGCGTCCTCCATCTCATCGACCCGAATCAGGCGCCCACGCACGACGACGCTTTCCACGTCCAGCGAGCACTCCTGCTCGTTCCACCGGAAGAGCACCAGGTTTGCTTCGCGGCCCGGCGCCACCGTGCCGATGGTCTCTCCCAGCCCCAGCAAGGAAGCGGGGTTGCGAGTCGCCATCTGCACGGCTTCCGCCAGCGAGACGCCCGCGAAGCGCACGGTGTTCCCAACGCCCTCGGAGAGGATCAACCCGGAGCCCGCGAGATAGGGTGTACCCTTCATCTGCACACGCCCGTTGGGAAGCACCTCGATCTCCTTGCCCTCGGAGGGATAGACGCCAGGGGGCAGGCCGGCGGCAGCGACGGCGTCGCTCACCAGGATCGTGCGATCCACGCCCTTAGCGCGCACCATGCACTTCACTACGGAAGGCGGAAGGTGGTGGCCATCGGCGATGATGCTGGCGCACAGCTCATCGGCCGCCAGCTGTTCCCAGATGTAGTTCGGGTGGCGGTCGATGCGCGCATGCGAGCCGTTGCCGAGGTGTGTCGAGAGGCGGGCGCCAGCGGCGACGGCATCGCGGATCTGCTCGGGCGTGGCGCCAGTGTGCCCGATTGCCGCAATCACGCCCGATTCAACCAGGCGCTCGATGAAGGGGATCGCGCCCGGCTGCTCGGGGCCCAAGGTGATGATGCCTATCTTGCCTTCGGCGGCGTCCTGGAAGCGCCGGAACTCATCCCAATCGGGCGGACGCACATGTGGCAGCGGATGCGCGCCTCGCGGGCCATCTTCCTTGCCGATGTACGGGCCTTCCAGGTGGTAGCAGGGCACCGCGTGCGCCAGCTCCGGGTCGCGTCGCGCCTCGCTCAACATGCGCAAGGCGTGAATGGTGTTCTCGTGCGACGTGGTACAGACCGTCGGGCAGATGAAGAGAACGCCAATCCGTCGCTGTGCGCGGACCACATAGTCAAGTGCTTCGGGCGTGACTTCGGGAGTGCCGAAGCTGAGCCCGCCATAGCCGTTGATCTGAATATCAATGAACCCTGGAGCGATCACCAGGTTGGACGGCACGCTCGCTGAGGAAGCGGGGCATAGCGAGACAATCTGCTCGCCCTCAATGGTGACTTCCGAGACACCAGTAGTACCGACAACCGTTCCGTAAAGCTTCACGGCCAATCTCCTCCGTTCGCCGCCAGTATAGCACAGGGTCCCGAGTAAGTCAACGCGACGCCCGGCGTGCGTCATCGGAGGGGAATAGGGGGCGACGGCGGCTTCGATTCATGATATAATAGGGGCGGCTATCATGAGTCACGGCCAGGAGAGGGAACAGAACGGACCATGGACCTGAAGGAAATGGCGGGTGGCTCTCCCGCGGAGACTGCCGCCCGGCCGCTGTCGCAGGTGGATCCAGAGATCGCGCGCGCGATTGACCTGGAGAAGCGGCGGCAGCAGGGTAACATCGAACTCATCGCCTCGGAGAACTTCGTCTCGCGTGCCGTCCTCGAAGCGCAAGGCAGCATCCTGACGAACAAGTATGCCGAGGGCTATCCCGGACGCCGCTACTACGGCGGCTGCGAGAACGTCGATATCGCCGAGGAGCTCGCCATTGCGCGTGCCCGAGAGCTTTTTGGCGCCGAGCACGCGAATGTGCAGCCCCACTCCGGGTCGCAGGCAAACATGGCCGTTTACTTGACGATGCTTCAGCCGGGCGATACCGTTTTGGGGATGAGCCTGGCGCATGGGGGGCACCTTACCCACGGCAGCCCGGTGAACTTCTCCGGCAAGCTCTTTAATATCGTTTCTTACGGACTTGATCCCGAGACGGAGCAAATCGACTACGACGCGATGGAGCGCCTCGCAGAGGAGTGCCGTCCGAAGATGATCATCGCCGGCGCCAGTGCCTACCCGCGCGTCCTCGATTTCGAGCGGTTCCAGGCGGTCGCCCGGAAGGTGGGCGCCGCGCTCATGGTCGATATGGCGCATATCGCGGGCCTGGTCGCTGCGGGCGTACACCCCTCGCCGGTGCCCTACGCCGATTTTGTCACCAGCACCACGCACAAGACGTTGCGCGGCCCCCGAGCAGGCCTCATCCTCTGCAAGCAGCAGTACGCCCAGGCGATTGATAAGATGGTGATGCCGGGGATGCAGGGTGGACCGTTGATGCACATCATCGCCGCCAAGGCCGTCTGCTTCCGTGAAGCCGCCACCCAGGAGTTTCGCGACTACCAAAAACAGATTGTTCGGAATGCCCGCGCCCTCGCGGACGCGTTCGTGCGCCTCGGCTTCCGCCTGGTTTCCGGTGGCACAGACAACCACCTGATGCTGGTCGACCTGCGCTCGAAGGGGGTGACCGGCAAGGTCGCCGAGCGCGTGCTCGACGAGGTCGGCATCACCGTGAACAAGAATATGATCCCTAACGACCCGGAGAAGCCGTTGGTGACTTCCGGTATCCGGGTGGGCACGCCCGCCGTGACAACGCGCGGCATGCGCGAGCCGGAGATGGAGCAGATCGCGCAGCTGATCAACGACGCGATTGCCGGGCGTGAAGATGAAGCGGCGAAGGCGAGAGTGCGCGAGGCCGTTCGGGAGTTGACCGCGCGCTTTCCGCTGTATACCTGGTAGCGGGGAGTGGGGGAGTGTTGGAGCCGCGAGCGCCATCGCGCCAGCACTCCCCCTGTTCCCCCAGTGACAACGTCCGAGGGGCTAGAACCAGGGCATGGAGACACAAGCACAGCAGCTGTTTATGACCCGCCTGCTGGTGATTGGGGCCGCCGGGCTCGCGGCACTCCTGGCGTACCTGTTCACCCCCTTCGTGGGAGAGCTGGCCAAGCGCGTGGGCGCCGTAGACCGGCCTAGCCACCGGAAGATCCATGAGCGGATCATCCCCCGGTGGGGCGGAGTCGCCATCGTCGTCGCGCTCCTCGGAGCCGTCTGCTTCGCCTGGTGGGTCGCCTCGCTCCTCGGGGTCTCCCTAGTCTCCACACCCGCGGCCAAACGCGCCTTCTTCGGCGTTCTCCTCGGCACGTTCATGGTGGCGGTGGCCGGGGCGCTGGACGACATCTACGATCTCTCTCCCGCCCTCCAGATCGCCGGCCAGGGGATTGCCGCCACGGCGGCGCTCTTCCTGGGCGTGCGCATCGAGTTCATCTCCAACCCCTTTGCCGCAGATGGGAGCGTTCTCTTCCTGGGCGACCTGGGGGCGTTTATTACCGTCTTCTGGATCATCGGGATCACCAAGGCGGTGGATCTGATCGATGGCATGGATGGGCTGGCGGCCGGGATCGCGGCGATTGCCGCCGCGACGATTGCCCTGATGGCGGTCTCCGCGCATCAGCCGCAGGTGGCGCTCATTGCGGCCGCGCTTGCCGGGGGCGCTATCGGTTTCCTGCGCCACAACTTCAATCCGGCGAAGATCTTCATGGGGACGGTGGGTGCCTACGTGCTTGGATTCGTGCTGGCAACATCCTCGATCATCGGCGTGCTCAAGATACCGGTGCTCATCGCCATGGTAGTTCCGATCCTGGCTCTGGGGGTGCCCATCTTCGATACCTCATTTGCCATTGTGCGCCGCGCGCGCGAGCGCCGTCCGATCTTTGCCGCGGATAAGGGCCACCTGCACCATCGCCTGCTCAACCGCGGGCTCTCGCAGCGGCAGACCGTCCTGGTGCTTTACGGAGTCACCGTCGTGCTCTGCGCGGTGGCGCTGGCGATCTTCCACTATACGGTGGGGTGAGACGCTGGGGAGCGCGTCGCGTGGGCCAGTGCAGCGAGCGTCCGTGATAAACCCGGTTTCCTGGCCGGGCTCCGTGGCAGCCTAGGATGCCCTTGCTTCCTTCACTCGATAGGGGGTCTAATTCTAATGAGCGGTACCTTCAAGATCATGGCCGTGTTTGGCACCCGTCCGGATGCGCTGAAGATGGCGCCGGTCGTCAACGAGCTGAAGCGCTATCCGGAGAAGGTGCGCGTGGTGGTGGCCGTCACCGCGCAACACCGGGAGATGCTGGATCAGGTCCTCTCCATCTTCGATATTCGTCCCGATTATGACCTGAATATCATGCTCCCGAACCAGACGCTGACGCAGATTGCCACGCGAGCGCTGAACGGACTGGATCCGATCTTGGCCGCGGAGCAGCCCCAGCTTGTCTTGGTGCAGGGCGATACGTTGACCACTTTTGCCGCCGGCCTGGCTGCCTTTTTCCACCGCGTGGATGTGGGCCACGTCGAGGCGGGCCTGCGCACCGACGACAAGTACAATCCCTTCCCCGAGGAGATGAACCGCCGGCTGACGACGCGACTGGCCGACCTCCACTTCGCGCCCACGGAGCGCGCCCGACAGACGCTGCTGGCCGATGGCGTGCGCCCCGAGGATATCTACGTGACCGGGAATACGGTCATCGACGCGCTGTTGGCCACCGCGGAGAAGCCGTTCGAGTTCACCGAGCCGCCCCTCTCAGAGGTCGATTTCGGCGCGCACCGGACGATCCTGGTGACCGCACACCGCCGTGAGAACTGGGGAGAGCCGATCCGCGATATCTGCCGTGCCTTGCGGCAGATCATCCAGGAGTTTCCGGACACGCAGGCGATCTTCCAGATGCACAAGAACCCGGTGGTCCGTGACGTCATCCGCGAGGAGCTGGGGAGCGTTCCGCGCGTGCTTCTGGTGGAGCCGCAGGAATACGTGCCGTGGGTTCACCTGATGAAGCGGGCTTACCTGGTGCTGACGGACTCCGGAGGGATCCAGGAGGAGGCGCCCTCGCTGGGCCTCCCAGTCCTGGTAATGCGCGAAACGACGGAGCGCCCCGAGGGAGTGGATGCGGGCGTGGCGAAATTGGTCGGCACAACCCCCGAGCGGATTGTAGCAGAAGCGAGAGAACTGCTGGGGAACAAGGAAGCGTATCGGCGCATGGCGCACGCGGTGAACCCATATGGCGATGGGCGCTCCGCCGAGTATATCCGCGAGGCGATCTTCACGCGCTACGGCCTGGGATAGAGACGCGGGGAGACGCCCCGGGCAGCGCCGGCGTCGGGGGACTGTGCGGTTTCGGTGAGGATTCGATCATAGGCGATGTTCATACACATCTGGGGAGTCTTGTGGCGCTTGATGGCGATAGCCACCGCGATCTACGTGGGGTGGCGGGTACGCTTCATCGTTGTCATCGTCCTCCTGTCAGTCATCCTCACCTATGTCGCCCATCCGCTCGTGGAGCGCGGGTGTCGTTGGCGTCCGCGCGCCATACGCCACAGCTCATGGCGCTTTCTGGTTACCTTGGGCGTCTTCCTCACGCTGATTGCGCTCTCGGTTGCCTTGATGCTGTGGATCTGGGTACCATTCCAGGCACAGCTGAACGACCTGCACCAGAGCATTGGCGACTATCAGACAGCGATCGAGGCGCGCCTTGCCGGTCTGCGCGAGTGGTATGACCGGCTCCCGGAGTCGATGCGTGCGGCGCTGGATCAACAGCCGGATGAGCGGGTCACCCACTACCTCCTCGGGCTGGTCGGCGGGATTCTGGCGCGAACGGTAGACTGGGCAGCGCGTATCTGGGAGCTGATCCTGATCCCGGTGCTCGCCTTCTACTTCTGCCTGGATAGCCGCAGTCTGAAGCGCGAGTTGCTCTATCTGGTCCCCTACCGCAAGGTGCGTGAAACGCTCTTTCTCCTGCGCCAGGCGACGCGCATCATGCAGAGCTACGTGGTGGCGCAGCTCGTCCTCTGCCTGGTCGCTGGCGTTGTGGTGGGAGGGGGCCTGTGGATTCTGAAGGTTCCTTACCCGCTGGTGCTCGGGGTGTTGGCAGGGATCACGCGTGCGGTGCCGATCGTCGGCCCTGTGATCGGCGCGATCCCGATCACCCTCCTGGCGATGACGGTCTCTCTCAAGATGGGGATGTCGGTGCTCCTCTTCTTCTGCATCCTGCATCTGGTGGAGAGCAAGGTGCTGCTTCCTGAGTTGGTTGGGCACCGGATGAAGCTGCACCCGGCGATCATCCTCATCGTGCTGTTGGTAGGCGCCGAGTTCTACGGCATCCTCGGCATGTTCCTGGCGGCTCCCGTTGCCGCCATACTTCGGATGCTCCTCGGCTTCTACCTGATCGAGCCGGAGATGCGCCGGCGGCGTGCCCTGGGCGGGATGGCCACGGGGCGCCTCGCCCCGGAAGAGGCCAACGATCTCTTCCGCAAGGTATCGTGAGGCGCGAGAGGAAGAGGGAGGTTTACGCCGAGTGGATCCGATAGCCAAACGCCACGGGGAGGGAGCGGAGCAGGAGACGCGCCAGGGCTGGGCCGCGCGCGCGCGCCGGTCGCTCCGGCACTGGCTCGAATTGCCGGAGGAGTGGCACCGCCTCTCTCCCGCAGCCCGGCGCCGCTTCGTTCGAGAGAGCTTCCAGGCCTACACCTTTCTCCTGCCCGCGCTCGTGATCATCGGCGTGTTCCATCTTTTCGCCATCTTCTACGCGGCCTATATCAGCCTCCACGATTGGTCGATCCTGAAAGAGGCGTACATCGGCCTGGCCAACTACTCCAAACTCCTTGCCGACCCGGAGTTCCGCCAGTCTCTGCTCGTCACCCTCTGGTATGTCATCGGCACCGTGCCGGTGGGGCTGGCGCTCTCGCTTGGGGTGGCCGTGCTCCTCTTCCGACCGCTGCGCGGCGTGGGGTTCTACCGGACGCTCTTCTTCCTGCCGTATATCACGTCACTGGTCGCCGCCGCGGCGGTTTGGCAATGGATGTACAATCCGGATTACGGCGTGCTCAACCTGGCGCTTGCGCGCCTTGGCCTGCCAACTCAACGGTGGTTGCTGGAGCCACGGGGCGTGTTTGCGCTGGCACTGGAACCGCTCGGCATCGCGCTCCCGGAGTGGGCCGCCGGCCCCAGTCTCGCGCTCGTCTCGATCATCGTGATGAGCATCTGGAGCGGACTCGGGTTCAACGTCATCGTCTACCTGGCCGGCCTGGGGAGCATTCCCCGCGAGTTGCAGGAGGCAGCGCGCGTTGATGGGGCAGGCGAGTGGCAGGTCTTCCGGCAAGTCACGATGCCACTCCTCTCGCCAACGACCTTCTTCCTGGTAATCATCGCCACGATCCGCGCCTTCCAGGCGTTCAACCAGATCTATGTCATGTCGCCCAACGACCCGACGACGCGCACGCTGACGATGTTCATCTTCCAGACGTTCTACGGCTCCAGCCGCGCAGGCTATGGTGCCGCCGCCGCGATGGCGCTCTTTGTCATCCTGCTCCTCCTCACCATCGCGCAGATGCGCCTGGGCCAGGAGAAGGTGCACTATGGATGATCATCGGCGCGAGGGATGCCGGGAGAGATCCTTCCCGCACCATAGGACGATACAGGGGATGCTGCATGGCTGAAGAGCAACGAGACAAAGAGAGAGCTGGTACGCTTGCCGGCGCCGCGCGCGAGGGGGAGCGGTTGGCGGAGGCGCCAGGAACAACACGGCCGGCGCGCTCCTGGGCCCGCGTGCGCCCTGGCTCCGCGCTGCTCATCCATGCCGTCTTGATCGTGGCGGGGCTGGCCGTGGCGTTCCCCTTCTATTGGATGGTGATCACGTCACTCAAGACGGCAACCGAGACGACGAGCATCCCCCCGACGCTTTTCCCGAAAGCGCTCACCTTCTCCAACTACGCGGAGGTGTGGCGGGCGGCTCCCTTCGGTCGCTACTTCCTGAACACCGTCGGCATTGCCGGCTGCGTGACGCTGGGGGTGCTGTTCACCTCGGCCCTCGCCGGACACGCCTTTGCCCGAATGCGCTTCCCGGGCCGGCAGGTGCTTTTTGTCCTGCTGCTGGCGACCTTAATGATCCCCTTTGAAGTGCTGCTGATCCCCGACTACATCCTGATCACGAAGCTGCACTGGGAAGACACCTACCTGGCGATGATCGTGCCGTGGATGGCGAGCGTCTTCGGCATCTTCCTGATGCGCCAGTTCTTCCTGGGCATCCCGGACGAGTTGTGGGATGCCGCGCGCCTGGATGGCTGCGGGCACGGCACCTATCTGAGCCGCATCGCGGTACCGCTCGCGGGATCGGGGCTGGCGGTCGTTGCCATCGTCAGCTTCCTCGGCTCATGGAACGCGCTTCTCTGGCCGCTGGTGGTAGTGACACGCCATCCCGAGATCCGGCCGATTCAGCTTGGGCTCGCCGTGTTCACCACCGAGTTTGGCGTCTACTTCCACCTAGTCATGGCAGCCGCCACGGTGACGATCTTGCCGGTGCTGTTGCTCTTCCTCGTTGCCCAGCGCCAGTTCGTGGAGAGCATCGCGCGCACTGGCGTGAAGGGATAGAATAGCGCGTCGGGGAGTGGGGGGTTGTGCCCAGGCGGTTGGGGAATGCTATCATCGCTTCGGTAAGGAGATGGGTCATGGCCAGTGGGTGGAGTAGGGATGCGCGCGTGGAGGGGAGCCGGGGCGTATCCGGGATCGCTCGCGCGGGCTTCCTGATGGTGGTGGCCGGCATCCTAATGGCCACGGGGTGCGCGCGCGTGCCCGATGAGGCAGCGGGGCCGCTGGTGCGCCGGACGCTGACAGTCGATTTCACCGTCGCCGGTCGGATCAATCCCCTCTACTACTACTACATCGCTCTGGATACCGGGGGCAATCCGGTGGAGGGACCGGTGCCCGTGGTCGCCTTCCCCTGGGGGAATGGCTGGGGCACAGGTAAGATCACGCACTTTGTCCTCTATCACCTCGGCACCTTTGGCGTCTTCCGATTTGTGCCCGGCACCGACCTCCTGCAGGCGGATGCGCTCGGCACCCCCTTTGATTTCAACCGCCCAGAGGATGCCCCGGGAAACCGCATTCGCGTCACTCTGGATGTCGATGCGACACTCGGCCAGGACGTGAATGTGGTTAACCTGAATATCATCGCCACAGACCGGATCAACGTCGAGCCGACCTCGCTGGAGACGAAGGTGGTGGATGCTCTCGGCTTCACGGGCAACCAATTCCTGACGCTGCCGCTGGATATTCCGCAGACCTTCACCAACGCGCAGCTCACGGAGCCCGAGCAAGGGGGCGACGTTCCCCCGGCACTGCAGCCAGGAGTGGAGGAGGAGGACCTCGACATCATCGACTGGAGCGCCGAGGTCAAGATCAATCAGTAGATGCTGCCGATATCGGTCGAGAGGTACTGGCCGCTGGGGCTAACCCCGAACTCCTTGTTGACAGGGAACGCCTTGATGCTCATCACGAAGCGGAGTTCCCGTTCCTTGCGCCCGAGGAAGGTACCCTCGGTGTAGATGGCGCTTGCCTCCCAGCAGTGAAGGTCGCGCGTCAGCATCACCTGGGTGTAGGGCTGGCTGGATCCATAGCCGCTCGCGACTCGCCCGTAGAGCGATTGGACCTGCCACTTGGGAGAGATCTGCGAGCTGAGCGATGCTTTGATGGTGCCCAACCGGTTTCTGGAGGTGTCCCAGACAGTCCCGACGGCCAGCTGCAGCGGGTCCCCATAGTCCACGTACCAGCGCGCACGGATATCGCGCAGGCGCTTTTGCGTGCCAAACCGGCGCTTGCCGAACCAGTCGTACGCGCTCTCCATCTCGATGAGGTGATGCGCGTTGGGCTGGTACTGCGTTCGCACCACCAGGTCGCTGGCGTTGCGCAGGTCAAAATCATACCCCGTGTTGAAGGTGATGTAGGTCTTGCCCGCAGCGGCCGGGTCGAGGCGCCGGTTATCCCAGCCGTAGGGCGCGCCCGCGTAGGAGGTGCCGACCCCATAGCCGCCGGTGAGCCCGGTGCTGTAGCTGGAATAGGTTCCGCTATATCCCGCTGGCGTGCTGACGCCACGCCGGATCCGGCTGCCAAACGTAGCCGATAGCGACATCTGGTGCGCCTCGGGGGCGTAATCGGAAGTGAACGGCGTGTATCCGTTCTTGCGCATCAGCGAGTAGTTGAGCGAGATGAGCGACGATTCCCCCATGCGGTAGGTGAGCGCCGGGCTGATACCCGCCGCCCACATCGCTTCATCCTCTCGGTAGTAATTCTGCTGGAAATCGACCGGGAGCGTGACGGCAAACCGGCCCTTGGATGGCAACACCTGCGGGCTGCTGCTGACGCGGAAATAGGTGCGCAACCGCTCGGTCATCGCGGGCGCACTCGAAGAGCCAGAGAGCGCATAGCCGCCCTCGCGCAGGTTGCCGACGCGTAGCTCCATCGAGATCGGCAGCGTCTTTGTGAAGAAGTCGGAGTTGGTCAGGCGCTGGCTCGCCGTGGCCAGGCGCAACTCCGGGAGGTGCTGCATCCCCGGGAAGAAGTTCGCGGTGCCGCCCAGGGTGTCGATGCGATCGATCAGGAGGCCGGCATCGAAAAGCCGATTCGAGTGTTGGAGGTCCAACCTGGAACTCAGGCGCCCGGAGGAAGCCGTGCTCATCCCGAACGGCTGGCTCATGTCCATGCTGAGGTTGGCGCGCACAAAGCCAAAGTTCTGCGAGTGACGGAGGCGCGCGAGCCAGTTGCCGGTGGTGGTCCCGCTATAGGTGCTGGCACTGCGGTTGAAGCCGAGGTCGGTGGTGGTTCCATCGGCGCCGCGCCGGGTGATCGCCAGGTCTGTCAGCAGGCTGGAGCTGTCCGCCGTGGCATAGGGGAGCGAGTTCAAGCGGTAGTCGCCGCCAAAGCGGAGGGCAAACTCGCCGAGTTGGTGCTGGTGATCAACGCGCGCCGTAAAGTCCCTGCGGTTGTCACGCCGGTTGTTGAGCTGGTACACGTGGATCCCGCCGGAGTAGTTCGGGAAATCATAAGGTTGATCGAGGCCGATCCCGGTGCCCTTCTTCGACATCAGGTCTAGGCGCAGATTCCCGATGAGCGAGCCGAGAACGTAGAAATAGGCGGCTTTCATGAAGTAGCCTTCGTCCAGGCTCTGACCGAAGAGGGGCACAAACCGGTTGCTCCGCGGCGTATCGAACGAGGAGAGGGGAATCGTCAGCCCGGGGAGGGTGATCAGCTTGTGCCCAAGGGCGTAGACCGAAACCTTGCGCGCCGTGAGCCGCTTGCCGGGAATCACCTGGATCTTCTGGGCATCGAAGAGGTAGTGAGGCGAGCCAAGGTCGCAAGAGGTGATCCCGCCCTGTTTCACGGAGACCACTCCGGGCTCCCCGTCGATGCGTGCGCTTGAGGCGTAGAGGGGCTGTTGCGCGCCCATCTGCACCTCCTCAGGAGCCAGCAGCATCCTCGCGCCCTCGAGCGCGTAGGCGCGCGAGCGGAGATCGAGCGAGAGGAGCGTGCCGTGGATCACCCGCTCGGGCGTGGTGAGGACCACGCGCCCGCGAAAGGTGGCCACCCGATCCTCGAAATCGGCGGCCAAAACATCCGCGGAGACCCGGTAATCCTTGTACTCCACCACCACATGCCCCTGAGCAACTAGGCGGTTCGACTGCTCATCATAGCTGATAGCGTCGGCCTCGAGGATGCGGAAGGGGATCTCCTTGCCGGCAGGGGCCGGCGGGGAAGCCACCGGCTGCCCGGCAGCCTCCAGGGTGGCCTGGGGCGCAGGCGCGGCCTCCGTCGCGGCGGCGGGTGCATTCTGGGTAGCCGTGTCACCTGCGGCTGGGGGGGCGGCCTCCGTCTCGGCGCCCGGCGCTCCCTGAGTGGCCGTGTCATCCGTGGCTGAGGGGGCGACCTCCGTCTGGGCGACGGGTGCATGCTGGGCGGCCGTATCGCCCGAAACCGCGGTGAAGGGGAGGCCGAGGAGGCAGGCGGCCAGGAGAATTGCCCGCAGGAGAGCGGCCCTCGCGCCCGCGTCGCGGTGCGCCAAAACCTCGCGCTGTGCGCGCGCCGCGCCCTGGCACGGCAATAGCCTGGCGCCGGACGATGAAGCCGCCAACCCTCCGACAACGTTTCTCATGCGGGGTACTTCTGCCGATTCCCGATAGACGCCGTGATCGCTCACCCGGTGCGCCACACCAGAATCGCGGCGACAACACCAAAGAGGGCGTTCATCGACCACGCCGCGACGAGTGGGGGGAGCACCCCGTTTTCACCCAAGATCTTGGTGAGGAGCATGATATTCCAGTAGAGGAACCCTACAATGATGCTGACAAGGATGCCGACAAAGGTGCCGCCGCGCGAGAAGCGCAGGCTGAGCGGGGCGCTGAGTACCGCCAGGATCAAGCACGCCAGCGGCAGAGCAAAGCGCGAGTGGTACTGCACCGCGTAGGAGCGCGCCAGGTTCTGAGCGCCTGTCTCCTTCAGCATGCGGATCTGCGCCATCAACTGGTCGCCGGTCATCTCCTCGGGGGTTGCCATGCCCCCGATGAAGTCCATATCCTTCTTCAGGTCGATCGTCAACTCGGGAAGGTAGGTCTCGACGGTCGAGAGGCCATCCTTGCCAATGTCGCGGCGGACAACACGCCGCAGGGTCCAGAAACGGCGCGTCGTGGTCGCCTCCGGGGCCACATACCACACCGGATAGCCCGGGCGACGGGTATCGTAGACCAGCACTTCACGCAGGTGAAAGAGATCCTTGCTCGCCTTATTGAGCCAGCCCACGTAGAAGGTGTAGCCCTCGGTTCTGAAAACGACGTTTGGCTGCAACACCGGCACTACCGACTGCATCCATATCTGACGGACGATCTGATTCCCCTTTTCGTTCGCCCAGGGTGCCACCTTCTCTGCAAGGAGGTAGGAGCCCAGGCTGGTGACGGCGCCGACAAGGGCTAGAGGAAACACGATTCGCCGGAAAGGGATCCCCGCCATCCGCATCGGGGTGATCTCGCTATCGCGGGCCAGACGGTTGATCGCAAGCGAAGCAGCAAAGCCCATCGCCATTGGCATGGCGATCACCGAGAACTGTGGCGCGCGATAGAGGACCAGTTTGATCACCAACAACAGCGGGATGCCACGCGAAATGAACTCACTGGCATTGTTGAAAAGCAATGTGCCGATCAGGAGCATCACGGCAACGGAGATCCCGATGCCGAACGGCACCCCTAACTCGCGTACCACATAGCGGTCGATGAGCTTCACGGCGCCATTATAGCATCTTTGGGGAGGGGCGGCAAGCACGCCAGCGACCCGGCGGGGCCACAAGAGAGGCCACATTCAGAGGGAGGTTGGACCCGGGTGGCAATGGCCACCCTGCCGGGCTGGGCCGGCCCGCATGCGAAAGCAAAGCAGGCTGTCGGGGAAGGCCGGCAGGGCCGCTGCGGGGAAGCAGCCCGGGTCTTCGGGCCCGCGCCTATTGGGCCGGCCGCAGGCTTCCCGATCCGCATCCGTCGCCTTATCCGCGGTATCGTCGTGGCGGGCGCGGCAGGAAGACTCCGAAAACGGAGGCGAATCCTCCGAGCGTGGCCTGTATCTAATCAAAAGAGGGCCGCGGGCGAGGTGCGGCACCCTCTCATGAGAGGTTTCCTTGTGGAGAAGGAGCACGCGAATGCCTCGAAGTACCCGGATTGTCGTGATTGGTGGAGTGGCAGGCGGAGCGTCCGCCGCGACGCGGGCGCGACGCATCTCAGAGGATGCGGAGATCATCTTGTTGGAGCGGGGCCCGCACATCTCCTACGCTAACTGCGGTCTGCCCTATCATATCGGCGGGGTGATTGCCGAGCGCGAGAAGCTGTTGGTGGCGACCCCAGAGCAGTTGAGCACGCGCTACCGCATCGACGTGCGCACTCGCACGGAAGCCGTTGCTATCGACCGCGAGCGCAAGGAGGTGGTCGCGCGCAACCTGGTGACCGGCGTCGAGGAGCGCATCCCTTATGACAAGCTGATCCTGAGCCCCGGCGCCGAGCCGGTGCGCCCGCCGATCCCTGGGTCCGACTCGCCGCGGGTGCGCACGCTCCGCTCGCTGGCCGATATGGACGCAATCCTCGCCCAGATAACCGAGGGCAAGGTGGAGCGCGCGCTGGTGATCGGCGGCGGGTTCATCGGCCTGGAGCTCACCGAAGCCCTGCGCGAGCGCGGAATCGGCGTGACACTGGTGGAGCTGGCGCCCCAGGTGATGGCCCCGCTCGACCCCGAGATGGCCGCGCCCCTGCATCAGACGCTGCGCATGCATGGCGTGGACCTGCGCCTGGAGACCTCGGTGACGCGGTTCACTGAAACCGAAACGGGGCTGCGCGCCCATCTGAGCACCGGTGAGAGCGTGGAGTGCGACCTCGTCCTTCTCGCCATCGGCGTGAAGCCCGATGTGAAGCTGGCGCGCGACGCCGGTCTGGCGATTGGCGAGCGCGGCGGCATTCTGGTGGATGCGCAAATGCGCACGAGCGACCCGGATATCTTCGCGGTGGGCGATGCCGTCGAGGTCGTGGACCTGGTGGGGGGCACGCGCACGGTCGTTCCACTCGCCGGGCCGGCAAACCGCCAGGGGCGGATCGCAGCCGACAATGCCCTTGGACGCGAGACCACTTACCGGGGCGCTCAGGGCACTGGCATCTGCAAGGTGTTCGATCAGGTAGCGGCGTGCACGGGCATGAATGAGAAGGCGGCCAAGCGGGCCGGCGTGCCGTATGAGAAGGTGTACGTGCATCCGGCCAGCCATGCCAGCTACTACCCGGGCGCCACCCCGCTCACGCTGAAGATTCTGTTCAATCCGAAGAGTGGCCGGCTGCTGGGCGCGCAGACCGTGGGTGGCGAGAGCGTGGATAAGCGCATTGATGTCCTCGCGGTGGCCCTTCGCGCCGGCATGACCGTTTTCGACCTGGAGGAGCTGGAACTCGCTTACGCGCCGCCGTTCGGGTCGGCCAAGGATCCGGTGAACTACGCCGGCTTCGTGGCCGCCAACGTTCTGCGCGGGGACGTGGCCCAATGCCATGTCGAGCATGTCCTCAATCCAGGGCCGGACCAGCAGCTTCTCGACGTGCGCGAGCCGGAGGAGGTGGCGTTGGGGACGATTCCGGGCGCGCTCGCCATTCCGCTCTCCCAGCTCCGCAGCCGCCTGGGCGATCTCCCGCGGGAAAAGGAGCTTCTCGTCTTCTGCCAGGCAGGGATGCGCGGCTACGTGGCGTGCCGGATCCTGAGCCAGAACGGTTTCCGGTGCCGCAACCTGAGCGGAGGCTACAAGACGTATCTGGCCAGCCTTCCTGAGAGCGCGCATCCCCGGCCAGCGCCCCCGCCGGCGAGCATGACCGATGATACCGGCGCCGGGGGCGCCTCGCCAGCGAACGAACGGGAACCGGGGGTTGCCATCACGCGCGAGCTGGACGCGTGCGGGCTGCAATGCCCCGGACCGGTGATGCGGCTTGCAGCCGAGGCAAAGATGCTCAAGGAGGGCCAGGCGATAGCGATCACCACCACCGACCCGGGATTTGCCACAGATATCCGTTCCTGGTGCCAGAGCACCGGCCACACCCTCGTGGAGCTGACACGCAACAAGGGTATCCTGCGCGCCGTGGTCGCCAAGGGGCAGCCGACGCCCGCGGTGGCTTCCGGTGGTGTGACCAGCAAGAAGAAAACGATCGTCGTTTTCAGCGGCGATTTTGACAAGGCGATGGCAGCGTTCGTGATCGCCAACGGCGCAGCTTCGATGGGCAGCGAGGTCACCCTGTTCTTCACCTTCTGGGGTCTGAATGTGCTGCGCCGCCCGGAGGGCGCGCGGGTATCGAAGAACCTGGTGGAGCACCTGTTCGGCTGGATGATGCCACGCGGTGCGGAGAAGCTGGCACTCTCGAAGATGCATATGGGTGGCATGGGTCTCTCGATGATCAAGGGGATCATGCGTCAAAAGAAGGTGCCGATGCTCTCTGACCTGATCGCCTCCGCCCGGAACGCCGGCGTGAAGCTGGTGGCGTGTAGCATGTCGATGGATCTCATGGGGATCAAAAGGGAGGAGCTGATCGACGGCGTGGAGGTGGGCGGCGTGGCAATGTACCTCAACGCCGCCGAGCAGGGCACCGTCAACCTCTTCATCTAAAGCGCGCGTTCGCCGAAAAGGTCGCCAGGCTCCCGAGTGGGCGTCCGTCACAGGGCGCGATGCGCAGGCACATGCGGCACCCCGGCGGCGGTGGAAAAGCAGGATGCTGTTGCACCGTCACCGGGGTGCCGGATAGCAGCGGCCCGCCAGCGCCATACCGCACGTTCGCTAGGCGGTACCGTCTGCTTGTAACACCTCGGTAGGCGCCCCCATCTCTGCCAGGGGGATCACCTCGAAGCGGGCACGGTTATACACCGGCGACGTGGCCAGTAACCGCTCCAACTCCTCATTCGACTGGACATCGTAGATCCACGCGCCGCCGTGCTTGCCGACCACATGGTAGCGCGCTGTCAACTTCCCCTGGTCACTCACCCTCTTCGCGTACTCCGGCATGCGCATCACCGCCTGGATCGCCTCCGGGCCCAGGTGAGCGATGTCGATCTCCCACAGCACCAGGAACTTCACTCTGCTCTCCTTCCGCCTGATCCCTGCGGGGTTCCGAGTGTGGGCTCTCCTACCGCCAGTGTAGCATGGAGATGCTCACGTTGGCAAGATCGCTGGTCCAGTAGGTAGGCGAGCGGCCGCCTCGCATCGCTGCCACGGACGAAGGGGGCAGACACGGATGGGGAGGGTATAGGCGCCATGGACCTGCTCACGCGCTGGCACATGAATGTTTTATTGGGAGAATCTTCAGTGTTCGCCCTGTTTCCCGTGAGGCGGCAGCTTACGGCGCCGCGGCCACGCGGCGGAGCGGCCCTCTCTCGGAATCGCGCCTGGAACCGGTTCCCTTTTACGCTTACAATTGTTATAATGGCGTGGGGCGACATGATGGAGGCCCAGACTCTTACTTAGAGGAGTGACCTATTGTCAGACATTGCCAGGCGTTTTCCAACGAATCCATTGCTTTCTCCGCAAGATGTTCGGCCCAGCTGCGAGGGATTGGCCGTGCATTGCCTGCTCAATCCAGGTGTGTTTCGCTTCCGCGGCAAGACATGGCTGCTCCTGCGCGTGGCAGAGGCGCCGCCGGCCACCGATGAGCATGTCAGCACGGTCATCCGCACCCCAGAGGGCGATCTTGAGGTGCTGAAGTATCGCAGAGACGACCCGGATCTGGACCTGAGTGATCCTCGCGTCTTCCGCTACCGGGGAGAGGTGCTGCTGACCACGCTCTCGCACCTGCGCCTCGCGAGCAGCAGCGACGGCGTCCACTTCGAGCCAGCGACCAGCCCCACGCTGGAAGGGTTCGGTCTCTACGAGACCTGGGGGATTGAAGACTGCCGCGTCACCGAGATTGAGGGCCGGTTCTACCTCACCTATACGGCGGTATCGCCGCGAGGAATTGCCGTCGGCATGACGAGCACGGAGGACTGGCAGGAGTTCACCCGACACGGGAATATCTTCCCTCCCTGCAATAAGGACTGCGCGCTCTTCCCGGAACGCGTCTCCGGGGCTTACTGGGCGCTGCACCGGCCGGCCAGCACCGGCATCGGCAGTCACGATATCTGGATCGCGCGCTCCCCGGATCTGATCCACTGGGGCAGGCACGAGTGTCTCCTGCGCGTGCGCCCGGGCAGGTGGGACAGCGCGCGCATTGGCGCCGGTGCCTCGCCGATCCGGACCACGGCGGGGTGGCTGGAGATCTATCACGGCGCCGATGAGAACTACCGGTATTGCTTGGGCGCCGTGCTCCTGGATGCCAACGACCCGACGCGTGTTCTCGCTCGCTCGGAAGAGCCGATTATGGAGCCGATCGCTCCCTACGAGCAGAAAGGCTTCTTCGGCAACGTCGTCTTCACGAACGGGCATGTGGTCGACGGCGACACCGTGACCCTCTACTACGGCGCATCCGACTGCGTGATTTGTGGGGCCACGCTCTCGATCCGCGAGATCCTGGGCACCCTGGGCGTCGAAGGCGAGGCGATCTAGCCTTCCGATGGAGGGGCCGGGCTTTCTCGGGCCGGCCCCTCCAGGGCCATCCGGCCGTGACGGCTACTCGAATTCTCGCCAGTCGGTGATCGCGTAGAGGTTATCCTCCGGGTAGAAGTAGGGCGCGGGGGTGTAGGTGATGGTGGTGTTCTGCTCCACCGAGATCGTGTTCGCGATGATCCGGCAGTTCGTGAACGTCGAGTTGTTCTTGAGCGTGACGCTGCCGAACGGCTGCCCGTTCTCCACGTTGTACGCGTAGATCCCGATGGCCGAAGCCCCGTTGTTCTTGATCGTCACCCCGCCGCGGGTGGCGACGTAGAAGCGGCAGAGGTGGGCTGGGTCGGTGACCGCCTGGGTGAGATCCCAGCCGTTCTTCATCTCGAACTCCCCGTTGCCGCCGCTCGGCCCAAACCAGATGGTGATCGGGCCCGCGGAGTTGTCCAGGTGAATCGTGCCGTTGTTCTTGCCGGTGAGACCCGCCAGGTAGTAGTGGGCGCCGCCCGGCTTGCCGCGGAAGACGACCGTGGAGTTGTTCTTCAGGTCGATCTTGTTGCCTGGAATGCCGGGCACGCCATCGATGGTCGCCAGGTCGTTGTCGTTATGCGTGGCCAGGTATTCCAGGCCGCCGGGCGCGGTGGCGCCGCTATTCGGCCACTTCTCGAGGGCGATCTCGGCAACCGTCGGCCAGCGATACGGCGTTGGCCCTCGCCGCACCCGAATGCCTGGGTTCTTGTGCTGGCTCACGTCGGCCCCGGGCCCGTTGAGCACCAGGTATCCGTTCTCGATCTCATTGTTGTTGTGCATCGTCACCTGGCCGTTGGTGCCCACATTCCCGGTGACGCTTTGGTTGTTGTGCATCGTGACCGAGGCGACCCCGTAGAGGGCATAGTCTCCCGAGGCCTGGCGGGCCACGCCGACAACGCGTCGGACCACTCCGTTGGACCAGCCAAAGGAGATGAACCGGGCGGTCTCCCCTGGGGTGCCGATGCTCCCGACCAAGTAGCCCTGCTGTGAGCCAGGGGGATAGCGAATCAGCGTGTAGGTCCCATCGCGAACGCCTCGTCGGAAATCAGCCAGCGAGGGAGCCGCACCGATTGGGAACTCACGGAGCGGCGGGATGAGATGCCCCGGGTCATTCGGATTGCTCGCGTCCGCCGGAGCCGCGCCATAGTCGATCCGGTTGATATAAGCGTTGAGACCAGCCTCCGCCAACTGCAAGGCACGCTCGTAATCGCGCTCCGTTTTGGTCACCTTCAGCTCCTGGACGACCTGGTGTTGGGTGGCAGCGACCAGGATAGTGAGCGCAACGACGAGCGCCATCGCGGTGACGAGCGCCTGGCCTTTGCGGCATGCCATGCTCATGCGGATGGAGAATCTCCGCATGATGGCCGAAGTGATGCTGCGCATGGTGCTCCTCCTGGGCCCGGGAGCAACTGTAAGCGCTTACAGCATCCTCCATGCCAAACTGAGGGCTTGCACGCCAGGCCAGAGCGACTGTCCCCTTGGCTTTACGGCACCAGCGGAATGGCGGCCCGCGGGATGTTGTACTGCTGGCGGATCCTCTTTTCTTCCTGGCTCGCCGCCTGTTGCGCCGCCTCCGCCTGCTTGCCTACGGGCAGCACCCCCAGCGGCGCCGCTAGGTTGTCTGCCCGTGCCACGGCGTTCCGCAAGTCGTAGATGGCGCGCACCTGCGTATTCAGGTAG
The DNA here is from genome assembly GCA_012512265.1 of Armatimonadota bacterium. Taxonomy (GTDB): domain Bacteria; phylum Armatimonadota; class JAAZEB01; order JAAZEB01; family JAAZEB01; genus DUUU01. The sequence goes on along the minus strand of JAAZEM010000140.1, from coordinate 5,577 downwards.
TGGCCATACAGCGTGTGCAACTGCTGACACGGTTGGGGCACCGGGGTGATCGCCTGGAAGTCGCGGACCAGCGCCTGCTTGGCCTGGAGCAGTTGATCGAACTGCGCCAGGTAGCCACTGGTCTGGTTCCCTGATGTCTCGCCGACAGTCTCATCCGTGAGGCCCTTCAGGGCATCCGTGAGGCCGCTCAGGCCGGTGGCCATCATCGCGAAGAGCTGGGCCATTGGGTTCTGGGCATCGCGCTGCTGGATCATCTCGAGCTTGCGCAGGTAGGCCGCCACATCCTCGGCGAAGGGCAGGGCGGGCGGCGTCTGGCCTTGCGGGAGCCCCGAGCCGGCCGGCAGGTTGCCGGCGGGTCGGGTGGTGAGCGCCTCGGCCTGAGGCGTGTTCGCGGGAGGCGCGGCGGTCACTGGCGGGGCGGATGTCTCCGGAAGCTCCCGCGGGGAGGTGGTGACGGCCGGACCGCGCGTTCGCAGCAATCGAGGAAGCAGGAGCCCGGCCAGCAGGAGGAGGAGCGCCAATGCAGCGGCGACCGCCGCCCACCGCTTGCTCCGCGCCTGATCCGCGGGAGGTGAGGTCGGCGCTGCCGGTGAAAGCGGGGCACCACACTGCCAGCAGAACTGCGCTTGCGGGTTGACTTCGGCCCTGCATTTTGAGCACTGCATCTTCTTCCTCCGTCCTTGACACCTCCAGATGCCGGTGGTATAATCCGAATCGAGGAGGTGATGACTATAATGCAAAGTGATAGTCGAGGTGACTGTGGGGGTTAGGCACCCCTCGAGGTCGCTGACCTCCAATCCAAACAGTTCGCCCTAACAGGGCCCGTCCTTCCGGCGGGCCCTTTCGTTTGAACGGCTTCAGCGGCGCACCGGCCTGACATGCACCACCGGCCCGCCCGGCTCGATGTCAAAGCGCACTTTCGGCACGCGCCCTCCCGGATCGTGATCCTCCATGCGATCGTTGGTGACCACGGCGGCCCCCAAGGCGCGGGCCTCATCCAGGATCTGCTCGTCGGCATCGGTGCCCGGATCGGCGACGAGGATCTCCCCCCGGCTGACGAGCGTCTCCAATTCCGCCCGGCGGTCTATCTGGTAGACGAGCGCAGCGTCAACAAAGATGCGGATAGGGAAGAAGCCAAGCGCGCGCAACTCCCTTCGCACACCAAGCAAGTTCGCCAGCCGGGGCCGCTCCCCCTCTTCGGTCGCCTGCCAGGCCACGTTGCTTCCATCCACGACGATGGGACGCGTCTTCCCCGAGAGCACACGCGAGTAGGAGGGATCATGCTCGTTGAGCCTCGCCATCACGGACGCGTACACCTCCGGCCTGTGCGTGCGCAGCTGGCTCAGCCCCTTTCGGGCACGCTCCACCGCCTCCCCCCGGTTGGTATCGATGGCATCGAGAACCCAGCGCGGCGTTGCCGTAAAGCCACGCTTGCCCTGGGGCCACTCCACCGGGGTATCGAGCGTGATGCAGAGCGGCTCGCATCCGTGGGGCGAGGTGCCCACGGCGTTGAGGAGCTCGCGGGCACGTGGCGCCCGCTGAGCCGCTTTCTCGAGATGGCGGAGCACCGCGTGCGGTAGCTCCCCCTGCCTGCCCGCAGCCGCGCGTTTTACCTCCTCGAGGCAGCGACGCGCCTCGGGGTGATCAGGCGAGCAGAGGAGCGCCCGACAGATGAAGAGCGCCGCTTCACCGAGATTGCCCTGGCGCAGGCGCTTCCGCGCCAGGGTGCAGTACCCGGTGATCGCCATCTCTGTGGCTCCCAGCGCCTCATGCGCCTCCGCCAGCACCTCGCGCACCCGATCGGCCTCGGGATGTGCCAGAAGGAACGGCGACAGGAAGTTCGCGGCGATCTGCGCCTGCCCGTGGTGTATCAGGGAACGGGCGTTCTCAATCCACTCCTCGGCGGGAGGGCAGAGGGCTTCATGCGCGGCCCGGATCTGCCGCGCATCCTCCACCTTCCGGCGCAGCGCGTCGAGTTGCGCCGTGGCATGCCGCTCGCCACGCTCGGCGTCTCTGGCACGCGCCTCCAGATCACTCCGCGCGCGCTGCTCGCGCTCGAGCTGTCGGGTGACGCGCTCCACCGCGCGCCGGTAGTCGCTCGCCTCATCAAGCGCCGTGCGGGCGGTTGTCTCCCAGCGCTGGGCGGATCGCTGAGCCTGCTCCATCTCGGTGCGCAGGTGCGTCTCCCTCTTGCGCGCCTCGCGCAACTCCTCCTTGAGCGCCCGGATCTGCTCGCGCAGCGACTCCACCTCTGCCGGTGAGGTCTCCACCTCCTGCGGCGGCGGGGAAGCCGGAGGCTTGCGCTTGTCCTTGGGCTTTGCAGCCTGGGGCGCTGGCTCCGGCAGTGGCTCGGGGAGGGGGATCTCGCGCACCTCCGTGCGCGGGTCGAGCCGGAGCGCCAGCCGCACCACATCCTGGCCCCAACGCGCGACCAACCCAGGCAGCTCCCCCGGAATCTCCGCCGATTTCCACTGCGTGATGGCGGCGACGAGCTCCGCATGGCTCTCGGTCCAGGCTTCGCGCAGGATCCGCTGCATCTCCGGGTTGGACTTGCTCTCGTGGCGCAACCGCGCACGCACGGGGGAGAGCTTCAGGCTGTCGGCGCTGACTCGGAAGCCGGCGAAGAGCTTTCCCACCAGCGCCGGCTCGGCCTGCAACAGACGGAGGAGCGTCCGGGGCGCCGTCGTCGCCAGAAGCGCCGCTTCCTCCTCCTCTGAGAGGACGTCGTGACTCTCATCCACGGCTAGAATCGCTCCTGTGGGTGGGCCGGGCGCCGCCCTCTCGCCGCCTGCGTGCCGCTGCGCGCCGCAGCTGCCCGCAGGCCGCGTCCACCGTGCCCCCCCGCTCGAGACGGCGGGTCACCGGAATGCCATGCGCCTTCAGGCGTGCCTGGAAGCGGCGCACCGTTGCTTCCGAGGGCCGGCGGAAACCCGCTTCCGTCTCGTTGTAGGGGATCAGGTTGACGACTGGCAAAAGCCCGCGCCTGCCGGTACCCTGACGCGTGGAAACCTGAAGTTCGGTGCGGATCAGGCGGGCCAGGCGGTCGGCATCCTCCTCCGAGTCGTTCACGTCTTGTAGTAGCAGATACTCCAAGGTGACGCGCCGGTGCGTGGCGTTGATGTAGCCTCGGAGTGCCTCGAACACCTGGTCGAGGGGGTAACGGCGGCCGGCAGGCATCAAGCGCGCGCGCGTTTCATCATCGGCGGCGTGCAGGGAGAGCGCCAGGTTCACCTGCAGCCTCTCCTGTGCCAGGCGCTCGATCCCGGGCACGATACCGACCGTCGAGATCGTCATGTTTCGAGCGCCTACCCCGCACTCGGTGTTGAGGAGGCGAATCGCCTCCAGAAGGGCGTTGTAGTTCAACAACGGCTCTCCCATACCCATGAAGACCACGTGTGTCAGCGGGGGGGTGGCGCCGGCACGGGCCAGAAGAAACTGCGCCACGATCTCACCCGCGGTCAGGTTCCGGGTAAACCCCGACGCGCCCGTCGCGCAGAAAGTGCATCGGAGCGGGCATCCCACCTGGGTCGACACGCAAACGGAACTCCACTCGCGGTAGGGGAGCCGGACGCATTCGACCGTGGCGCCATCCGGGAAGCGCAAGAGGTACTTCGTGGTGCCATCCGCGTCCGACACGCTCTGGACGATCTCTGGGATACCCAGATCCACCGCCTCCGGCAGAGCCTGGCGCAAGGCGAGGGGGAGGTCGGTCATCTCTGCAAAGGAGGTGGCTCCGCGGCGGTAGACCCAATCGGCGACCTGGCGCCCGCGGAACCGGGCATGGCCCAGGCGCGCGAACACATCCTCGATGGCCGGCGTAGTCATGCCGACAAGCACGGGTCGGGCCGCCTCAAGCTCCTTTTCGCTCTCTTCCGGCGGTGGCAGGAGAGCACCTGTGGAAGGCGAGGGGGTGGGATGGGGGGGCTCGTGTTCACTCTCGGCTGGCGACACAGCCCGGGTCTCATCCGGGCTTCTCGCTTCCCGGCTCTCCCTCGCCTTCATTGCCGGTGGCTCCCTCGCCTCAGAGGCGATTGACGAACCGGCCGATGCGCACCAGCGCCTCCTCAATATTCGCCAGCGAGGCGGCATAGGCGCAGCGGACGTGCTTTTCGCCGCCGAGGCCAAACGCGGTGCCAGGCACAACGGCAACCCGTTCCTCCGCAAGCAGGCGTTCCGCGAAGGTCTCGCAATCCAGGCCCGTATCGGCAATCGATGGGAAGACGTAGAACGCACCTCGGGCGCGAAAACAGGGCAGGCCAATGCGGTTGAGGCCAGAGATGATCACGCGCCGGCGCTCATCATACTGGGCAACCATGGCATCGCGCTCGCTTTGGCCGCTCTGCAGCGCCTCGATGGCGGCCATCTGTGCCGCCGTCGGCGCGCTCATCACCGTGTACTGGTGGATCTTCGTCATCGCGCCGATCAGATCCGCGGGTCCGGCCGCGTAGCCCATACGCCAGCCGGTCATGGCATATGCCTTGGAGAAGCCGTTGAGCAGGATCGTCCGTTCGGAGAGGCCGGGCAGACTGGGAACGCAGCAGTGCTCGCCCTCGTAGGTAAGATGCGCGTAAATCTCGTCGCTGATGACCAGGAGATCGTGCTTACAGCAGAGCGCGGCGATCGGAAGCAGCTCCTCGCGCGACATGGTCGCGCCCGTGGGGTTGTTCGGATAGCCGAGAAGAATGGCGCGCGTACGAGGAGTGATGCGCGCCTCGATCTCGGCTGGCTGCACCTTGAAATCGTGCCACGCGTACGTGGGCACCGGAACGGGCACGCCGCCGGCCAGGGTAATGCACGCGGCGTAGGCCACGAAGCTGGGTTGGGGAACCAGCACCTCGTCGCCCGGCTCGAGGATGGCGCGCATCGCCAGATCCAGGCCCTCGCTCACGCCCACAGTGATGAGGATCTGATCCCCCGGATCGTAGCGCACGCCGTAGCAGGCCTCCAGGTCGGCCGCGACGAGCTGGCGCAGCTCGATCATTCCGGCATTGGAAGTGTAGTTTGTGTGACCCCGCTCAATGGAGCGGATCGCCGCCTTGCAGATGTGCCACGGCGTGGCGAAGTCCGGCTCGCCAACTCCCAGCGAGATGACATCCTCCATCGTGGAGACGAGGTCAAAAAAGCGACGGATTCCAGAAGGGGGCATCGCGGCAACCGTACGGTTCACCCGCCCCCGAGATGCAGCAGCGGTGGCCGCACCCTCAGCGGGAAGCACAAGGGTGGATCCCACGGTCTGTCGCGTGTCTTTCATCTGAATTCCCTCCCGGAGCTAGGGGGCCACCGCCAGACGACGGTCGGGCTCCTGGTCTTCGAAGGTGTCGCCATCTTCCTTATAGCGCTTGAGTATGAAATTCGTCGTAGTTGCCTGCACCTGCTCGATGGTTGCCAATCGCTCCGCCACGAAAAACGCCACTTCTCGCATCGTTCGCCCTTCGACGATGACGCGCAGGTCATTCTGGCCGGAGACCAGGTAGACCGAGCGCACCTCGGGATGGCGGTAGATGCGTCGGGCAATGTCGTCGAACCCATGATTGGGCTCCGGGAGCACGCGCACGTCAATGAACGCCAGGACGCGCT
>JAAZEM010000139.1 GCA_012512265.1 Armatimonadota bacterium | reverse complement strand
GCGACGTGCCGGAGCACACAACATCGCGGCGGCTCTCCGCACGTACGCCGGTCGGTACAAGCAGGCAGTCACCATCGTGCTGACCGCCGGGCGGCCCCGAGACCGCTGAATGAAATGACCCTGGGCGCGCGCTAGCTCTCCGTCTCCTTCCGTACCCACCGGCCCACCGGCGGGAGCTACCGCAAGAGTGTCGCGCGGCGTTGACAGGTGGGGGGAGCTATGCTAAACTTACGCTAGTTGGCCAGCAGGAAAGGAGACGACCATGACTCCCCCATCCGCACGCAAAGGCTTCACGCTTATCGAGCTGCTCGTGGTTATCGCCATTATCGCCATTCTTGCGGCGATCCTCTTCCCCGTGTTCGCGCGGGCACGGGAAAATGCGCGCAAGACTACGTGCCTCAGCAACCTCAAGCAGATTGGTTCCGGGCTGCTAATGTATGTCCAGGACTATGACGAGAGCCTGCCTACTGGCTGTAGCTACTGGTGGGCGCCAGGCGGCGGCGGCTCCGGCTCACGAACCGATCCGCAGATCTGGAGCGATCTTCTCCAGCCCTACTCCAAGAACACGCAGATGTTTGTCTGCCCGAGCGACAGCTCCCCGACGATGAGTACACCCTGGGGCAACAAGCAGCTGAGCTATTGCGCCAACATGTGCTTTGAGCAGTTCAACCTCCTGCAAATGGCGCAGCTCACCCAGCCGGCGCAGTACGCTTTCGCTTGGGACTCGGAGAGTTACTACTCTTACTGGTATCCCGAGAACGATACGAGTCTGGAAGCCACTTCCTACCGCCCGTGGCTCTCCTCCGCCAAACGGCACATGGACGGCTCGAACATGCTCTTCCTGGATGGGCATAGCAAGTGGATCACCGACGGTAAGATGAAGCAGGGGATCCTGGACAAGTCGCTCTCCTTCAACCCCCGCATCCATAACTGGTAGCACGAACCTATCCGGAAGCTTGGTGGCCGCGCCGCGCCTCGCTCCGCCAGGAGCCCGCGGAAGAGGCTTGCCCTAATCCGGGGCAGGCATCTCCGCTCCCCATCCGGATGGGGGCAAGGTCGGCGGTCTGATGGCCCCGCACCCACAAGAAACCTATCGTGCGGGGCGGCAAAACACCCGAGGGATGCCCGCGCAGGCATCCCTCAAGCTATTCTAGAACCGCATGCTCACCGCAAGGTGAGGACCTGGCACCGGCCGGGCGCGCGGGGCACCGCGAGCGTCTTCCCATCGATCTTCAGCGAGACCGGGCCGGGCGTGTCGTCAAACTCCGTCCGGCGCACAAGCACCCGGTTGCCCAGGCGCAGCCCGGAGACGACGGGACCGGGTTTCGGCGGCACGTGGAAGGTGACCGGGGTGCCCCGATCCAGGAAGTCGCGATACTCCAGCGCCGCAGCCCATACCTGATGGAGCAGGCGCACTTCCACGGCCGTCTCCGCGCGAGGGCACCAGGAGAAGAAGGTGTCGTGCCCTCGGAGCAGCAGGTGCCAGAGTAGCTCCTGATACTTCTCCTCGCTGAACTGCTTCACCGGCTCGGCATCCTTCGGAAGAGCGGTAGTGTGCCAGTGGACGAACGTGATGATCGGCACTTCCGCGGGCGTGTGCTCGCCGGCGTTGCTGCCGACCTGGAGCATGTTGTAGAACCAGCGATAGTCGGTGTTCTCGAAGTCGTACCAGTGGAAGATGCGGTACCAGGTGTAGACGACCGGCATAGCGAAGGAGTAGCCCGAAAGCCGGAACTCATCGGCAAACCACGGGCGGACCTTCGCCTTCTGGTCCATCTCGTAGGGGATGCCCTCGCCGGGCTCCAGCTCGAAGTAATCGTACCAATAGCGCTTGCCGTTGTTTGGATAGACGGCGTAGTTGCCCACGAGCGCTTTGGGGAACGCCTGCTTCACCGGCTCGGCAAAGACGCGCCGCTGCAAATCCGCGCGTATCTTCCGAAGCGTCGTCTGGAAGGAGTGGAAATCGTCGATCCGCGGGATCTCCTTGCGGCAGCGCGCGCACCGCTTCGAAGCATCCCAGGCGCCATTCCACTCGATGGGGCCGTCGATCTCCCAATCGGCGAAGGCAAAGGCGATCTCGATGTCACGCTCCTTGTAGGCGCGCACAAAGAACTCCACCTGCTCGCGCATGGCCGGCACGCGGTGCTCAAGGGCGAAAGGACAGCCCATCTTGTAGCGCTCGCCGAAGGAGGAATCGAAGAACGGCTCCCCGCTCTCCGTCACATGCGCCGTCCGCTCGTCGCCGTTGAAGAAGGAGTAGAGGCAGGCGTTGGCATTGATGTGTGCCGGGAGCCCCAGCCGCTTCTGAATCGCCCCGATGCGCAGTCCCTCCGCCAAAGTGGCATCCCGATTCCGGGGGTTCCACGAGGCGAGGAGCGCGATGCCCCGAGCATCCAGGCTGCGGATGATCTTCTCGGTCTCGGCATCGTCCGTCGTGCCCGGGCCCATGGTCGACCACAGATAGAGGGGGAGTCGGTTGCCCCTCGGATGCTCCAGTGGCTGCGTCACCTGGAGGACCGTCTGAATCAGCTCTGCCTGTGTCATGCGCCTGCCTTCCTGAGCGTTCGCGCCCCCTGCCATCGTGATGGCCAGGGCGGCGCCCACGACCAGAACCAGTAGGAATCTCATAGGATTAGTGACGTCCGAGGCCCACACGCATCCGCGGTGGGGGAAGACGCCTGTCGCCCGCCAGGGACGACCCCTCCTTTCCCTTAATACTCTCTCGCATCGAGGGCGTGCTTCTGCCGCGAAGCCGCTCCTCGTGGTGAGTCTGCCGGCCTGCCCAGGCCCCAGTGGCACTGCTCCCATCCAGGGCCCGCTTCCCTCGGGCATGGAGGCCCAGCCTCACCCCTGCACGGCCTGGATTCGACGCCGTGCGGCTGTACCCTCTCTGAAACCCGCGCGCGTGGCCGGCGTCACCGCGTCGCTCGAACGCAAGGCCACCAGCTTCAAGGAGGTGCGCGACCGTCCAGAACAAAACCCTGTTAGGTGGGAACGGCGCGGAAGGCACGAAGCAGGGGCTACAGGAGCTGCTCAAGGAGCGTGAGGCTGCGGTCATCCAGCTCCATATAGTCCTGAATCTCAAAGCGGTTGCCATCCACGTCTTTGATCACCATCCGACGCGGCGGAATGAAGCGAATGTCGTCGCGGTCACGCACATCGAAGCGGCGCGGCCCGCGGTCTGTCTCCACCCGCCACGAGATGATGCCGGCATGAATCCGCAGGTAGTGAATCTGGATGATCTGCGGGAGGAAGTAGCGCCGCTCCATCTCATCGCGCAGCAACTCCTCGGTGCGCTCGTCCACGTCATCCAGGCTCTCCAGCACGCCCAGGTAGTCGTTCCGCTCGCTAAAGAAGGTGATGTAGGTATCGGGGGCGGTCAACGGGAAGGCACGTAGCGGGCGCACGCGCTCGTGGTGGACCGTCTCCCCCTCCTCCGTACGCAGCTCGAGGTGAAGATCCCCCACGGCGTCGCGCCACAGACGTATGGCCTGTGGATCCAGGATCTTGAGAATCGACTTGGTGCCCGCGATATCCATTCTAGACCGCCATCATCTCCGCGCGCTGCTTTTGCATATCGACCTGCATGTCCCACAGCTTTCGGAACGCGCCCCCCTCTTTGGCGAGCAGCTCCGCATGCGTTCCTACTTCGACGATCCGCCCTTTCTCCAGAACGACCAAGCGGTTCGCGTTGCGCAGGGTGGAGAGGCGGTGGGCAATGGCGAAGGTGGTCCGCCCCTGAACCAGGCGTTCAATCGCTTCACGGATCTTCGCCTCGGTCTGGGTATCGACGGAGGCGGTCGCCTCATCGAGGATCAGAATGCGCGGGTTTCGCAGGATCGCGCGGGCGATGGAGATGCGCTGGCGCTCGCCACCAGAGAGGCCCGCGCCGCGCTCGCCGACCATGGTGTCGTAGCCATCCGGCTGCTGGCAGATAAACTCGTGGGCATTCGCGGCAATGGCGGCGGCCACGATCTCCTCCAGAGTGGCGTGGGGATGACCGTAGGCGATATTCTCGGCGATGGTGCCCCGGAAGAGGTAGGGCTCCTGTAGCACCACGCCGATCTGATCGCGGAGGCTCTTCAGGCGCACGCGCCGGAGATCGTGCCCATCGATGTAGATGGCCCCCTCGCCCACGTCGTAGAAGCGGCAGATCAGGTTGATCAGCGTAGACTTGCCGGCGCCGCTGTGGCCGACGAGACCGATCATCTCGCCCGGCTGCACCTCCAGGCAGATATCCTCCAGAACCCTCTTGCCCATCTCGTAGGAGAAGGAGACATGCTCGAAGCACACATGTCCCTCAATCCGGGGCATCTCGATAGCATCGTCTGCATCGGCGACGTCGGGCTTGGTATCGATCAGCTCGAAGACGCGCTCGGCAGAGGCCGCCACGCGCTGGATGCGGTCATTCATGTGGCTGAGCTGGTGCATCGGCTGATAGAAGCGCCCGAGGTACTGAATGAAGGCGATGAGTACGCCCGCGGTGAGCTCGCCCGTCTGGATCACCAGGTAGCCCCCATAGGCCCAGATGCTCATGGTGCCCAGGGTGGAGAGGAAGCCCATCAGGGGGTAGAAGGTGCGGCCGAGGCGTGCGGCGCGCAGGTTCGTCGCCTGCAACTCGCGATTCGTGACGACAAAGCGATTCACCTCCCGCCCCTCCTGGCCGAACGCCTTGACAACGCGCATGCCGGGGAGCGTATCCGTGAGAATGGAGTTGAGCTTCGCCGATTGCCGCCAGGCGCGGCGGTAGAGGCGGTGCACTTTATGCGCGAACCAGTGGTTGCCCCACACGATCAGCGGCACCGGGCCGAGGGTGATCAACGCCAGCCCTGGGTCCATCCGAAGCATGATCACGGCGATGACGAGGATCGTCATCACGTGCTCCGTCAACTCCTCCAACCCGGTCGCCATGAAGGTCTGCAGGGTGGTGGTATCGGACATGATCCGCTGGATGACGTGCCCGCTGCCCTGCCGGTCGTAGAAGCCCAAGGAGAGTCGGTGCAGGTGTTCGTAGAGATCCATGCGCAGGCGGAGCACCACGCGCTGCTCCAGCCAGGTGGCGAGGTAGCGACGCATGGCGGTGACGATCGCATTGGTCACGCTGATCGCGAGCAGCGCCGCCAGCACGATGAAAAGCCCGCGCAGCTCCCGACGTGGCAGAACATCATCCAGCAGCACCTTCGTGAGGTACGGGGGCGCCAGGGCCAAGCTCGTGGTGAAGAGCATTAGCGCGAGGTTCAGCACAATGAGGAGCCAATAGGGACGGACGAAGGGCACCAGACGCAACAGGAGCTGCTTAGTCTGCAGGCAGACAGGGCAGACTCGACTCCAGCGCGGGAGCGTGCGCCCACACTTGGGGCAGATTCCCTTCTCCCTCGCCCGTGCTTCCGCGCGTTTGCGAAGCGTCTCGCGATTCAGGATCTGCGGGGGGCGCCGGCCATTCCCACCCTCACCCTCGTCAGACTGATGAAGGAGTGCCTCGATGATCTCGTGTACATCGGCGAACTTCTCCGCGTTGGTCAGGGAGAAGCGCAGTTCGCAGACGCCACCCCCTCCCACCAGGCGGAGCGAGCTGCTCCCCACGAAGTCCTGCTTCTCGATGCGCTCGAGATCCGCGAGGCGAGCATGCCACCCTTCCGGAACCCCGTGATTCGGGTTGATGATGACGACGCGCTTCTCGGTCACCATCATCCACGCCTCGCCGTAGCGCCCATCAGGGGTCATATCGGCGGCCACTATCACTTCAGGCGTCTCACCCGGATCGAGGTATTGCGCCATCAGCGCCCGGATAGCCTCGGGCGGGTTCTCCATCAACGGCTCATGGGGTGGCTCTTCTATCTCCCCCTCCGTTGGGAGGCGAACGCCGCTACTCATGCCGTCTGGCCTTTCTCTCGCCGAAAGGGCAAGGACTTGGCCGGAACCCAATCAATGCGCCTGGCAAAGGCCTGGGTCAACCCACGCCCCATCGGTAGCCGTTCCAAGGAGCGCCTGACCATCACTCGCTCCCACTCAGGCCATACCCAACAGCCCCTGTTCATCATCATACCCACAAGAAGCGCCTGCCAAGCCCGCGGCGCTCCGCATCGTACTCATGGTTCTTCATCGTCGCCCGGTCCCCTGCTCCAGGCATCCAGCCGTCGCACGGCCCTCGCCGCACGGGGAGGCCCGGCAGCTTCATCCACCTCAACACACGCTTGACTTCCACTCGGCCGGCCTGCTAGAATGAACGCGGCCGGCATCTCGTCTCGTCCATTGCACAATGCGGAGTGTGCGGCCATGCCCACGGAGGGAGGCGTCACATGCGACAGCGCAAAGAAGGGTTCACGCTCATCGAGCTGCTGGTCGTGATAGCGATTATCGCCATCCTTGCAGCCATTCTCTTCCCGGTCTTCGCGCGCGCCCGAGAGAACGCGCGCAAGTCCACCTGCCAGAGCAATCTGAAACAGATCGGAAACGGATTGCTGATGTACATGCAGGACTATGACGAGACGACCTGTGGTGAGCTGGTCGGCGACTACTGGTGGACAGACGTAATCCAACCCTACACGAAGAACACCAAGATTCAGATCTGCCCAAGCAACCGCTGGCGCGCCGGCGCCTTTCGCGGGTGCGGCTGCTTTGCTTCCTCGATCACCTATCCCGAGTCAGGGCGAACGACGAAGGCGTGGTGGTCGGGGTATGGCCTGGCTGGGGCGATGCGCACCCCTCGGACAGCCGCCGAGGTGGTCGATCCCTCGGGCACCCTGTGGGCGGGGGATGCCCGCTGCTACTACATCGGCAACAGCGGCTGGCAGGCCGATTACGGGCCGGGCGATGCGAACGGTAACCACAGCACGGCCGACTGCCATTCGGATGGGAACAACTTCCTCTTCGCCGATGGTCACGTGAAGTGGCTGAAGAAGTCCTCACCGGGCATGTACACGCTGGCCGATAACGACTGATCCGCGTGGCACCCGCTTGCGCCTGCCGCGGCAGGCGCAAACGGCTACCCTTAGATCATCCCCACATCGCGGGAGGACCTACTCGCCGCCGGCCGTCTGCAGGGTCTCGTCCTGACCCTCATGTCCGGCGGTGAGTGGCTCCACCCGGTAATTGCCACTCTCCACCGACTCGGCAGTGATGATGCAGCGGACCCGCTCGCGGCCCCGCTCCGGAAGCTCGAAGCGCGCCTTCGAAACCGCCCGCTCCACGAGACTGCGCAGGGCGCGCGCGCCACTCTTCATCTGGACCGCCTGGGTAATGATGGCATCGATGGCGTCCTCGGTGAACTCCAGATGCACCCCATCGAGGGCGAAGAGCGCGATCTGCTGGCGCAGGATGGAGTGACGCGTGCGCGTCATGATCGCGCGATACTCCTCGCGCTCCAACGCCTCGAACGGCACGATCACCGGGAAGCGGCCAACGAACTCCGGGATAAACCCGTATTCGAGGAGGGCGTCCTGCAAGATGTGGTAGGGCGCTTCCAGAAGCACGCGGTAGTCGGCTTCCTTGGCACTGCTGCGCGGAGCCGCACGGAAGCCGAGGTTCGTCTGGCCCTGGCGCATCAGTTTCGCCACGATCTCAGGCAGGCCCTCGAAGGCACCGCTGCCGATGAAAAGGATATCCTTCGTGTTGATCGTGATGTTCTTCCCCTGGGGATGCTTGCGCCCCCCGAAGAAGGGAAGCCGCGCCTCGGTGCCCTCCAGGATTTTCAGCATCGCCTGCTGCACGCACTCGCCGCCAATATCGCGCGTGATTGATGGGTTGCCCGCGCTCGTGCGCCGCGTCTTGTCAATCTCGTCAATAAAGACGACGCCGTGGGCGGCCCATTGCTCGTCGCCGTCGGCGCTCATCAGCAGGCCCATCAGCATATTCTCGACGTCGTCACCGACATAGCCGGCCGGAGTGAAGTTCGTTGCATCCGCGATAGTAAAGGGTACATCGAGGAAGCGAGCGAGCGTGCGCCCCACCTCCGTTTTCCCCACTCCGGTTGGGCCGATGAAGAGCATGTTGCTCTTGCTCACCTCGACGTCCCGAATCTGACGCGAGCGATGATGGTTGTAGACCGCCACAGCCGTCGCCCGCTTGGCATGCGCCTGGCCGATAACATACTCCTCCAGGTACGCCGCGATCTCGCGCGGGGTGACATCGAACTGGAGCAGGCGCTCCAGCTTCTGCAAGTTCCGGTCACGCGCCGCCACCGCGGGATCTTCCAGGCCGGCATCGCCCTGCAGCATCCCTGTGCGCCCCACCTCAAACCCGGCCGCGAAGCCCGGCCAGTCCATGGCACACACATATCCCAAGCCGGGCACCATCTTGCCCAGCGGCTCCGGCGAGGTGAATTTTCTCCCACAAATCAGACACGAGATTAGTTCTGGCACTATAACCTCCAACTACACTAATATATCACAACCCGGTTCGTTCTGCTAGAGAGAGAGTCCTACCGTTGGGAACGCTCAAACAGGGCGAATCTCCATCAGATGGGGGCCGGCGCGGTGGCGCGCGGGGCAAGAGGTGATGCATCCGAATCGCGCGGTTTTCATGCAGAATGCGGCGCGTCCGGCCCCCCCGGAATCGCGAAACCACGTGGCATACGCGAGCGTTCAAAAGGATGTCGCGGCGATCCGTGGTATAGGGACGTGGCCTGGATCATGCTGGGAACGGCGGGGAGGAGGGCGCCATGCCACAGGGATCCTGCAAGCGGGCTCTGCCGTGGGCGATTCTGCTGGGAGCCACGGCGAGCGGCCTCGCCACGTGGACGCTGCGCCAGCGCCGGGAGCGGGCGCGCGCTCCCCGAATTGACCCGGAGCGCCTTCGCGAAGCGATGCCGGAGCGGGAGGCGAAAGCGGTCGCCTACACGCAAATACGCTACGCCACTTTCTTTCTGGATGAGGCGCTCGGCCTGGGCCTGCTCCTGGCGATGCAGCGCCACGAACGTCCGATCCGTTTGCGCGAGTGGGCAGAACGCCATGCGAAGAGCCCTGGGCTGCGCGATGCCCTCTTCACCAGCAGCCTGCTGGCACTCTCGAGCGCGATCACCCTCCCCTTCTCCTTCGTGAGCGGGCACCTGGTGGAACGTGCCTTTGGTCTGTCGCGGCAAAGCGCGCTCTCGTGGATGGCGGATGCCGCCAAGAGCCTGGCGGTCTCGCTGGGGATCGCCGTGCCCGCCACCGCGGGCCTCTACGCCATCATCCGGCGGTCGCCGCAGGCGTGGTGGCTCTGGGGCGCCGGGGCGTCCTCGCTGCTGACGGTCGCGCTCACCCACATCGCGCCGGTCGTGATCGATCCCCTCTTCTTCCGGTATAGGCCTCTGCGCGATGAAGCCCTCAGCGAGCGCTTGGTCGGGCTTGCCCGTCGAGCCGGGGTGCCGGTGGTAGGTGCCTTTGAGGCGGATTACAGCCGGAAGACCACCAAAGCGAACGCCTATCTGACAGGGGTAGGCAGCACGCGCCGCATTGTCCTCACCGACACCCTCCTCCAGGGCTACACGCACGATGAGATCGCCGTGATCCTGGCGCATGAGCTGGGCCATCACCGCTTCGGGCACCTGCGGACGGGAATCGTCCTGGGGGGCCTGGGCACGCTCGCCGGTTTCGCCATCGCCGACGGCGTGTTGACCCGTGCCGGATCGCGACCTGGCTACACCGGGAAGGGCGATATCGCCACGCTGCCGTCACTGGCCCTTTTTCTAGGCCTGGCAAGCACCGTGCTGATGCCCGCAGGGAATGCCCTCTCCCGCGTGTGGGAGCGCCAGTGCGACCGCTTCGCGCTCGACATGACGCGTCAGCCGGACGCCTTCATCGGAGTCATGCGCAAGCTCGCTGCCCAAAACCTCGCCGATCCGGCGCCCTCGGCCCTGATCGAGGCGCTCCTCTATACCCATCCCTCTATTGGCAACCGAATCCGAATGGCACTGCGATGGGAGGCCCTGAACGCAGAGCGCGCGGAGTAACCCCGCCGCAGCCACGAGCGCCGCTGCCGCGAGCATCTGGCTCACCCAGCCCTTGTTGAGAGGAGATCCGCCAAGGACTCCAGGGCCCGAGGCCCGAAGGATCTGGGTGGAAGGATACTCAAGCCGGCGAAGACGGGGCGACGGCCATCGCCGACTTCGACCCGCGTCTCTCGCCCTTTCTCATCGCCTTGGGAGGAAACACGAGTGAGCGCACCACAAGTCATACTGAGCGGCTTTGCAGACGAAGGGAGCAAGCGCGCCGAAGAGCAGTTTACCATGCTTCGGGCGCTCGGGATGTCCTACTACTCCATCCGGTTCGTGGACGTAGGCGAGGGCGTCAAGAACGTCATGAAGCTGAGCGACGCCGAGATCAAACGCCTCTGCGAGCTGCATGACCAGTTCGAGGTTCAGGTCTCCTCCATCGGCTCGCCCATCGGCAAGATCAAACTGGTCGACCAGGAAGACGGCACGCACAACGTCTACATGCCGATCGACGAGTATCTGGAGAAGGAAGTGCCGCGCGCCATCTCCCTGGCGCATTCTTTCGGTACGAAGCTGATTCGGGGCTTCTCCTTCTACCCGCCCAAGGACGCGGATCCGTGGCAGTACGTCGACCAGGCCGCTGACTATGTGGGCCGTGTCGTGGAAAAGTGCAAGGCGGAGGGCGTTTTCTACGGCCTCGAGGTGGAAGCCAACCTGGTCGGGCGCAACGGCACGCTCCTGCGCGCCATTCGCGATCGGATCAACAACGACCACCTCTACCTGATCTTCGACGGGGCAAACATCGTCTGCCAGGGCTACGATACCGAAGAGACCTATCACGAGTACACGGCGATGAAGCCGTATATCGGCTGGATGCACATCAAGGATTATGAGCGCGCGCCCGGCGAGGAGTGGCAGGGCTATGTCAACGAGGAGCAGCTCAACCGCATGGTGCCCGCCGACCAGGGCGACTCCGGCCACGAGCGGATCCTGCGCGACTTCAAGGATCGCCTCCCGGAGCTGACCGCGGAGCTGCAGAGCCGCGGCGTGCCGGGCGTCTTCCTGGATCTGGAGCCCCACGTCAAGGGCGGCGGGCAGTTTGGCGGCTACTCCGGGCCGGATGGCTTCGGCGCCGCGTTGCGCTCGCTCTGCCGCGTCCTCGATTACGTCGGCATCGGCTACCACCTCACCGGCTACGGCGAGTGGCGCAAGTAGACTAAGCACGCGAGCGCGTTGCAGCGACCCGTTCCAGCAACGCGCTCGCGCTGATACTACTCTCCCCCACCAGCACCTTCTCCCTCAGCTCTCCCGCCGCAACTTCCCCGCCGAAGGCTGATCCCTGAACGCGCCGGTTCTCAGGGCGCGTGATTAGACGTAGTTGTAGCCATACCAGAGGAGCGGCATGGGGAAGATGCGCTTCAGGATCTCCCCGACGCCTGGCGGTGCTTCGGGGATGCTCCGTGCCTCCTCGGTGGACCCGCCGAAGACGAGCGCGGTGAGCTGACCACGATTGGCGAGTGCATACCGCTCGCCCGCGTACTCGAAGCTGATGCTATTCGTCTGGCGGGGGTCGAGGAAGAGCGCGTCGGTGGGAGCACCCAAACACTCGCGCACGTAGGGATGGATGCAGGCAAAGAAGCCATCCACATCGAGGATCCCCAGCGTGCCCGTGAAGGCGAGCTCCTTCTCCTCGGCGCCGGCGTTTCGCAGCAACCGGGCGAGATCCTCCGTTCCCGGCATCGCCACGACCTCAACGCCGGACGCCTCGTAGTAGCGGGCGACTGCGCCAAGAGCCGCGAAAAGCGCCGTCTCCGAACCCGCATACTCCCTTACGCGCGCCGGCGCGCCATCTCGCGGGCGCTGCACCGCGGCATAGGCCACCAACCGGCCTTCTTCCCACACGCCGAGGCAATCCCCACGCTGGTTCATGATCATCCCGGCGGCCAATAGCTTCTCCCAATCATCCGCAGGGCGCACGAAGCGCACGGGGAGGCGCTGGTGCAAAGCGATGAGCCCCGGAATCTGCGCTGCGCCGCAGGGCTCCACGCGCAAGCCCTCCGCTGGCACCGGCAGTATCTCCGCACGAGCGGTGAAGGAGCGAAAGCTGCCCACGTTGACATAGCCAAGGCGATGATACAACCCGCGGCCACCGGAGATGAGCATGAGCGACGCCCCCTCGCCCAGGGCCAGCGTGCGTGCGTCCTCCATGAGGAGACTGGCGTATCCCCTGCCACGGTAGGCAGCATCGGTGCACACCGCGCCGATGGAAGCAACCCGCAGGCTGCATCCGAGGAGAGAAGCATCGCGGATCGAGACGCCCACGTGCGAGACGATGCGGCCATCCTCCTCAATCACGCGGCAAAAGTTGAGGTTCTCCTCGCCGAACACCAGGGGATACTCCGCCTGCATGCTGCCGCCTTTCGAGCGGAAGACAGCATCCGCTAGGCGCGCCAGCTGTGGCAACTCACTCGGGGCACACGCTCGGGGTCCAGTCATCATCGCTCCTCTCATCCTCTGCCTGCAGCCACCTGCGTGGCGTGCTCGCAATCACCGATTCGCGCCGCTCTCAGGCCGTTCCTCCTGCGCCGGCCGCGGCGCCGCCGGCCTCAGCCGGTGGGGATCAACCGACTGGCCGCTGGCGTGTGGACCGCTACGCGCCTGCTCGGCGGATCGCCAGGCGCAGGTCCTCCACGAGCATCTCCCGCGCCCGCGCGCGCGATTCCGAGTCGCGCTGGCGGATGATGTAGGAGGGGTGGAGCGTCGCCACGGCCTCCGTGCCCGCCGGTCCGGGGAAGAGCTGGCCACGCTCCTGGGTGAGGCGAAACTCCTTGCCGATGAGCGCCTTGGCGGCGACCGCGCCGAGACAGACAACAACGCGCGGGGCAACGAGACGCAGCTCCGTCTCCATCCAGACGGCACACGCGCGGATCTCCCCGACACGCGGCGGCCGGTTGGCTACCCGCCCGGCCTCAATCTTCGTCGGCCGGCAGCGCACCGTGTTCGTCACCCACACCGCGTCGCGCGGGATCCCCGCCTCCGCGAGTGCACTATCCAGGAGCTGTCCGGCACGCCCCACGAAGGGCCGGCCCCGCGCGTCCTCTTCCTCACCGGGGCCTTCACCGACAAGCATCAGGCTGGCCCCTGGATTGCCTTCGCCAAAGACCACCAGGGTGCGCGTCTCCTTCAGCGGGCACCGCACGCAGCCGGCGGCAATCTCTCTCGCGCGCTCCAGGTCGGTCAGGCTCTCGATGAGGCCCGTATCGAGGGAAGGATGGTGTGCCTCGGTCAACGCTCCACCTCCGAGGGGTATTCTTGGTAGACTTACCCGGAGGCGGGCGCAGGCAAACCGGATTCGCCGGCGCGGCTTCCCGCCTGCTCTTGCAGCTGGTAGAGGCGGGCGAAGAGGCTCTCCGGATTCCGCAGGAGATCGTCAGGCGCGCCTTCCTCAACGATGGCGCCGTTTTCGAGGACGAAGATTCGGTCGGCGCGTGCCACGGAAGAGGCGCGCTGGGCGATGATGAAGGTAGTGCGCCCCGCCATGTAGGAGGCCAGGCGCGTCTGGATGCGGTGCTCGGTGCGCGTGTCGAGGCTCGAGGTGCAATCATCCAGGATGAGGATGCGCGGGTCGGTGAGCAAGGCGCGCGCGAGGGCGACGCGCTGCTGCTGGCCGCCGGATAGCGTCAGCCCGCGCTCGCCAACGGGCGTCTGGTAGCCAAGCTCCAGGGATGCGACGAAGTCATGGATATCAGCCTTCCGGGCGGCCTCTTCCACCTCCGCGTCCGTCGCATCCGGGTGGCCGAAGGCGATATTCTCGCGGATGGTGCCGGTGAAGAGGAAGCTCTCCTGGAAGACGATCCCGATCTGCCGGCGCAACTCGCGCCGGTCGAGCGCGCGCACGTCATGGCCATCGATGCGGACCACGCCTTCTTGCGGGTCGTAGAAGCGCGGGATAAGCGCCACGAGCGTGCTCTTGCCGGAGCCGGTCGCGCCCAGGATGCCAACCGTCTCGCCCGGGCGGACGCTGAAGCTCACGCCACGCAGGACGGGCGTGTCGCGGGTGTAGCCAAAGGTGACGTTCTCGAAGCGGACGGCGCCCTCGATGCGGCCCAGGCGGACCGGACGCTCCGGGTCGCGCACATCGGGAACTTCGTCGAGGATGGCGGTGAGCCGGTTGATCGCCGCAGCCGCGCGCTGCATCCCGGAGACCATGTAGCCGAGCATGCGCATCGGGAGGAGGAGCAGCAGCAGGTAAGCCTCGAACGCGACATATTCCGGAAGCGTGAGCCGGCCGTGCAGGACCTCCATCCCGCCGATCCAGAGAACGAGCAGGCCGCTCAGCCCGGCCCAGAAACCGGTCAGCGGGTAGTAGGCGGCATCGATCCGCTGCGCCTCGTAGTTTCGATCGCGCAACACCTCGGAGGCCGCCCTGTATCGCTCGCGCTCCAGGGGCTCGCGCACGTAGAGCTTGACAATGCGGATGCCGGAGAGGTTCTCCTGGAGCCGCGTCGTCACCACGCCCAGCTGCTCGCGCGCTCGCTCGAAAGCGGGCCGGATCCGCTCGCCCACGAAGTAGGCCGTCGCCGTCAGCAGCGGCATCGTCGACAGCGAGAGAAGCGCCAGCCGCGGGTTCATCCATATGCAGACGGCCAGCACGCCGGCGAAGAGGATGACGCTCCGGAAGATCATCCGGAAACCCCAGGTGCAGAACCCGCCGACCGGCTCCAGGTCGCTGGTGATCCGCGAGAGGAGCTGGCCGGTGCGCACCCGGTCGAAGTAGCCGAAGGAGAGGCGCGTGAGGTGGGCATAGAGGTCGGCGCGCATAGAGGTGACCACCGAGAGGCCGGCGCGCGCGCCAAGAACGATCTCGGCGAAGGAGAGCGCGCCTTTGATAGCGGCCACAGCCACGATGGCGCCCGCGAGCAAGGGGAGCTGGTCGCGCTGCCCGGCTTCGAGGACCACGGCCACGATCTGCTGGAGGATCTTCGGTCCGATGAGAGTCGCCCCCTGGCTGAGCACGGAGCAGATGAGCGCCGCCGCGGCCACTCCGCGGTGCTTCCCCAGGTAGGGGAGCAGGCGCTTCAGGGGCTCAACGGTCGCACGAAGCCCGGCCGGCAGGCCGCGGGCAAGAGTCGCTTTCTTCACGCCGTCCAGTGATCGTGTCCAATCCCGTAATCAGAGTGTTAGGGTGCGGTACTCGCCCCCTTGCATCGCGCCATGCGAGCGCAACGCCGTCGCATCCCAAGAGAATTCATGCCTGGCGCGAGAGCATTATACCACAAAACGGATCACGAGAGGAAACCGACGACGGCAGGGGTGCGAGAGCCCGGCTAGTGCTATCCACCAAACCCGAGCGGGGGCAGCACTCGTAGGTCCTATCCACGCATGCACAGCTCGCGACCGCTGCGCACCCGACTCCTGCACTCTCTCGCGCTTGTCAGAACCACTGCCACTGGCTAACAGCTTCGCCCCGATTGAGGCGTGCCGCCACGAAGTAGGCATCGAGCGGCAACAGAATATAGGCCGCGAGCACTATCGCGCCGTTGGTCGCGAACCCAAGTACCGTAACGGCAACGAATAGCACAATCGCCTTTAGAAGTTGCTTGTTGTAGACCTGTCCCAAGATACAGCAACACAAGAGACTGAGGAGCAGCGCCTTGACGGGCGAGTGGGTTCCAGGGCGTACCTGGATTAGGTCTCCGTGCGATCGCTGCGATGCAGGGCGGTGGTAGGACGGCTGCGGGGGCGATCCTCCGAAGCCACTCACTGGCCCGCCGAACCCGCCTGATGCAGGTCCGCTGGGGTTACCCGTTGACCCACCAAAGCTACCCGCCGGCGGCACCCGTCTTTCAGATGGAACCAGCTGAGCGAGCTGGTCCAGGCCGACTGAATGCCCCCCGCACGAAAGACAGCGCGGGAGCCCTTCGAGACTAACCCGGGTAGCGAGCTGTCCGAGGGCTACCCCACCAGCGCGCCGGTGCGAACGAGCAGTGCAACGACGGCTTCTTCGACCTCGTCAACGGTAATGGCGCGCATGCACTCGCGGTCCTCGCATACGGGATGGCGCCAGCGCGGTGCGCACCGGCAGTGCTTGCGGATCACGGTGGAATCCGTCCGCCACGGGCCGTAAAGCTCCGGCTCGGTGGGACCAAAAAGCGCCACCACCGGCGTCTTCATCGCGGCAGCGATGTGCATCGGGCCCGTGTCGGCGCTGAGGAAGAGATTGGCCGCCCGAAGCACTTCGCCCAGGGTTTTCAGGCCGATGCGCCCGCACAGGTCGGCAGGAGCGTGCGACATCGCTGCTTTCATCTGCTCCACGTACGGCCGGTCGGTCTTGCTCCCGATCACGGCGACGCGACAGCCGTGGCGCTCGATCAGCCGGTCGGCCACCGCGCCAAATCGCTCCGGCATCCAGCACTTCTGCATCCTGCCGGCAGTGAGCGAGACGACCACGAGCGGGCCGTGGCCGGGCGCGAGCTCGCTCAGCAACGCCTGGGCTTCCTCCGCGTGCTCGGGCAAGGTGTAGAACAGCATCTCACGATGGGGCACGGGGATCCCAAGCGCCTCGAGGAACGACGCATAGTAGTCCACGCGATGTACGCCGGCATCCGGCACGCTCACGATGTGATTATAGGAGAACCGGCTTCCCTCGCGCGTGCCGGCCAGCCCGGCGCGGAACGGTGCGCGCGAGGCCCACATGACGAGCGCGCTGCGCGCCAGGCCGTGCAGGTCGAGCGCCCAATCGAAGGCCGGATAGGCGCGCGTGGTGTGCCAGTAGCCAAGCAGATCTCTCACCCGCCCGGAGTCGCGCTGCATCACCACCAGTTCATCGAGGTAGGGATTCCCCTCGACGACTGGCGCGCACCGCCGGTCCACCGCCCAGGCGATGTGCGCCTTCGGAAACGCCTCGCGCAGGGCTCGCGAGACGGGCGTCGCGAAGAGCACATCCCCGATAGAGCTCATCTTCACGACCAGAATCCGGCGCGGCTCCTTCATCTTCAACCGTTTTCCGAAACGCGTATTCAACGCTTCTCCCTCACGGTCGCCAGCACGCGCTCGCGCAGCGCGTCGCCGCCCGCGGTAAAGCGCAAGCGGACGGAGAAGACCAGCACCGGGGCCTTCCCATCGGGAGCCGCCGAAATCACGCTCTCCTGGGAAGCCTCCGTGGCCAGCGCCCTGCCCCAGGCGCCCGCCTCGCCCCGGCGGCCTCGCGCCCCGCCGCATTCATCGAGCTTCACCGCGTCCTTCTCCGTCGTAATGATGGCGGCGGCGCCTTTCTGCTTCGCCAGGCGCTGGACCCACTCCACATCATCGGGGGTATACGGATGGTGGTCCGGCAGGCGCGCAGGATAGATTCGCGCGCCCAAACTGCCCAGCAGGTCCTCAAAGCCCTGCGGGTTGCCAATGGCGGAAAGGGCCACGATGGGAAGGCCGTTCAGGGCAGAGAGGGGGTAATCCTGGCCTGTGGCAAGATCCCAGAGGCGTTCTGGAACACGGCCGGCTTCGGCAACAAGCGCCCCGGGCGCGAGCGCCTCCACCTGCTTACGCAGACGTGCCAGCGCCTCCCGCTCCACCCGATCCGGTTCCATCAGTACCACGGCATCCGCACGACCCAGATGCGACGGCGGCTCGCGCAACATGCCGCGAGGGAGCACATAGCCGTTATCGAAGGGGCGGCGGCTATCCAGGAGGACGACTTCCAGATCCTTACGCAGGTTCCATACCTGGAAGCCATCATCCAGCAGGCAGGCGTCGGCAGAGAAGCGCTCGACGGCCGCGCGCGCGGTGTGCGGCCTGCGCCGACCGATGAGCACGGGAACTCCGGCCAGGTGATGCGCCAGCATCACCGGCTCGTCGCCCCCCTCCTCCGGGCCCAGCAAGACGTTTTTGCCATCCGAGACGACGCGCACCGGCGGGCTGCCCTGCACCCCATAGCCCCGGCTGAGCACGGCGGGGCGGAGACCGGCTTCCAGTAGCCAGCGGGCGAACTCAGCGGTCGCCGTGCTCTTGCCCGTTCCCCCAACGGTGAGATTTCCAACGCCGATCACCGGGCAAGGCGCGCGCTCGCAGCGAAGTAGCCCCGATCGATGCGCCAGCACCGAGGCACCGACGCCGGCCAGATAGAGCCAGGAGAGGGCGCGCAGCCCGGCGCGGATCCCGAACGCGAGCGGACCCGTGGCCTCCCCATCGGCGACGCGCAGCAAGTAAGGCGTCGGGAGAGAAGCAGAAAATGGGAAACGCACCGCCAGGCGCTCCCTGTTCTCGCATCCAGCGCTGACCTCGCCTCTCAACTCTTACCGACCGCCTTCCCAACCCCATGGGTGCGTAACGGCTGCATCTCTCCCAAAAGACGCGCCGCCTCCTCCGCGCAGCGCTGGGAAGCACCGCGTCGGCCTGATACGAAGCTGACTGCGTTCGCCGCATAACCGTCGCCACTACCGGCGTCCTTCATCAGTTCAAGCGACCGACGTGCCAACTCTTGAGGAGTGGTAACGACCCACACCACCCCGGCATCCAGGGCGTCCTCCACGATCTCCCGCTGGCGATGAGTGTAGGGGCCGAGCAGGACCGGCTTTCCGGCGATCAGGGGCTGCAGAATGTCGTGCCCGCCCACCGGCACCAGGCTGCCCCCCAGGAAAACTACTGTGGCAAGCGAGAAGACGCCGGCCAGCTCCCCCATGGTATCGAGCAGAATCACCGCATCCGGCTCTGGCGCGGGTCCATCCCCTTCGCCCAGGTGGCTCCGGCGCACACAGGCAAATCCCGCGTGACGCACCAGTGTCTCCACTTCCTCGGCACGTTGCGGATGCCGAGGCGCCAGGATAAGACGCGGCGCGATCCCACTCGCGCGCATCGCCGAGTAGGCCGCGAGGACCTTCTCCTCTTCGCCCGGGTGGGTGCTGCCCGCCACCAGGACCGGCTCGTCCGGCCGCAAGCGAAACAGGGCACGCCAGCGGCTCGCCTGCTCATCAGTGAGCGGCGCGGTCGCCTGATCATACTTCACGTTGCCGACCACGCACACGCGCTCTGGCACAGCATGCAGCGCCAACGCGCGCCGGCGCACCGCCTCCGTCTGCACGCAGATCGAGCACAAATTGCCAAAGATCCAGCGGTAGAGCGCAGGCACCAGACGGCCGCGCCGGAGCGTTCGCTCGGAGATGTAGCCATTGGCCAGCATCGCCGGCACCCCGCGCACCGCCGCCGCTTGCAGCAAGTTTGGCCAAAGGTCCGACTCTACCAGCAGGTAAAGCCGCGGGCGAACCCGATCCATGGCGCGGGCCACCGCCCAGGGAAGGTCGTGGGGCGCATACGCCACATGGGTTAGCAGGCTTCCCATGCGCTTACGCGCCGTCGCCCGGCCCTCCGGCGTGCCCGCGGTATAGAGGATCGGCACGTCGGGCAGCCGCTCGCGCAGGGCACGCACCACCGCCTCTGCCGCCACGGCCTCGCCGGCCGATACCGCATGCACCCAGATAGGATGCTCGCCCGTGAAGACGGGGAGGTAACCCATCCGCTCCGCCCATCCCTCGCGCGACTTGCCCCGCAACCACCGATAGCCAAAGTAGACGGGCAACGCGGGCAACGCAAGGATGATCAACGTGTTATAGAGCAGATGCATCACCCGCCAACGTCTCGCTACACTCACTGAACTCTCCTGTCTCACGCCCCGATCCCGCGGCGAGGCGCTCTTCTATGCAGAGGAGATGCGCGGCGCTCCCGGCGGCCCGTTAGAGGATCCATCAGCCACCTCATCGCTATCGCGCGCTTACTTCACCGCTTCCAGCCCGGCGCCCACCTCGTAGAGCCGGGCATACAGCCCATTCATCTGAAGCAGATCGGCGTGCGTGCCCTGCTCCTGAATCCGACCCTGCGCGAGCACCAGTATCCGGTCTGCCTTGCGCACCGTGGAGAGGCGGTGCGCGATGATAATCGTCGTGCGCCCCTGCATCAGCTTGTCGAGGGCTTCCTGAACAAGAGCTTCCGACTCGGTGTCGAGCGCAGAGGTGGCCTCGTCCAGGATCAAAATGCGGGGATCCTTCAGCAGAGCGCGCGCGATTGCGATGCGCTGGCGCTGCCCGCCCGAGAGCTTCACGCCCCGCTCGCCTACCACCGTCTCATACCCATCGGGGAGCATCTGCGAGATGAAGTCATGCGCGTTCGCGGCCCGGGCGGCCTCGATGATCTCCTCTTCCGTGGCATCCGGGCGCCCGTAGGCGATATTCTCGCGAATGGTGCCCGAAAAGAGCACGGTTTCCTGTGCGACGATACCGATATGCGCGCGCAGCGATTGAGTCGTGATCGCGCGCACATCATGCCCATCGACACGGACGCTCCCCGAGGTCACGTCATAGAACCGGGGGATCAGATTGGCGATGGTGGACTTCCCCGCGCCGCTCGGACCGACCACCGCGAGCGCTTCACCTGGGCGCACCTTGAAGCTGACGCCCCGCAGCACCGGGTCGCCATCCGCATACGCGAAGTGGACATCCTCGAAGGCAATGTCGCCCTGCACCTCTTCGAGGGTGAGAGCGTCGGGGGCATTGCGGACTTCCGGCTGCATGTCCAGAACGGTGTAGATCCGCTCTGCCGCGCCGTGGACGCGGTCGACATACATCCTCAGCCGGCCGACCTGCTGGATTCCCTTGGTGATCTCGAGGGCGACGTAGAAGATCATTGTGACCCCGGCGACCGTCAGCCGCCCCTGCACAATCTCCATGCCGCCATACCAGAGGATGAACGCCACCGAAGTGGCGCCCAAGAGCTCCATGGTGGGCCGGAGGATCCCGTTGATGCGCACGATCCGCATTCCGCTGCGGTAGGTGCGCTGGCTCTCATCACGGAAGCGCTCCGCCTCGCGCTCCTCCATGCAGAACGATTGCACCACACGGATGGCCGACAGCGACTCTGTCGCCAACCCTGATGTCGCTCCAATGCTCTTCTGGATCGCCTCGCTCGCCCGGCGCATCCGCAGGCTTGCCTTGGAGATGACGCTCCCGATAGCGACCAGCGAGACGATCGTCACGATCGCCATCCGCCAGTTCATGTAGAACATCACGAGGAGGCCGCCGACGACCATCGCCGGGCCGATCACCCCTTCGAGGATAGCAACCGTGAACGTCTGCTGGATCACCGGCACATCGCTGGCGATCGTGGCCATCAGTCCCCCGGTCTTCTGGTTCTCAAAGAAGGAGAGGGAGAGCGTCTGCATGTGCTCGTAGAGGCGGTTGCGGAGGCGCTGCGCCAGGCGTTCGGCGGCACTCGAGAGGAGGTAAACCTGCCCGTAGTAAAAGCATCCCTTGATCAGGTAGAGGAGCGGGGTCGCGGCGGCGCAGAGCGCGATCTTGCGCGGGTTCGCATCCACCAATGCCCCTAGCATCGCCCTGATCAGATAGGCGGTCGCGAGCGTCAGAAGAACGTATCCGATGCCGCACAGGCACCCGAAAACGATCCGGCGCAGGTCGACGCGTGTATACTCCCACAGGCGCCAGACGGAGTCGTGCGACTCGGGGAGCACGAGAAGGCGCAGCCGGCCCAACATGCGCTGGAACCAGCTCCCCTTCTTGCAGGGCTTCGCACCGTGCGCGCCCCATCCGGCGCCGGTCGCAGACCTCATCTCCCCGAACCTCCATCACCACCAGAACCGTGTCGCATAGAGCCCCGCCAGCGCAGCCACTCCGAGGGAGGTCCACCCCTCCCCATCACATTGGAGGGCGCGCCGCCAGGAGTAGTCTCCTGAGCCGCTCGTCCCCGGGCGCAACCGGGGAAAAAGCCGCGGCACCTGCCGGCAGTAGGCGTGGAACTCCTCGCCGAAACGCTCGCCCAGGTAGCTCTCTTCCGAGCGGATCGCCAGCGCGTGGGTCAACGCGAACACCGCGAGCAGGAGCACCGCCACCACCAGGCGCCCCGACATCGTTCCCCAGCCCAGCGTGATCAGGAGGCTTCCCAGATACAAAGGGTTCCTTACATGCGCGTAGGGACCTGTCGTCGTGAGTTGCGTTGCCTTCACAATGTACCCGGCTGCCCAGAAGCGCACGGCCTGTCCGGCCACCACAGCTAGCACCCCCACCAAATAGAGAGCCGGGCGCGGCTCGGCCACCAGCATCCCAATCAGGGGGAGAATAACGAGCAGGAGCGTGCGTCGGCGCGCCACCGCGTTCAGCAGTCGCTCAGGCTTGCGTTCTTCTCGCGACATCCAGGATCCTCTCCGCGGCCCGGCGAATCACGCCCGGTTGTCCAAGCAGCTCCATCAGGCGGGCAAAGCCATCCTTTTGCGCGCGCGCGCGCTCCTCATCGAGAAGCAGTGCGGTGCACTCGTCCGCGATGCGTTCCGGTGTCGCTGCTGTATCCAGAAGCTCGGGGCAGATGGACGCATCCAGGAGCAGATTGGGCAACCCGATATACCCGATCTTGTGCTTCACAAGCTGATACTGCAGGCGCATCCCGAACGAGCCGCGGTAAACGATCAAGTGGGGCACTCCCAGGATCGCCGATTCCAGCGTCACCGTGCCAGAGGCACACAGCGCCGCGTTCGCCACGGCCAGGCAGTCATAGGTGCGCCCGGTGACCATGATCACCTCCGGCGTGTGCGATCCTGGCGAAGAGGCCGCGAACGGAAACGCCCCGCGCCCCGGACCGCCCTGGTCCTCCGCGGGCTCTCGCGCGCTCCAGCCCCGCGTACGCAGAATCCGCCCCACCTGGCGTCGATCCACGACTTCTGCCAAACCCAGGACGAAACGTGCCCGGGGAACCCTCTCGCGGATGAGCGCGGCTGCGTCGAGGAATGCCGGGAGAATATGCTCCACCTCGTGCCGCCGGCTTCCAGGGAAAAGGCAAACCACCGGGGCATCCACTTCCAATCCCCACGCCTGGCGTATTGCCTCGGCGGGACGTGAGGGAAATGCTAGGTCCAGGAGGGGATGCCCATAGAATTCGGCGCGCGCTCCGGCCGCTCGGAGGCGGTCGGCATGCCAGGGCAACTGCGTGCAGAAATAGTCTGCGGCCTCGAGGAGCGAGGGACTGATCGGCCCGGATCGGCGCCACGATCCAGGGACGATGAAATAGTAAACTGGGATACCGAGAGAGCGAGCGAAACGTCCGACGCGCACATTGAAGGCGCCGAAATCGATCGGCACCAGGACGGCAGGCGGGTGCGCGCGCAGGTGCCGGCGTAGAGCGGCATAGCCCGCGAGGGCACGATGCAGGACCTTGAGCGCGTTGACGACGCCGATGGAGCCCCAGGTGCTGGAATCACGAACGAGGGTCACCCCTGCCCGGCGCATGCGCGGCCCCCCGATCCCGGATACCACGATGTTCGGGTCCAGGTCTCGGAGGGCCCGCGCCAGTTCGGCGCCGAATAGGTCGCCCGAGGCTTCACCGGCCGTGATGACGATTCTCACGGCACTATCACTTGGGCTTATCGAGCTGGCGCCCGTGCCGGCCCGTCGGCACGGCTAGGAGGAAGCTCACCAGGTAGTCGCGCTCTTCGCTGGGGGGCACCTCGGCCTGGATCCGTTCGACCGCCTGCTGGAGGTTGAGCCCGGCGCGGTAGAGAAGTCGGTACGCCTCCTTGAGCTGCTCGCGCACCTCCGCGGTGACACCTGCGCGGCGCAAGCCAACCACGTTCAGGCCGTGGGGCTGGAGCTGCTCTCCCTGGACGAGCATGAACGGGGGCACGTCCTGCACGACGCGCGACATCCCGCCGATCATGGTCATCTTGCCGATGCGCACGAATTGATGCACGCCAACGAAGCCACCGAAGACGACGCGGTCTTCCACAGTGGCATGCCCGCTGATGCCCACGTAGCTGGCGATGGTGATGTTGTTCCCCAGACGCGCGTTGTGGCCGACATGAGCGTAGGCCATGATCATATTCTCGTTGCCGACGATGGTCGCGTTGCCTTCGCCGGTGGCGCGGTGAATGGTAACGCCTTCCCGAATGATGTTACGCTCGCCGATCAACAGGAAAGTTTCTTCACCCTGGTACTTGGTGTCTTGCGGCGCGCCACCAAGAATGGCGCCGCTCGCCACCTGGCACTCCGCGCCGAGCGTCGTACCTCGCTCGATGACGACGTGCGCCCCCAGGCGCGAGCGATCGCCAATCCGGACGGCGGGCCCGATCACGGTGTAGGGCCCGATCTCGACATCGACGCCGATCTCTGCATCGGGGTCGATAATAGCGGTCTCATGGATTGCCATCTCAGGAAGTCTCCGCGGCCCCTTCATTCGCGATCGCCGCTGGGTCTACCACAGCACAAGTAAACTCGCCCGATACCGCAACCTGGCCTTGCACGCTCGCGGTGATCTCCACCTTCACGAAGCGGCCGCGGTTGCGGAGCATATTCACCTCGATGCGGAGAGTGTCGCCCGGAACCACCGGCTTGCGGAAGCGGACATTATCGATACCGGCGAACATGGCGAGCTGGCCCTTGTTGCGCGGATCCGAGAGCAGGAGCACGGCGCCCACCTGAGCCATCGCCTCGAGGATCAGCACCCCCGGCATGACAGGCGCACCGGGAAAATGGCCCTGGAAATGGGCCTCATTCATCGTCACGTTCTTGATCCCGACGGCGCGTTCACCGACGACGACTTCCTCCATGCGATCCACTAAGAGGAAGGGGTAGCGGTGTGGGATGACGTTCTGGATTTGCACGACGTTCATCGCAACAGGGCCTCCATTCTTACGAGCGCGAATCGCCCAGCCGGGCCGACTTCACCCGGCAGACTCGTGCGAGGAACCGGATCGAGTTGCCCCGTCCAACTGACACAACTCCAGGATCCGGCCCACCAGTGACGCGTTCAGCGCGTGCCCACCACGCACCGCGATCACGTGCGCGCGCAGGCGACGCCCGAGAAGCGCCAGATCTCCAATCATATCCAATATCTTGTGGCGAGCAAACTCATCGGCAAAGCGCAACGGCGATAGGATCCGATCCGGGGCAATGACGACGGTGTTTTCCAGCGAGGCTCCCCGTGCCAGGCCACGCTTACGGAGCTCCTCAGCCCATTCCAGGAAGCCGAAAGTGCGCGCGGGCGCCACCTGTTCGGCGAAGGTGCCAGGATCCACGTCGGCGCTCACGACCTGGGTGCCCACCATCGGGTGGTCATACTCGAGCACGTAGGTCACCTTGAACGCCGGCGCCGGCAACGCCAGGATGCTCGCATCTCCCTGGCGCACCCACACCGGCTGCGCCAGATCGAGCCACTCTCGCGGCTGATCCAGATCTCGCAGGCCGACGCGCTGTAACGCCTGCACATACTCGAGGGCGCTTCCATCCAAGGCCGGAAGCTCATCGCCCTCTACCAGGACGCGGGCGTGATCGACCCCCAACGCCCAAAGAGCGCTCAGGAGATGCTCCGTCGTCGCCACGCGGATCTCGCCGGCAGCGAGCACCGTACAGCGAGGCGTCGCCTGCAGTGACGAAAGATGCGCCGGGATGCTGACGGCTGGCTGGTCGGCACGATGGAAGCGGATGCCCCCTTCGCACGCCGGCTGAACTGTGACCGCCACCGCTTCGCCGGAATGGATGCCCACGCCACGCAGGGTGAAGGAGTCCCGCACGGTTGTCTGTAGATCGAGGTTGCTTGTGTACACCAGGCGTCATTATAACATATTCACGCGGGGGACGGAAGCCCCCGTGCGAGATCGTCGCGCCCAGGGTCTCCAGTGGGACGCAGGGGCCAGCTCTCCCACGCCGCAGCCCGAGCTGGCGGCGATACTACGGATGAAGGGAACAGACGCGGATGGGAAGGTGCAGGCCTCGCGGATCTCCCGCCCGCTGGGGCCGGAAGCGCGAAGCAATACAGTGCGGGGCGATACGGAACGCCGCCTCGGGAAGAGCGAAGGGGGTGGGCCGCCCCGCGGCCCACCCCCTTCGCTGAAGTAGCAAGACTACTTCTTCTCCTCTTCCTTCGCCCGCTTGGCCTCCTCGATGATCTGCTGGACCACGTTCGCGGGGGCTTCCTCGTAGTGGGAGAACTTCATCGTGTAGGTGGCACGACCGCGCGTAATGGAGCGCAGGTCGATGCTATAACGATGCAGCTCGCCCAGGGGCACCTGAGCGCGAATGAGCTGCGTGCCCGGGGCGATCTGGTCCATGCCCTGAACCCGACCGCGCTTTCCATTGAGGTCAGAGATCACGTCGCCCATATTCTCCTCGGGAACGGTGATCTCGACATCGTAGATCGGCTCCTGGATGCTTGGGTTCGCCTTGAGCACGCCTTCCTTGAACGCCTGCGAAGCGGCGATCTTGAACGCGAGCTCCGAGGAGTCCACCGTGTGGTAGGAGCCGAAGGTAAGCACCACTTCGACGTCGGTCACGGGATAGCCGGCCAGAACGCCTTCAGCGAGCGCTTCCTCGACGCCCTTCTGGACGGCGGGGATGAACTGCTTCGGCACGACGCCACCCACGATCTCATCGCCGAACTTGAAGCCCTCGCCGGGCGCCGGCGAGATGCGCAGAACGACGTGCCCGTACTGGCCGCGACCGCCGGTCTGCTTCTTGTGCTTATACTCTTGCTCGACGGTCTTCTTGATGATCTCCTGATAGGCCACGCGCGGCTCGCGCGTCTGGACAGCAACGCCCATGCGCTGGAGGCGATCCACGACCACCGCCAGGTGCTGGTCGCCCATGCCGGCGATAATCGTCTCCTTGGTCACCGTGTCGCGATAGGTGCGGAACGCCGGGTCGGCATCGGCCAGGCGAGCAAGGCCAGCGCCCAGCTTGTCCTCATCGCCCTTGGTCTTCGGCTCCACCGCGTAGAACATGACCGGCTCGGGATACTCCACCTGCGGATAGACGATCGGCTTGGACTTATCGGCGAGGGTATCTCCGGTATGCACATGCTGCAGCTTCGCCACCGCGGCGATGTCGCCCGCGTTCACCTGCGGCACCGGCTCCTGGTGCTTGCCGCGCATGATGAGGATCTGGCCGATGCGCTCGTCGTGCTTGCGCGTGGCATCGTAGACGCTGGAATCGGCGCGCAGCGTGCCGGACCAGACACGGAAGAAGTTGAGCTTCCCCACGTAGGGATCGGCGGTGGACTTGAAGACGTAGGCGGAGAATGGGGCGTCCATGCCCGTCTGGCGCTTCTCTTCCTCCCCGGTATCCGGGTGCTTCCCTGTCACCGTCCCGCGGTCGAGGGGGCTGGGGACGCACTCGACGATCAGATCGAGCAGCGGTTGAACGCCGATATTGTCGGCGCCTGCGCCCAGGAGGATCGGGAAGAGGGTGCGCTCGCGAACGCCCTTCCGAATGCCGCGGATGATGTCCTCGCGGGTGATCTCCTCCTCCATGAGGAACTTGTCGCCCAGCTCCTCATCCACATCCGCCAGCGCCTCAATCAGGGTGTTGCGGTATTCCGCGACGGTATCGGCCAGTTCAGCCGGCACGGGGCCTTCCTGGGGCTCCTTGCCCTCGTTCCAGGTGTAGGCCTTGTCGCTGACGATGTCGACGACGCCGCGGAAGTTCAGCTCGGAGCCCACCGGCACCTGCACGGCCACGGCCGCCTTGCCGAAGCGCGTGCGGATGCCCTCCACCACGCCCTCAAAGTTGGCGTTCTCGCGGCGCATCTTGTTGATGAAGAAGATGCGCGCCAGGTTGTTCTGTTCTGCCAGGCGCCAGTAGAGCTCGGTGCCCACTTCCACTCCGGCCACGGCATCCACGAGCACGATCGCCCCTTCAACAACACTCAGGGCGCTGCGAACATCCGCCTGGAAGTCCATGAAGCCCGGCGTATCGATGATGTTGAGCTTGTGGTCCTTCCACTCCAGGGGAGCGAGTGCCGCGCTTACGGAGATTTGTCGTTTGGTCTCATCCTCTTCGTAGTCGGTGACCGTGTTGCCCTCTTCGACTCGTCCCATGCGAGTGGTGACGCCGGCGTCGAAGAGCATGGCCTCTGCAAGCGAGGTCTTGCCCGCTCCCCCATGGGAGATCAGGGCGACATTCCTGATTTGGCCAGGTTCATACGGTTTCATCAATATCCATCTCCTTCAGCAAGTGCCCTCCGGGTATGGAGATCACGGAAGCAGGGACGCCCGGGCCACCCGCTCGTTTCCATACACTGACCCCACTTCACCGCAGGCAGCCGCACGGCGGCCTCCTGGGCGAAGAGCAAGTCAACCAACCATTTCCTCGCAAGGATCGGCTCTGCAGGCAACGCAGCGCCTTCTGGGGCAGGCTTCGGCTCACATCCTGGTTGAGCCTGGCCCGGAGGCCCGCTCTCGCGGATGTGCAAGCTTCCGGGTCGATAGGGAAAACCCTCCGTCCCATCCACGCGTGCCGTTCAACGTGTATTCTCTTTTCGATGCGCACCAGCCTTCTCCCCCCATCGTCTGGCGGAAGTTGCTGCGCCCGAGGGTTCTGGCTGCGTTCTCCCCGGTAAAGCAAAGGGTCCAGGCCACGAGAAGATCCCGCGCTGACCTGGACCCTTCAAAAATCAGAGCGCCCAAGGGAACGTCCCCCTCCAGGTAGCCCCGGCGACACCCCGTTCGCCACCGGGTAGCCCGGGCAAAGTGAGAGCGCACTATCACGCGCAGTCGGGCTTTTCTGCATCCAAAGAGCAGGGGTATCCCCCCTTTTGTTCATTATATGGGGGTAGCCGCTTCCTTGTCAAGATCGGCAGCTCAACGCGCGATGATGCGGAACCGAGTGCCCCTCGTTCTGTCCTCAGTCGTGAGGATTCCGCGGGACGTGGTGTGCGGAAGGTGGTCTGGTGTTCAGGAAGCAGAGGCGAGGGATGGAGTGGATACTGCACGGGACCGTCGGCATCCTTGGCGCCGTGCTGGCTGTCTGGATCTTCGGGCACGCCGCCTATTCGTGGGGGCTTGTTCGGGTACGTGTTTCCGTGGCCCCAGCGCGCCATGGCGACACCGCGATTGTGCTCACCCCCATCGGCGAGATCACCGCGCGCACGCATCGCGCCCCCGTGCGCCTCACCGTGCAGCTCGACCGGCTCCATCTGGGCGCTGTGCGTCGCATGGCCAAGGAGATCCCCGACGCCAGCGAAGTGCTCGCCGAGCTGGAACAGCGCGCCTGCCGCAGCATTGGTCGGTATGCATTCCGCCTGCTGCTCCTGGCCCTTGCCGGGGGCACGCTCGCCAGCCTCATGCTGCTGCGCGGATCCGGTCCCTGGCACCTCTTCTCCGGCTTTGTCGGCCTCGCCGCCACCTCACTGGTGCTCGTCGCCACAGTGGGCACCTACGATCGCGGCGGATTCGCGAGCCCGCGCTATACCGGGCCGCTGGCCGAGGCGCCCGGGGCAATCCGCTTCGCGCGCGATGGCCTCGCCCGCCTCAGCCGGCTTCGCGGGCGCATGGACACCATCGCCGCTAGCCTGGCGCGTTTCTACGCCTCCCTGGGCGACTCCGGCCCCCGGGTGCCCGCCCAGACCGACCTACGCGTGCTCCATATCAGCGATCTCCACAACAACCCGGTCGCGATCGATTTCGTGGAGCGCCTAGCGCGCCACTTTCAGGTAGATCTGATCGTGAACACCGGCGATATCACCGACTATGGAACCGAAGTGGAAGAGGCGTTCATCCAGCGCCTGCGCCAGCTACCGGTACCTCAGCTCCTGGTCGCCGGCAACCACGATTCGCAGACCACCCTCCGTACGCTGGATCGCGAGGCCGAGGTGCGCGTGCTGGATGGCGAGAGCGTGGTGGTGCACGGGATCCGCTTCGCGGGCTGGCCGGATCTGGTGTCGAAGCGCCAGGGCTATGGCAGCGTGAACCCCTCCAGCGAAGACCTGGATCGCCTTCAGAAAGAGATACGCGAGGGCGTCGCCGCCCTGCCCGACCGCCCACATGTGCTCCTGGTCCATAACCACCGCGTTGCCGAGCAACTCGGTGGCGTAGCTCCGGTGATCCTTTACGGGCACAACCACCGCCCGTCGGTACGCCGCACGCCCCGAAGCACCTTCATCAACGCCGGCACGACCGGAGGCGCCGGCGCCCGCTACTTCGAGGCGCGCAACGGCGTGCCCTACTCCGCCGTCGTCCTCCACTTCTCCCGCGAGGAGCCGGGGCACCTCCTGGCGGCAGATCTGCTTCAAGTGCACGGCCCCGAAGGCGAGTTCGTCCTCCAACGCCACATGCTCAACGGTACCATGAATCGGGAGAAGCATCTCCTCCCGGCGCCTCCGCCGGCGCACGCCGGCCAGCCATAGCGGCGTTTCCCTTACGAACCCCTCGCGCTCGCCTCTTCCACAGACGGCATCCCACGAGGAGTTCGCCAGGCCAGCCTGGAATAGACTCGCCAAGAGAGCGCCATTCGGCGCCGTTTTCACAGAGAGAGACACCATGCGAGTGCTGCTTCTATTCCTTTTGGCCATCACGACCACCGCGGCTGGCGCCGCTGAGAAGGATGCCGGCCTGCTTCCCAACCCCGGCTTTGATAAGGAGATGTCGGGTTGGGTCTTTCGCCCTGGGGATCCCTCGCTGGCGGCCATCGTGGATGCAGGCGGCGAGCGCGGCAAGGTGCTCGAGCTGCACCCGGACGGGAAGATCCTCGGCGTCGAAACCGAGAAGCTGGAGCTTGGCAAGGCGCTGGAGGCCGATGCCGCCTATGAGGTGACCGCCCTCCTGAAGAACGAGGAGATCAAGAACGGCGTCTTCGCTTTCTCCATGTACTGCTACGACGCCGCCGGGAAGGCGCTGCGCCAGATTGCCTTCTACGGCCTCAACACCAAATCGGCGCCGCACGATTGGAAGCGAGTCCGGGGCGAGTTTGGCAAAGGCTCGGCCAATCCGCTTCCGGAAGGCACGGCGAGTATCTGCATTCGCTTCTCCTTCTACGAAAAGAGCGGCAATTGCCAGGCAAAGGTTCTGGTGGATGACGTGATCCTGAAGAAACATCAGCCGGCCGTGAAAAACGACTGGCCGGCCGAGGTAGTGGCCGATGTCGGCGACCTCCAGGTGCGCTTCGAGAGCCGCTCCTTCTGGACGCTCTACCGAATCGATTACCAGGGCACCCGCCTCTGCCATGACCGGTGGGGTTCCCACTACGGCACAGTCGCGTCCTTCCCGGGGGTTGGCTTCATCGGCAGCGGGCACACCGAGAACGAAAACGAAGAGGTGCTTTCTCTCGCGCTGGAGGTGGATGGCAAGCCAATCGCCGAGCCCAAGGCTTCCTACCGGTGTCGCGAGATCGTCCTCCGCAAGGAATCGAAGGTGCGCGCGCTCCGCTACAAGACGACGATTACCGTTGCGAACAACCGCATCTGGGAAGAAGTGGTCATGAAGGCGGACGAGCCGACGAAGGTCGACCTCATCTACCACTTCATGCACCCGTGGACGCACACCGCCACTGAATACCTGGCCGAGCTGCCGGATGGCACCCGGGTGGAAGGCGCCTTCACGGACAGCAAGAAGCTGTTGCTCGACAAGCCCACGAAGTGGTCCGCTATCTACGATCCCCTGAGCGGGAAGGGCGCGGTGACCTACGTCCTCGAAGTGCCGGAGGCCCAGCCCTGGTCCACCCTCTATTGGGACCAGCCTGAGCGCTACCGGAAGCACTACCTGAGGACGTTCATGAAGGGCACCGTTCCGGCGGATGAGGAGCTGCGCTACCGGATTGTGACGGTTCCGTTTGCCGCGGCGCCCGAGAAGTGGAAGGAAGAAGCCGCGAAGGTCGCGGCCACCTGCGCGCCGGGCTCATAGCGCGAGCGCGTCCCCTATCAAGATGATTTCCGAGAGGAGGCCGGGAGTCGCGGGAGGCCGCGGCGAGAAAACCGTTTCCGCGGCTCCCGCGCTCCACCCGCAGCCATGCGCAACCACAACTTGAGAGAGATCCTAGGGCTCAGCCAGCGGGGAGGCCGAATGCTCAGCCTGCTCGACCTGGTGGATGCCAACACCGTGGATCTGCCGGTGGCCTCGCTTCTGGCGGGCGCGGTGGCATCGGGCGCATCCCTGCTCACCGCGGCCCGGCCTGGCAACGCCGGGAAGACGACGGTGCTGGCCGCGCTTCTCTCCTTCATCCCGCCGGGCAGGCGCATTGTCACCGTGCCAGATGGCCCGCCCCGGAGCGTGCCGCCGGACACGTGCCTTCTGGCGCACGAGATCGGCTCCGGTCCCTGGTATGCCTACCTTTGGGGAGGCGCGGCGCGAGGCTTTTTCGAGGCCGCAGCCGCCCCCGGCGTGCAGGCAGCCTCGTGCATCCACGCCGACACGCTAGAAGAGCTACGGATGACGCTGTGCGGGCCATCCATCGGCCTGGGAGAGAAGGAGTTCGCCGCGATTGACCTGGTGGCGTTCCTGCGCCTCGACCGCACCCTGACGGGCTACCGGCGCCGCGTCTGTGCCGTCTATGCGGCCACCGGCACCCCGGGCGCCATGAGCCACCAACAGATCTGCCGTTGGAACGAGGCGACCGATTCTTTCACCGTGGACGCCGTGCCAGAGCGGTGGGCGGCTGTCTCGGAGCGCGCGGCTGAGTTCCTCGAAGCCGCGCGCACGGCCGGCTGCACCCGCTTCGAAGAGCTGTTCGCGCGCTGGGCCACCACCTGACCGCTAGAGTTTCGGGGGCGGAGGCGGAGCGGAATCGCTACGGACGGTGAGCGGGCTGATCGACACGGCCTGGCTGGCGATTCCCCTGGTATCCGCGGCGCTAATCGACGCATAATAGCGTTGATCGGCACTGCTGAGGTTAGCGGGCACCTGGATCGAGACCTCGTAGTAGCCCGCCTGGTTCCAGGTCATGTCATGGACCGCCTGCGACCCATCCGGGCGGGTGAGCGTTGCCCGGACCCACGCCACGCCGGAGGCATCGGTCACCAGGGCGATGATCCGCGCCGTGCCCCCGATATCGCCCAACGAGGAGGGCTCGAACCGCGCCCAGACGATCCGGGGCGGGTCGTAATCTGCCTTCTGCTCATCGCCCCCTCCCCCGCCACATCCGGCGAGCAGGGCTCCGATGAGAACGGCCACGCACCGCAGGCATGGCCATATGCCGGCGCGCCGCGCGCGCACCTGAAGGGAATGCTTGCTCATAGAGATTCAGGGGTGCAGGAGAACCCCGTCGCTCTCCCCCACCTGCGGGGAGGGCGCGCATGGAGAATCCGTGCAGCTCCCGTCCTCCTCTCATGGTGCTCGACGGGATCCCTCTCGTACAAAGGCACTTCCAGCCTTCCCGAGTGGAATAGCCGCCGCGAGGGCAGCCCGCAATTGGGGAGGGCGCAGCCCCCGCTCCAGGAGGATCATTCGGCTTTCCCGACGCCATACTCCTGCAACGTCTCCCACATCGCCAGGATGTTCTCTGGGGGCACATCGGCCTGGATGTTGTGGACGGTGTTGAAGACGAAACCGCCGCCGGGAGCGAGGTCATCGATGCGCCGGCGCACCTCATCGCGAACCTCCTGCGGCGTGCCATGTGGCAGAATACGCTGGGTATCCACTCCACCGCCCCAGAAGACGATATCGCGCCCGAACTCCGCCTTGAGCCGCCGGGTGTCCATGCCAGCCGCGCTCACCTGCACCGGGTTGAGGATATCCACGCCCACCTCGATCAGGTCCGGGAGAATCTCGACGACACTACCACAGGTGTGGTAGAAGACGAAGACGGGCGCCTGCTTCTTGATGTGGGCGAAGAGCTGCGCCTGGCGGGGCTTCACCACCTCGCGGTAAACGCGCGGGTTCATCAGCAGGCACTGTTGCATCCCCAGGTCGTCCCCCTCCATCGCGATATCCACCAGGTCGCCCACTTCGGCCAGGGCGCGCTCCCAATAGCGCAGCTTCGTTTCCAGGATGAGATCGAGCATCGCTTCGGCCATCGGCCGGTCGGCAACGAGATCGGTGAAGAAGCGCTCGAAGCCACGGAGCCAGAGGCACATCTCGGTAAGCCCCGCGCAGACGCCACCGAGGATCACGGCGCACCCGGTGTCGCGCGCCGCCTGGGCGCGCGCACGCAGGCCCGCGAACCGCGCCGGGTCCTGCGGGTCCGGCCAGGGATAGCGCCGGATCTCCTCGGGCGACGTGGCCTCGGCGAGGGGGTGACCGCAAAGATCGTAATACCAGCCGTCGCGGGGCATGCGGCGGGGCAATCCCCAGGCGTCGGTGAAGGTGCGGTAGCGGCCCTCCTCCCGGATGCACAGTCTCCAGCCGGAAGGGTCGCCACTGGCCACGCCGCGCGTATCGACGCGCAGGGCCTGAAGGAGGTCTTCATCGACAGCGGCAAGCTGTTGGGTAAGGTCGCTGATTGCCGCTTCGCGCGGCGCCAGGCCGAGAGCCGGACGCAGGCGCTCATAGGCAATGCGGTGGATTCCGGTCACCTTGGTAGAGCCCAGATCAAACGGTACGCGATCCGGCTCCTGGTGCCGCAGGGTAGTCAGGATTCGCTCGCGGGATGTCATGGCGTCATCTCCTGGGGGCGGGTGCGCTGGGATGGGCGAGTGATGGCGTAACTGCGGAGCGCGTCGAGGCCAATGCGGCGAAGCACAGCGCCAAAGGTCTCGCGGGGCCGAGCTCGCTCGCTCACAAAGCCGATCACGCGCGCGGCCACCTCGGGGGCATCCTCCTCAGGGACAAAGCGCGCGAGCTCCGCCCCCAGGCAAGGCCGACGGCCTGCCTTCCCGCCCACGTAAACCGTATAGCCGACGCGAGCCGGGCGCAACGCATTGAAACCACACGCCGCTACACAATCGCCGCAGAAGTTGCACCGCTGGGGGTCGCGCCGTGGCAGGCCGCGGCGCATGATGAGCGCCCCCTCCTTGCATGCCCCGACGCACGCGCCATCCCCCAGGCACTCCGCCCGGACGAGGATCGGCTCGACGATGCCGACAAATCCAATGTCGGCGGTCTGGGGGCAGCTGCATGCCTCGGCACACCCCGAGATTGCAACGCGCACGGGCATCGGCATCGCTTCGCTCTCGAGAAGCCCGCTTAGCGCCATCGCCAGGGTGCCCGCATCCACAAAGTAGCTGACACACCGGCCCTGCCCGGAGCAGACGGAGAGCGAGCTCCCCGCCCCACCCTCGCTCGCGGTCCCCAGGCCGCTGGCCTCGAGAAGCGCCTTGGCTGTCTGGATCTCCTCGCAGGCGATCCCAGGCACCTCCAGGCCACTGCGCCCCACGATCCGGACGAAACCGATCCCGTGCCGCCGAACGACATCGCCCAGGACCATCAGCTGGTCCGCCGAGAGCATGCCCTCCGGAGCCCGCAGGCGCAGCGAGAGCCGGCACTCCGATGCATCGTTGAAGTCGCTCATCCCGCCCTTGATGCCGACGAGCGGCCCCTTCGTACTAGGCTTCCGCCGGCCTACCCGTGTTGCGTGCTTGTCCCCCTCACGCGATACGCTCAAACTCCGCCCCTGTTCCGATGCTTCCAGTCGTGGTGATCGTGACGTGCGCCTGCCGGAACTCGCCAGGCGCATGGCAGCGACGGGCACCAACGGCCAGGCGTCACACCCCTGGTAAGGTGCTCAACACCCGATTCATCGCGGGCCCGAACGCCCGCCACACCACAGAGGACCCGACACGCAACCCTGTGGTTCAGCATCCTTCCCTGGAAGTATGCCGGGGTCTCAGGCGAACACGCCGGTCAGAAGAGCCCCTCGATGCCCCACTCCTCGTTCACGTTGATGCGGGTAGCCGCGGGCACCTGTGGCAAGCCGGGCATCGTCAGGATATTCCCCGCGTAGACGACAATGTAGCCGGCGCCGGCAAACACCTTCATATCGCGCACGGTCACCTTGAACCCGGTCGGGCGCCCGCGCAGCGCCGCCTGATCCGAGAGGGAGTTCTGCGTCTTTGCCATGCAGATGGCGAGGTTGCCGTAGCCGTGCGCCTCAATCTCCAGCAGGCGCTTCTCCGCTTCACGCGAGTACTCCACGCCGTCGGCACCATACATGCGCGTCACGATCTTCTCGATCTTGGCGCGCACGGGCTCCTCCAGGTCGTAGAGAGGACGGTAGCCGGACGGCTGCTCGGCGAGATCCACCATCATCTTGGCAATGTCGCGTCCTCCCTCGCCGCCCCTGGCCCACACATCGGCGAGGGCGACGGGCACGTCTCGGCGCGCCATCGCCTCGAACACCGCGTCGATCTCCTCGCGCGTATCAGTGGTGAAGCG
Source organism: Armatimonadota bacterium (assembly GCA_012512265.1). GTDB lineage: Bacteria > Armatimonadota > JAAZEB01 > JAAZEB01 > JAAZEB01 > DUUU01. The sequence goes on along the minus strand of JAAZEM010000139.1, from coordinate 75,392 downwards.
ATTGAGGGCCACGCCCACGGGAACGCCGAAGGCCTGCACGTTCTCTACGTGTTTTTCCAGGTTGGCCAAGCCCGCTCTCACCGCGTCCACATCCGGCTCCGCCAGCGCGGCAAGCGGCTTCCCCGCCTGGTACTTTAGGGCGCGGATGGTGGCGCTGACCAGCGCCGCGTTCGGCGTCAACCCACCGCAGCGGCACTTGATATCGAAGAACTTCTCCGCGCCCAACTCGGATCCAAAGCCCGCCTCGGTGACACAGTAATCCGCGGTCTGCAAGCCGAGGCGCGTCGCCATCAGGCTGCTCACCCCGGGGCCCACGTTGCCGAAGGGGCCGGCATGGATGAACGCCGGCCCGCCCTCAATCGTCTGCACCAGGTTCGGCTTGAGCGCATCGCGGAGGACGGCGAGCATGGCACCCGTCGCCTCGATCTCAGCGGCGGTGACCGGCGTGCCGGCGGTGGTGTAGCCGATAACGATCCGCCCCAGGCGCTCGCGCAGATCCTGCAAGCCGCTGGCCAGGGCCAGGATCGCCATCACCTCCGAGGCCGCCGTGATCTCGAAGCCCCCCTGGCGAGGCACGCCGTCGGCAGGACCGCCCAGTCCAAGCACGACATGACGCAGGGCGCGATCACACAGGTCGAGCACACGCGGGAACGCGATGCGTCGGGGGTCCAGATCGGGCCCCGTGCCCTGGTGCAAGGCGTTATCAGCCAGGGCGGCGAGAAGGTTGTGCGCCGTCGTCACGGCATGGATATCGCCGGTGAAATGGAGGTTGATCTCCTCCATCGGGAGCACCTGGGCATAGCCCCCTCCCGTGGCGCCGCCCTTCACGCCAAAAACCGGCCCGAGCGAGGGCTCGCGCAGGGCGACACACGCGCGCTGCCCGATGCGCGCCAGGCCTTGGGCCAGGCCAATTGCGAGAGTGGTCTTTCCCTCCCCGGCGGGCGTCGGCGTCATGGCAGTGACGAGAAGCAGCTTGCCCATTGGCGCGTCGGCGCGGCGCGCCAGCGCCTCCGGTTTGATCTTCGCCTTGTGCTCGCCGTAGAGCTCCAGCTCGTCCGGGCGCAAGCCCAGGCATGCAGCCACCTCGGTCACCGGCCGCAGCACGGCCGCCCGGGCGATGGAAAGATCATCGGCCATCGTGTTCCTCCGATGTCGCGTGTGACTAAAGCTTTCCCTGGCGCGCCAGCGAAAGGTAGTTGGCGCAATACTCATCCCGATCCAGGAGCGCTTCGCTCGCGTAGACAAGCGCCATCAGCGCCTCATCAAGCGGGTCGGCAATCACCGCATCCAGCCCCGCGCCCATGCAGAGCACCAGAAACGCGCGGTTGAGGTTCTTGCGCGCCGGCAGCCCATAGGAGACGTTGCTGAGACCGCAGATCGTGTGGACGCCTGGGTGCGTCGCGTGGATATGGCGGATCGTCTCCAAGACATCCAGTCCTGCGTGGCTGTTGGTGCTCACCGGGTAGACGAGCGGGTCGAGATAGATCTGGTCAGGCATCACTCCTGCCGCCGTGAGGTTCTCCATCAGGAACTCGGCCGCCTGAATCCGCGCCTGGGCCGTCTGGGGGATGCCCTCATCCCCCATGCAGAGCGCCACCACCTTCGCCTGGTGCTCCGTCACGAGCGGCAGAATGCGCGCGAATTTCTCGCGCTCGGCAGTGATGGAGTTGATGACCGCCTGGCCCTTGTGAACTTTCAGCGCGGCCTCCAGCGCCGCCGAGTTCGGCGAGTCGATGGCACAGGGCAACCCGGTAGCCTCCTGGCACGTCTCCACCAGCCATACGAGAGCCTCCGGCTCGGCTTCGACGCCCACGACCGCAGCGTTGCAGTCGAGGAAATGCGCGCCGGCTTCCGCCTGCCGCACCGCTTCCTCGCGGACGAACTGCGTATCGCGTGCCTTCACCGCCTCGCCGACACTCTTGCGGGTGCTATTCAACCGCTCACCGATGATCAGCATTGACTTACCTCCCGGGGCGCACCGCCGTGGCACATCGGGATGAGGAGGCGCGACCAGCGCGCGCGAATCCTCTGCGGGGTAGATGAGGGGATAGGGAGAGCGGTGCCCTATCGCGGCCTCTCTGGAGCCGGCGCCGTCAGCATGCGCGACCGCCGGCCCTTTGAAAGCAGAGGCGGATCAGGATTCGCTCTCCCAAAAAGAAAGGGCGAGGCCCGGGCGAACACACGCCCTCAGATCTCGCGGGCGCCCCATCATGAACTGCTAAAGGCCACGCCCTCGTCTCCCGCGTGGAGGCGGCGGCGCGTTCAGGGACGCCGAGATAGGGAACGTTCTTGCTCGTCCGAAACGCCTCGCCCCAAAAAGCGTGCTCAGGCGGTGATGCGGAGCAGCTGCTTGGCCGTATCGACGGCGCTCGCGGCATCCGGCGCATAGCCATCGGCACCGATCTCGTCGGCATACGCCTGAGTGAGCGGCGCACCACCCACCAACACGGCGACCTTATCGCGCAGGCCGGCTTCCTCAAGCGCGGCGATCGTCTCCTTCATCGCCGGCATCGTGGTGGTCAGCAACGCCGAAAGCCCAATCGCTTCCGCCTTGTGCTCTCGCACCGCCTCGACGAACTTCTCCGGGCTGACATCCGTGCCCAGGTCGATCACCTCGAAGCCCGCGCCCTCGAGCATCATGCCCACCAGATTCTTGCCGATATCATGGAGATCGCCGCGGACCGTGCCGATGGCAACCCGGGCGATGGGCTGGATACCGGACTCGGCGATGAGCGGGCGCAGCTTCTCCATCGACTGCTTCATCGCGCGTGCAGCAATGAGGACTTCGGGGATGTAGAACTCGTTACACTTGAACTTCTGGCCTACCACCTGCATACCGGCGACCAGACCCTTGTTGATGATGTCGGCCACGGGCACATTCTGCGCCAGCGCCTCGTCAGTCGTCTCCTTGGCCTTCTGCGCGTTGCCGTCGATGACATACTGCGCCAGGTTCTCCAGCAGGGACGGCATAGTGTCTCCTCCTCGTTTGCTTCGTTACTGGCCGGGCCCGCATACCCAGCGCAGTGCTTCCCACGCCGCCGTTTCCAGCGGTTCCCACCGATAACACAGCGCATCCGCGAGGGACACGCCCCGTTCGCGGGGAATCCTGCGCGAGTTTGGCCCCCCGAGCGAACTCCTGGCCGGCCGCAGCCGGACTTCCCACCGCATTTTATTCCCGGCGTCCGGGCGCCTTTCCTGCTGGCGGCCGTTGGTATTCTCGTGCGATTCGCTGGTATTCTGGTGTGCAATCGGCCATCCACCTCGCCGGGTCCGGACGCCCGTGGCAGGCAGAAGCGGCGGGTGTCCCCACGCGTCTCAACGGGGGAGAGCGACGCTCGCGCGAGACAGCCCGGGGAGAAGTTACTCCGGGGCCACGAAGACGTGTCCGGCGGGTTCTACTCCCAGGTGCGCCTCGCGCCCCTGCACCTCGATGCGCAGGTGCCCACCGAAGGGAAGGCGCTCATGTACCGTCACCACAGCGCCCGGGTAGAGACCCAACTGTCCGAGGTGGCGCAGCACCTCCGGGCTGGCATCATCGACCTGACGAACGCGCACGCGCATTCCCGGCTCGGTCTCGGCAAGCGAGGAGCACTTCTCCACTGCCAGCTTTCCCTCCCGGCACGGAATGGCATGGCCATGTGGATCCACCTTCGGGTAGCCCAACACCGCGTCGATGCGCGATTCCATCTCCTCGGAGATCACATGCTCGAGGCGCTCGGCCTCCGCATCGACCAAATCCCACGGGTATCCAAGCGCCTGGGTCAAATAGAGCTCCAGGAGGCGATGGTGCCGAATGGTGCGCAGCGCCACCTGCTCGCCCGCCTTGGTGAGCACGACACCCTGATAGGGGATGTGCCGCACGTAACCCTCGTCCGCGAGACGCTTTATCATCTTTGTTACCGATGCCGGCGCCACGTCGAGGCGCGCGGCGATCGCCGAAGTAGATACGCTCTCTTGGTCACGGCTCAGCTTGTAAATGGTCTTTAGGTAATCCTGTACGGACTCACTTGCCATAGTGCTCTCGCGGACTCTCCGATCTACAGGCCAGCCCCGCTAGTAGGCGCGGGGCTGCTCTCAACGTTCCCATCATACGACCGAAGTTGGCATCATGTCAAGAATCTGGTGACGCTACGCGGTCGCACCACACCCATCGCGCGTTCTTCGACCCCTTATTCTCCGATGAGGGCCGCGCGGTTGCTCCCCCTCCCCGGTGTCGGCCCGGGATCGGAAGGTAGGGAGACCACAAGGCCTGCACTTCCTCATCAGTCCATCAACCCCAGCATTGAGCCCCTGGCGCGCCCTTTTTCCATAGGGCCTGAAGCGTTGCGGCGGCTATCAGAGCTTGCTCGCCCGCCGAGGGCGCGATACGGGCATACCCTGAGCGTAATACAGGTTTTCCCGTATAGCGATCTGCGGCCGGGCGTGATAGAATGGCGGTAACACGCAGGCTTGGCGGAACCTGACAGAAGTTCGGAGTGTCGCCAGATCTGACGTGGCAGATGGTTCCTGAGAAGATGAGGCCGGGACGTGCTCCAGGGAGCGGCAGGCCTCCGCATCTGACAAGGCGCAGGTGACGGGAATCAGGACCCCCGGTGTTGGCCTCACGTTCCGTGCGCACCGCGGGCAGCCAGATCTGAGAAGGAGGGGGCATGACAGGGGTTTCGACGATCGAGGCATTGCCGGCAGCAGACGAACGATCCCAGTACGCGGGAGACGTTGCGTTGGTGCAGCGCGCACAGGCAGGAGATTTGGAGGCGTTCGAGACGCTTTTCGACCGCTACCATGGCCGAATCTACAACATCGTCTATGGCATGGTCTCCAATCCCGAGGATGCCGCCGACCTGGCGCAGGAAGCCTTCGTCAAGGCCTACCGGGCGATCGGGGGCCTTCGTGACGGCCAGGCGTTCTTCGCATGGATCTGCCGGATCGCAGTCAACCTGTGCCGCAATTTCCGGCGTGGCCGCCCAAGCACGCCGCATCTCTCCCTGGAAGAAGGCTACTGCCGCGATGGCGAGTCGACCCCTTTGGATGTGGCTGATAGCTCCTACGAACCGGCCCGGCTCGTCGAGATCCAGGCGACCGCCGAGGTGGTCCGCAGAGCGATTGACACGCTCTCACCCGACCATCGGGAGGTGGTCGTGATGCATCACCTTCAGGGCCTGCCCGTGGATCACATCGCGCAGGTGGTGGGCGTGCCGGTAGGCACGGTGAAATCACGCCTCTCCCGGGGGCGTGATAGCCTTCGCCGCGCGCTTCACGGCGTCCTGGACGGCTGAGCCTTCGTCTGGCACTCCGCCTTAGCTCAGGTCTCTTGACCCGCGCCGCGTCTCGTGGTAGGATGGTCATGGAAGCGCACGCGTGTCTGGCTGGGCGCGCGGCGCCACTTCCAGGATGAGGGCGGGTCTCTTCTGGTGAAGGGCCTGGGCTTCAAACCCTGCGCGGGGCAGCGAGAGCTGTCCTGGGTGAGTTCGATTCTCACACGCCCTCGCCAGTTCCTCCGGTAGGGATGCTGGGTCGGGTGACGCGCCTAAAACACCGCCATCACCCGCCACGCACTCTCCCATCGCCGCTGCTGCCCTCCCCCGGACACGCCGCGATGGGGTTGCTTGGGAAGGCGCGCTATGAATGCCGATTGGCCGGCCATGGCCGAAGGCCCGCGTTGCGAACGCTGCGGACAGGTGCATCTTTCTCTGCCACAGACAGGCCGCTTCGGCTGCGGGCGCTGCGGTTGGCCGTTGGTGCCCCGCGAGGTGCAGCAGGCACAGCAGAGACGCTCTCGCCGGATCGCGACCGCACTCATCGCGGTAGCGGTCGTTATCGCAGGCCTGCTTGTCGCGCGCTCCATCTCGGGCCCACAGGCGCGGTTCCGCAATGTGCCCCCCTCCGAGCAACACAACCACGCGGGAGAAACAACCGTCTCCGGCATTCCATCGGCTGTCACGATGCCGCCAGCCGCGCCGGCCCGGCCGGATGCGGGCGAGGCGCCCCCGGCGCTCGCGGAGCCTTCATCGCTCGCGCGCTCGTTCCCAACCCAGACGCCGGGAGAGCCGCCGGTCCTCGCGCAACAACCGGCCCTGCAAAACCCGGTGCTGGCAGAGCTGCAAGGCTCGATCCTTGAATTGGAGAGCGCTCCTGTGAGTGAGCGCGATACCTACCGGTGGAATGTGGCCGCGGGAGATTGCTATTGGCTCTATGCTCGCGAATTGGCGCTCTCCTCCCCTTCGGCCCCCCCGCGAGCACGAGGGAGAGCGCGCCCTGCGCCGGCTGCGCGAGGACCGCTTCGCAACCAGCTTTCCGTCCTCGCAAGAGCACCTGCGGCGCGCGGAGCTCGCTTATAGGCGCGCCCTGGAACTGGCCTCGACACCGGAACACCGCGCCCGCGTGCACCAGCGTCTGGGTGACATCCTCTGCGCGCGGGGCAAGTATGCACAGGCATGGGAACACGCGCAGAGAGCGCAGAGCCTGATTGGTGATGATCCAAGGACCGCCTTCCTGCGCGCCCGCTGCCTGCTGGGGATGAAGCAACCCCGCGAGAAACGCGCCTCTTCAAGAAAGCAGAGCACTGGTGGGCATGACAATGGGTGATTCCAGGGGCGAGACGCTTCGTGACCGCCTCACCAAGGCAACGCTGCTGATCACCCTCGTCGGCCTGATCAGCCGCGTGTTGGGCTACCTGCGTGACGCGGTCATCGCCTACAAGTTCGGCCTGGAGGGCGAGCCTAGCGCCTACTATGCGGCCATCCACGTGCCGGATATTCTCAACTACCTCGTGGCCGGAGGCACCCTCAGCAGTACCTTCGTCCCGCTTTTCAAGGAGTACTGGCAGCGCCAGCGCCAATCGGCGGCCTGGGCCTTTTTCGCCGTCGTTGCCAGCCTGATCCTGGTACTCATCGTCACCCTGGTAATCCTCTTCGAGATCTTCGCGGAGCCGCTCGTTCATTTCATGTACGGCCCGCACAAGGGGATCAAGGGCCTCAGCCCGGAGCAGCTGGAACTGGCGGTGCGGATCACCCGCATCGTGCTGCCCGCGCAGATCTTCTTTGTCATCGGCGGGCTGATCAACGGCGTGATCTTCAGCATCCGCGGCGACGACAAATGGTACGTCGCGATGCCCACGTTCGGGGCGCTGATCTACAACGTCGGCATCATCGCGGGCGGGCTGATGCTGGCGAACTCGCACGGGATCGTCGGCTTCGCCTGGGGCGGCCTGGTCGGCGCGTTTGTCGGACCCTTCCTGCTGGTGGCCCTGGCGGCCCAGCGCGCGGGCGCGCAGTTCCGGTTCAGCCTGAACCTGCGCCACCCCGGGATTCGGCGCTACATCCTCCTCACGCTGCCGCTGATGGTGGCCGTCTCCTATTCCTTCGTCGATCAGATCATCGCGAGCATCCTTGGGGCACGCCTGCCAGACGGATCGATCGCGGCGCTGAACAACGCCTACCGGCTGATGCTCGTTCCAGTGGGCATCATCGGCATGGCCGCCGCCACCGCGGCAGTCGGCACGCTCGCCGGTCTCGCAGCCGAGAACGACGTGCAAGGTTTCCGCCAGCAGATCCGCGAGGCGATGGGCCGCGTCGGGGTGATGGTCTTCCCGATCATCGCCGTCATGATCGTGCTAGCACCGGCACTGGTGCGCATCCTCTACCAGCATGGCCAGTTCGACGCGGACGATACCGCGCGAGTGGCCTCTTTGCTGCGCTGGTACGCTCTCGGCATCTACGCCTGGTCGGTGAACTATGTTCTCGCCCGGGGGATGTACTCGTTGCAGGATACGATCACGCCGGCGGTGCTGGGTACCCTGACGACGTTGCTGATCATCCCGCTAAGTATCCTGCTGATGCGCCCGATGGGCGCGGAGGGGCTGGCGCTGGCAACGACCCTGGGGATCTCGCTGCAGAGTCTGGCGATCTTTCTCGCCCTGCGCAAGAAGCTTCGGGGCCTGCACGCGCCCGCGATCGGGCGCTCGCTGAAGCGGATGATGGTATCGGCTGGACTCACAGCCCTGGTGTGCTGGGGCGTCCAGCAGCTGCTGCATGCTATTCCAACTCTGCCGGCTACGGGCGACACGGCGCAAGCCGCGCTGGCCCGTCTCTCCCTCCTTGCTCCGGCATCCGGAAGCATCGCGGGCGCCCTGCTCGAGGTCGGCATTGTGGCGGGGATCGGGATACCGCTCTTCGCGGTAATCGCCGTGCGGTTGGGCGAAGAGGAAGCCGCCTACCTATGGGGAAAGATTTTCAGTAAGGCGACGCGGCTCCTGAGACGTTCAGGTTCTTCGAGGCACCCGGCAGGCCGACAGTGAAGGCCGTCCTCTCGCGGAATGACAGAAGGGCGGGACGACGGCTCTCCGGATCCGGGCATACAGCAGCGGCCGGCGCTGCCCCACACTCGCGTGCCCATTCGATCCAAGCAGCGCATGGCTGGAGGAGCATCAAATGGCAGTACTGAAACTGGGTCTCATCGGGGCCGGCGGCATGGGCATGTCGCTGGCAAAGGCGGCAAAGACGCGTGAAGATGTGCTCTTCGTGGGTGTCGCGGATCCGGTGGCCGAGCAGGCCTCGAAGGCGACGGCGGAGCTGGGCGGGGAGGCGTACTCCTCCTATGCCGATCTGCTCGCGCGCAACGATCTCGATGCTGTTCTGGTGGCAACGCCGAACGCCGCCCACTGCGAGGTGGTGCTTGCCGCCACCGCCGCTGGCAAGCACGCCTTCTGCGAGAAGCCGATGGCACTGAACATCGCCGATTGCGACCGGATGATCGCCGCCGCACAGAACGCAGGCGTGAAACTGATGGTCGGTCAGGTGTTGCGCCTCATCCCCGGCTTTGCCAAGGCGCGAGAACTGGTCGAGTCGGGAGAGTTTGGCAAGCCGCTGGCCATCGCCATCGAGCGCTCCTCCTTCTGGAAGCCGCGGGCATGGCGCCGGGAGTATCGGCCGACGGGCGGCGTCCTCTTCGAGATCAACGCCCACGAAATCGACTACATGCGCGCCATCCTGGGAGACGCAGCCAGCGTCTACGCGTGTATCTCCACGGAGACGTGTCCTGACTCGGATATTCCTGGGATCAACTACGTGCTGGTGCGCTTCAAAGAGGGCGGCATCGGTATGCTCAACTCCAACTCGCTCATTCCCCAGGGCCAATACCAGGTGGCGATCACGCTTGAAAAGGGGAGCATTCGGTGCGATTGGAGCAGCGTCACCTACCAGTTCCGTGACCGCGAAGCTCAGGCGGTGCCGGAGGAGGAGATGAAGGCGATGCTCCCGGGTGTCCAGCGCGAGATCGACTCCTTCGTCGAGTGGGTCCTCTACGGCAAGGAGCCGCTGGTCACGGCACTGGACGGCCGCAGCGCCGTCGAGATCGCTCAGGCGGCGCTCCAATCGGGCGCCACCGGCCAGCCGGTCTCGCTCCCGCTGCAATCGTCCTGATCGCAGCTTGCGCATCACTGTTTGGGTGGGGGCGCGAGCCAGTTGGCCCGCGCGCGTGGGTATCTCTACCCCCGCGCCATGACGGCTTGCGCTCCCCCTCCCCGCGCGTCCGAGAGTGGATTCGGCGTGTGGGATCTCTTGCCAGCAGACCTTCCCTCTGCTATAATGAGGATGTCGGCGTCTATGATCGCCGGCAAGCGTGCCCCCGTAGCTCAGTGGAGAGAGCAACTGCCTTCTAAGCAGTGGGTCGCCCGTTCGAGTCGGGCCGGGGGCGCCACTTTTCCTCCAGGGCTCGCTTCCTCACGCCCCAACAGGGAACCAGCGCCGCATCACGCACACTCTTGAAAGCGTATGCGCTCGAAAGTTCGTGTGGCACTCATCCTCATCGCCGGCATACTGGTTGTTGCCGCCGGGTGCCGGCGCCAGACGCCGCCCAAGAAGGGCAAGACCCCGCCAGCTCCCAAGACGGTGGATGCCCCGCGGGCGCCCCTGCCCCCCACTCCGCCGGGCATGGCCGTATCGGGGTTCTGGGCCACCTGGGGCCGTCCCTTGCACCGCTGCCTGGAGGAGCACCGCGCGCGCAGCGGCAGGCAGTGTCACGGCGCTCTCTCCATCGTCATCGAAAAGAGCAAGCGCCGGATGGTCGTCCGGTGCGATGGCGAGCCGGTGAAGGGCTATTTCATCGGACTGGGCCGAAACCCCAAAGGGGCCAAGGAGCGCCGCGGCGATGGACGCACGCCCGCGGGCCACTACTACCTGTGGCGCAAGAATCGGCAATCGCGCTTCTATCTCTCGCTTGGTGTCTCTTACCCCAACCGGCAGGATGCCGACCGTGGCCTGGCCCTCGGGATTATCGACCAGAAGACGCACGCCCGCATCTGCCGGGCGCTCCAGCGCGGCAGCCCGCCCCCCCAGGATACCCGCCTCGGCGGCGACATCTACATCCACGGCGGCGGCGTCGGCAAGATCGTCCGCATGGACGGGAAGCGCTTCGTGCACGTGCGCGACTGGACCGAGGGGTGCGTGGCGCTCCGCAACAGCGATATGGAGGAGCTGATGGAGCTCTTGCCCGTCGGCACCCCTATCGAGATTCGGGAGTGAGGATGCGCCCGCAATTCGAAGGAGGGCGCCGCAGCCCGCCCTCTCCCGCACCTGCGACCGGTGCCCTTCGAGCTGGGGGGCCTTCAGGGAAAGCGCTGACGGAAACGCCGTCCTTCTCCCGATAGACGCGGGCAAAGAGCGGGGTTACAATGAGGCGTAAGCCGAGGGCTTGCATCCGTCCGCGCGAACACTCCGCGCCGGATGCCCGCGCGTGGCGGTTTCGGCTGGCAGCAAGGGCGCCGAAAAGGAAAGGGAAGAGAAGATGCCAGCATTGTCCCAAGTGGTGGAAAAGAGCCTGTGTCGGGCCTGCTCCGGACGTCTCGTCGTCTCCGTGGCGGAGGGCGAGCGGCTGCAAGAGTGCCCGCAGGATGAGGAGCGCCAGGCGGAGTGCCTGGCACGGCTTATGTACCGCCTGGCCTGCCTCGACGAGGCGCTGCGCTACTATGCAAGCGGCAAAGTTGCCGGCACCCCTGAACTGCGTGACATCATCGACTTCTGGGCAAAGGAAGCGATGGGGCCGGAAGCCGACCCCAATCGCCTCTGCTTCCGCGATATTCTCCTCCGCCAGCGGTAGGAGCTCGTCTCAAACCGCCACAGAGGACGCAGCTCCGATTTCTGCCGAGACGATCTGCGCCCTCTGTGGCGGGGCAACGCTCCCTCTCAGCCGCCGATGGGAATCTCGACGGCGGCAGTGCCGGCCTTGACAGCGCTCGCCACCAGCCGGGCGGTGCCACGGCCCTTCACGAACCACTCCAGGTCGCGCTTGCCGGACCGCGCGCCGAGGTGACCCAGCTCCACTCCCGCTTCCCGCGAGAGCATCTCCATCCCATCGCCCAACTCCAACCGGGCCATAGGCGACCGATTGGCGCGCACATCCCGCCCCGTTTCAGCGATGTAGGTGGGGAAGCCGCCCGTGTTCATCACGGTGGCCCGGATTCGGAAGATATCGCTGCCCACGGCATCCACGCGAACGCCCACGATCCGCAGGTGGGGATAGCGTCCTGCGTGCTCCAGGATGAAGCGCGTGCATCCCTCGGCGATGCCCGGCAACTCGCGCGGGTCCGGGTTGGCGAAGGCATTCATGCGCAGCCCGCCGATCTCCACCCGGCCCAACTGAGGGTGCTCGAAGGGCTGCCAGTCGACGAAGGCGCCGGCCTCGGGGTGGGCATCGTGCCAGCGAAGGATCGCCCGGTCGAACTCGCGGCGCTCTTCATCGCTCTTGCTGGCGAAGTACTGGTCCGTCGTAATGCCGGCGGACTGATAGAGCATGCCCAATTCGATCTCGAAGGGGTAGATGCCGAGGTGCTCGTAGGCCCAATCGGTGAAGTGGCCCTGAAGCCGGTTCGGCCGGCTCTCATCGAGGCGGTACTGAGTCACGGCGCGCAGCTTGAACCCGGTTGCCTGCTCGCCCTTGCGGCCCAGCTCGCGCAACACCGCCAGGTCGCGGTCGTTGAGCTCCTCATCCGGACGGGAGGCCGGGGGCCGGAGGACGCCGTTGCACCCGGTGTGGAAGCCGAGCGCGCCAAAGATGTTGGGGTGCGCGGCAACAAACTCCGCAACGGCCCGCATCTCCGGCTCAGAGAAGGGGAAGTCGCCGGCGCCATACTGCTGGTGCTCCGGGCGCCAGTTGGCACCCCAGTTGCGGTTGAAATCTTTGTGGTAGCTCGCCTCGCGCGGCTCGCCGCCATCCCAATCCTCGATGAATCCCTCAGTGAAGACGCGGTAGAACGGCCCCTCGTCGTCGTGCGGCTCCCGGGGCACCATCAGGCGCGGGTCCTGCCGATCCGGGCGCTGGTCACCATCCTCGCAGCGGATGCGCATTCGCAGGATGAGGCCATCGCCGTTCACATCTGCGGGTCGGATCGCGTTGCGCGCCGGCACTGGCACGAGCCGGCTGCGGATCGCGCCCCCCGTGGTGAGCGCATACTCGGCGCCATCGGGGTTGATGCGCGGCACGATGTAGAACACCACTTCGCCCAGAAGCCGCTGCAGCTCGGGCGTGTCGTCGGTGACCAGGTAGTGGGCCACGTAGAGCGCCGCCGTCGTACCGGAGAGCTCCTGGGCATGGAGGTTGCCGTGGATCAGGTAGGCGGGCTTGCGATCGGGATCGCCCCGGGTGAAATCGGTCACCGTCAGCATCCACAGCTCGCGTCCTTCGGGCGAGCGACCAATCGAGTGGCGCCGGACGCGATCGGGCGCGAAAGCCGCCAGCTGCTCCAGGGCTCGCGTGAGCTCCTGGTAGCTATAGAAGCGATCGAAGCGAAGGTCGAGAGATGCCGGCATCCTTTGTCTCCTTGCAAAGCCGTGATGGGTGCTGCTCCATGAAAGGTGCCCAGGCGCGCTTCCAGGAGGCTTCCCTGCCCGTCCAGCACCCCATGGAGGCAGCCTTCCGCACTCTGCGTTCGGGCGCCCGCAGGGGCTCTCCTGCCCAGGCCCCCAATATGAAGCGCCGCGCGGGACGCCCGAAATGCCCATCGATTGATTGACATCGTCATGCTCTCCCTGTTATAATAGGGCTACACCAATACGGAGAGATCGCCTAGTCTGGTTTAGGGCGCCGCATTGGAGGTGCGGTGTGGGGGCAACCCCACCGTGGGTTCGAATCCCACTCTCTCCGCCAAAAAAAGCCCGGCTTGCGCGAAGAGGGCGTGAAGCCAGGGGCCAGTTGGTCGTGCTAGACGGGGAACTAGCGGTGCCCTGTAACCCGCAATCCGCTATAGCGGGGTCGAACTCCCGGCCTGAGGGTCCGGCCTGTGGGGTCTGACCCGTGTAAGCGGTGTGGATGACTGGGTCTCGCGCAACATTCCGGTATCGAATCCCGTCAGGTCCGGAAGGAAGCAGTGGTAAGGTATCAGGGGTGTGTGCCGCGAGGAAGCCTGGTCGGAGCTGGCTGCTCGGGTAACGCCTGGAGGCCGCGATTCGAGGGCGGGTGCACGATCACTTTTTGGGGCCAAGAGCATTCTCGATCTCGTCTTTTGGCTTGCGCCGCCGGGATGATCGGGGGGCTCTTGGCCCTACCTCTTTTCGGGGACGCCGACGACAAGGAGGATGTACTCGGGAGGAGTGGAGTACGCGCTTGCCAGGCAGGTGTCTCTCTCCCACTCCCCCACGCCGTGATTCCAGCACGCTGCTGCCAGCCGTTGGGTTTCCGAGACATCAGGGTGGTACCGGGATGTCCACGTACATTTCGCTCTATCGCAAGTACCGACCGCAGACGTTCGCCGACGTGGTGGGGCAGGCACACATCACGCGCACCCTGCAGAACGCCCTCGAAGGTGGCCGCGTCGCGCACGCCTACCTCTTCTGCGGCCCCCGCGGCACCGGCAAGACGACCACCGCTCGCCTCCTGGCTAAGGCCCTCAACTGCAGCCGCGGTCCCACGCGCGATCCCTGTAACGAGTGTGAATCGTGCCGGAGGATCGCCGCAGGCACCGCGCTCGATGTGATCGAGATCGACGCGGCATCCAATCGCGGCATCGATGACATCCGGGAACTGCGCGACAAGGTGAAATACGCCCCGGCGGAAGCGCGGCACAAGGTCTATGTCGTCGACGAGTGCCACATGCTCACCACGGAGGCGTTCAACGCGCTGCTGAAGACGCTTGAGGAGCCACCGGCGCACGTCCTCTTCGTTCTTGCCACAACCGACCCCCAGAAGGTGCCAGCCACGATCCTGTCGCGCTGCCAGCGGATGGATTTCCGCCGCGGCACCGTGTCGGACCTGGTGAGCCGGCTGGAGGTGGTGGTCGCCGGCGAGGGAATCAAGGCCGATCCGGATGCGCTGGCGCTGATCGCGCGCTCGGCGGATGGATCCTGGCGGGATGCTCTGAGCATCCTTGAACAGATCATCGCGTTTGGCGAGCGGCACATCACCGCCGATGAGGTCCGCAGTATCCTCGGCACGGTGCATGAGGAGCTTCTCGCTGAATGCGCGCGCGCCGTCGCCGCGGAGGATGCAACTGCCGCCTTGCGCGTGGTGGCACAGCTGGCGGATGAGGGCAAAGATATCCGTGATTTCTTGCGCGGGCTGCTCGCCCATTTTCGCAACCTGCTCCTCGTCGGGGCGTCCGGCGGCGCGGTTCTGCCCGACGGAGCCACCGCGGAGGAGGCGCGCCTCTTGAAGGAGCAGGCAGCCGCCATCTCGCCAAGCACCTGTTTGCGCGCGATCGAGGCGCTCTCCGACGCGGAGAAGGAGATGCGGCGCGACAGCCAGCACCGCCTACTCCTGGAGATCGCCCTGCTGCGAATGGTCTCGGGGTACGCCCCGGCCTCTCCCGCCGCGCCGCGGGAAAGCGCCGTGCCACCGGCGCCCATGGCGCCCAGGCCAACGGAACTCCGGCAAGCCACCGAGACGCCGGCCGAGCCAGCTCTGCGCCGGATGGCGAGTCCACCGCCGTCACCGCCATCGCCACCGTCGCCGGCGCCGGCGCCCGAGGCTGCTCCAGAGCCACCGCCAGTGGCTGTGCCCAGCCAGCCATCGCCTGTCCAGCAAGGTCAGGAACTCGACCTGGACTCGGTGCTCGCCCGGTGGGCGCTGGTCATGGAGCACGTGGGCCGGGGGAGGTTGCGTGGAATCCTGAGCGATGTGCGGCCTGTCGGCGTCAGCGCCCGCGAGTTGGTCCTACAAGTGCGCCAGGGCTACGTCTTCCATCAGGAGCAGCTGGAGAAGCCCGAGAACATCAAAGTGATCGCCGAAGCGGTGCATCGCGCCCTTGGGGTGCCACTCGCCGTGCGGGTCGTGATGGAGGGCGAGGCGGCCGGGCGCGAAAGCCCGCCGGAGACCGCCGCGGCCCCTGGCCCGGCGGCAGGCGGCACCCCCGCTTCCGGGCAGCCGGCGCACGCGGCCGAACCGGACCCGTTCGACGCGGAGACGATGAGCGTGAAGGATGTCCTGGATCTCTTTCATGGCCGGGTGATCCAGAGCAAAGATGACAACTAGGGGAATGGGCCGGTTGAGTGGGCACGAGGAGGCGCTCCGCGCGCCCGTTTTGCCCGCGCAATCGTGCATTCCCCTTCGGTTCAAGGTTTGGCGAGCCGCGCGAGGCTGTTGGGCCGCGAGCCAACCCAGCCACCTTGAACATCCAGTAGAGAGCAACCGGAGGGGAGGAACCGATGTCTAGAAAGGGTGGTTTCGGCGGGCTGGGCGGGCTCGGTGGCGGCGGCATGCAGGGCATGATTATGAAGCAGGTGCAGAAGTTCCAGGAGGAACAGGAGCGCCTGATGGCCGAGCTCGAGGAGATGCAGGTCCAGGGTAGCGCCGGCGGCGGCGTCGTCAACGCCACGGTGACCGGCACTGGCGATCTCGTCGCGGTCAAGATCGACCCGGATGCCGTCGACCCCGACGATGTCGAGATGCTGGAGGATATGGTGGTGGCCGCCGTTCGCGACGCGCTCGCCAAGGCCCAAAAGGTGCGCGAGGAGAAGCTCGGCTCGCTCATGTCCGGCCTCCCGAAGATCCCCGGCCTCTCCTTCTAGGGCGCGACAGACAAGCGAGGGGGGGACGGATGGAGTACGCGAAATCACTGGCGCGGTTGATCGGGCAGCTAGAGCGCCTCCCGGGCGTTGGCCCGAAATCCGCGCAGCGCATGGCGTTTTGGATACTGAGCCACCCGCGCGAGGATGCCGCCGCCCTCGCAGAGGCGATCCTGGAAGTGAAAGAGCGCATCCGCCTTTGTCCCGTCTGCTTCAACTTCACCGACGAGGAGATCTGCGCCATCGACCGGGATCCCCGGCGCGACCGCTCTCTGCTCTGCGTGGTGGCAGAGACGCGCGACCTGGTGGCGATGGAGAAGACGAACGAGTATAAGGGTGTCTACCACGTGTTGCAGGGCGTGATTTCGCCGATGGATGGCATCGGCCCGGAGCTGTTGAAGATCCGCGAGTTGATCCGCCGCCTCGAGGATGGCCAGGTGAAGGAGGTGATCCTGGCGACAAATCCAACGGTGGAGGGGGATGCCACGGCGCTCTATCTCGCCCGGTTGATCAAGCCTATGGGCATCCGCGTCACGCGCATCGCCCACGGGCTGCCTGTCGGCGGCGACCTTGATTACGCGGATCAGGCAACGCTGATCCAGGCGCTGGAATGGCGGCGCGAGATCTGAGCGCCGGGCAGGGTGTGGTATCGTAGGGCCATTGAAATACGGAAAGGGGGATGCCTGGCACCTCGTCGCGTGTCTCCCCTATTTCCCAAATCAATGCTTGTGTGTTCCTAATCAGGGAGGGTTAGCAACCAATGTCCGATAGCAATGCTGCTTTGCCAGAGAAATCCACCTGGCGCACCAAGGTGGGGTTGGCCGAGATGCTGCGCGGCGGCGTGATCATGGATGTCACCACGCCGGAGCAGGCGAAGATCGCGGAAGAGGCCGGTGCCGTGGCGGTCATGGCGCTGGAGCGCGTTCCTGCCGATATCCGTCGCGAAGGCGGCGTGGCCCGCATGAGCGACCCGTTGGTCATCAAGAAGATCATGGACGCCGTCTCGATCCCCGTGATGGCGAAGTGCCGCATCGGCCACTTCGTCGAGGCGCAGATCCTGGAGGCGATCGGCGTCGATTTCATTGATGAGAGCGAAGTGCTCACCCCTGCGGATGAGCAGTTCCACGTAGACAAGTTTGCCTTCAAGGTGCCTTTCGTCTGCGGCGCGCGCGACCTGGGCGAGGCTCTGCGCCGCATCGGCGAGGGCGCGGCGATGATTCGCACCAAGGGCGAGGCCGGCAGCGGCAATATCGTCGAGGCCGTGCGCCACATGCGCGCCATCATGTCCGGTATCCGCCGCATTCAGACGCTGCGGGAAGATGAGCTGATGGCCGAGGCCAAGAGCCTCGGAGCGCCCTATGATCTGGTGCGCTATATCCACGAGCATGGCAAGCTGCCGGTGCCCAACTTCTCCGCGGGCGGCGTGGCGACCCCCGCCGACGCTGCGCTCGTGATGCAGCTGGGCGCCGAGGCGGTCTTCGTCGGCTCGGGCATCTTCAAGAGCGACGATCCCGCGCCGCGCGCGAAGGCGATCGTGGATGCGGTCACGAATTTCCGCCGCCCCGATATCCTGGCGAAGGTCTCCGAGGGCCTCGGCCGCGCGATGTCCGGCATCGACGTGCGCCAGCTCGACGAGAAGGATCAGCTCGCGACCCGGGGGTGGTAAGTGAGAATCGGCGTTCTCGCCCTGCAGGGAAACTTCCGCGAGCACCTCGCCATGCTGGCGCACTGCGGCGTCCAGGGCAGCGAAGTGCGCACTGTCGAGGAGTTGGCGGCAACGGATGGCCTGATCATCCCGGGTGGCGAAAGCACTACCGTGGGCAAGCTGATGGCCCGCTACGGCCTGGATGCGGCGATCCGCGAGCGCGTCGCCCGCGGAATGCCGGTTTTCGGCACCTGCATGGGGCTTATCCTCATAGCGCGCGAGATCGAGGGGAGCGATCAGCCCTGCCTCGGCCTCATGGATGTGACCGTGCGCCGCAACGCCTTCGGGCGGCAGGTCGACTCCTTCGAATGTGACCTGGAGGTGGCGGGCTTCGCGCCGCCACCCGTCCGCGCGGTCTTCATCCGCGCGCCCTACATCACGCGCGTGGGCGAGAACGTCGAAGTCCTGGCCACCTTCGAGGGTCGGGTTGTGTTGGCCCGACAGAAGAATATCCTGGGGGCTGCCTTTCACCCGGAGCTGACGAGTGATCGGCGCATCCACCAGTTCTTCCTCGACCTCATCGCCGGTAGCAGATAGATGGCGGTGCATCTCGGTGGCGCCCTCAAATGGTTCACGATCAGCGCCCTGGCAACCTGGGCGGGCATCTGGTGGCAGACTGATCTGACGCGCTGGCAGGCAGGAACGCTCCCGGCAGCCAATGGGCAGGCCGGGGCGTTCCTGCGCCCGCTTTGCACTGTGCGCGCGGATCACGCCTCCGAGATCGCCCTGGATGCTTCGGCAAACCACATCGGCATCATCGGCCCGGCGGGCCAGATTCGCATCCTGGATGCGACCGGCCACCCCCTCACGGACGTTTCGGTTCCCGGCGCGGACGCCTTCGCTTTCACCCCCGAGGGCCAACGCGTCGTTGCCTACGCGCGTGCCAACGCATCCCATACCGAGGTCGTTTTCATGCGTCTCGATGGCTCGGTACTCTGGCGGCACGATCCCGGCACGGCGATTCTGGACGTGGCAGTCGCCCAATCTGGCCAGCGCGCCGCGTGCGTTACCGCCGATGGCTACGTCTATTCGTACCAGCTGGATGAGGCGCCCAGCTTCCGGCGCTGGCGCAGCGTGGGCAATCCCACCGGCACCTATGTCACCCCCGACGGGGCGCTCGTGCTCGTCGCCACCGCCGATCCGCCCAGCGTGTGGGCCTACACGCCGGCGGGCGTTTTCCTCTGGAAGGCGCCGAACAGTGATCCCAAGGGCGATGCGCAGATCTTCGCGAGTCCGGATGGGCAGTTTCTGGCGTGCGCCACGATGCCCAAGGATGCTCGCTCGGGCAGCTACACCAGCCGCTTCGTCGTTCTCAGCCGCAGTGGTCGCCAGCAGTGGGGCGCCAAACTGCGCGCCTCACATCCCCGGGTGGCGCTCTCTACCGATGGCAAGTGGGCGGCGGTAACCTATACCAAGAGTGTTTCCACCAGCCCGGAACCCACCTACGAGCGGAAGGTGGTGCTCTTCAGAACGAGCAGCGCGGGCTCCAGCGTCCCTGACCAGCTCTGGCAGCACGGCGGCCCGCTCTATGACCCGCGCCTCGTCTGCATTGCCGGCGACGGCTCCTTCGTGGCCACCCACGATGGGAAGCGGAGCATCTTCTTCTTCGGCCCCACCGGACAGCTCCTTTGGCGGCACAAGATGGCACATCCCATCGTACGCACCTGCGCCTCGGCGGATGGGCTCTCCATCCTCGTCCACTGCGCCGATGGCTCGCTCTCATTGCTCCGCGTCACGGACGCCCTCTAGCCGGCCAGCAGGCCACCTCACCCGCAGCGTCCTGACCTTCCCCTGGGCCGTCTCGCCCCGGTTCGCGACCCGAGTGAGTGCGAGAGTCTCTCTGGAGGGGCCGGACGACGGGAAAGCTCAGAATCGCGTTATCACTGTTTGCGTCACATGGCCTCGTATGGTATAATGAGGATGCGAGTTTGGTCCGTTGCCAATTCGATTCGTGGGGGCGACGGGTTTCGACAGGGGCGAGAGAGACAGAGAATGCGAGCCGAGGCGCCGCTGGCCTCGTAAAAAGCGGCAAACAAACAAACGCCGAGAATCAACTCGCACTCGCTGCCTAAGGGCAGCCATCCGGCCGATCCCCATCCGGCGGGATCGGTACTGGGTGTTACCAAAGCCGGATTACCTGGCGTGTCAGGGTACGCGGGCTGCCAGGGACATTTAGCGACCTAGCGCCGGAGGATCCCGTCTGCGGGAGCCGATGGGGCGAAACGAAAAACGCAGACTACGCTCGTAGGGGTCTCTGCCGATCTCCCTTTGGACGGCGGTTCAACTCCGCCCGCCTCCACCAAAGACAACGCATCAAGGCGCGAGGGGCTGGTCTGCCGCTGTGCGGGTGCGTTCCCCGTCACCGAGACGGCATGCCGACGGGGCAGCTGGCGGCCATTAGGAGCGATGAGCTTCTCGCGGCTTGCCTGCCGTTCTTCCCTGCCCTAGCGCCTCCTCTTCCACGTGCATCGCCAGCGTGGACCATTACATTCTTTCTCTGAATCATATCATGCCGCTGCCCTTACCGCGATCATCTTCCTTTTGAATTCACTTTGGGCACTCGCGGAGGCGGTACCTTCATACCAGAACACGCGCAGAGGCATTGACTCTGCTCCCTTATCGAACAATATCGGCCGGAGGCTCGTCACAGGAGTCACCGTTTGTGTAAGGAGGTGCCGTCACGATTCCACGTCTACCAATTCGTCTCGCGTTGCTCTGCATCATCCTCCTGGCGGGTGGGCCGCTTCTGGCCGCGCCATCGCCTCACATCTACATCGGCGGCCGGGAGGTTCCCTGCACCCCATCGCCGGCGGTGATAGACGGGCAGGTCTACGTGCCTGTCTCCTTCCACTACGAAGGGCTGTCCGTGCTGGTCCGAACTGAAGACGGAAAGGTCGTCCTCCGCGGCATGGGGGAAGCAGAAGCGCGCGTGCCCTTCGTCATGCATCAGGGAATGATCTACTACCCCATCGTGCCGGCATGTACGGGCATTCGTCTCGGCGCCCGGTGGGTTGAGAAGACGCAAAAGCTTTACATCGCTCCGCGCATCGATTCGATCCGCCCGGAGGTGTTTGACCGGATGTTGACGCTGCGCATCACCGCCGGCTACCCGGTCACCCCAAAAGTGTCGGTCGTCTCCGATCCGTGGCGGCTGCTGATCGAGGTACCCAACGCACAGCTCTTCACCGAGTCGACGACCATACCGATTGGCCAGGGGGAGATCACGCGCATCCGCGCGGCTCAATACTCCTACGAGCCGCCGATGGTGCGCATTGTGGTCGATGTGGAGGGCCGGCCGCAATACCGCGTCCTCAGCGGTCTGGAGACCACGCAAATCCGGCTGCGCATGGGAGTACCCGAGGCGCCCACCCCAGAGGCGTGTACCCTGCTCGACCAACTCCTCGACTCTCCCGATTCCGAAGGGGCGGCCTGGGAAGTCGTGGGCGTTCAAGTAGAGCCCGTGGATGAGAAAAGCACGCGAATCGTGGTGCGCACCACTGCCCCGGTCGATGGCAGCGTTCACCCCCTCTCGTCTCCGCCTCGCCTAGCGCTGGATATTCCGAATACGACGCTGCGCGCGCCGCAACCCGACGTTCCACCGGAGACCCCGCTCGTGCAGGGCGTGCGCCTGGGCCAGTTTACGGAGAGAATCTCGCGCGTGGTGGTGGATCTGGCCGAGGAAGTGGAGTACACTCTGAGTAAGGGAGCCGATCCGGGCACCCTGGTGCTCATCCTGCGCAGCGCCCTCGGTCTGGAGCCGGTCCGCGGCATCCAGGGGCTGAAGGTCATGCTGGATCCGGGCCACGGCGGCAGCCTGCACGGCACCACCGGGCTTTCGGGAAGGCGCGAGCAGGATATCAACCTGGATGTGGCCCTCCGCCTCTACAAGATGCTGGAACAGGCCAAGGCACGCCCGATGATGACGCGCTTCGGAGACGACACCGTCAGTCTCCACGCCCGGCCGGCAATGGCCAACGCCAAGGGAGCGCACATCTTCATCAGCATTCATGCTAACTCCAATGGACGGCCCAACAGCGCCCGCGGCATCGAGACGTACTACGGTCACGACCGCAGTTACCGGCTCGCGCGCACCCTCCACCAACAGCTCGTCAAGGAACTGGGCGCGCCTGACCGCCGGGTACGCAAGCGCCCGGGACTCGTCGTCACCCGCGAGACGAAAATGCCTTCCGTCCTCCTGGAAATTGGGTATATGAACCATCGCGAAGAGGATCGATTGCTGGGATTGCCCGAATACCGGCAGCGGGTGGCCAAGGCCATCTTCAACGGCATTGTCAAGTACATGGGCGGTGAGGCGGCGCTCGATAGCCGCAACGCAGGGAGCCCGCAGGCGGAGGAGAGCGAAGTCGGCGCGATTGAGCTAACCGTATCGCTCGCTGGAGAGGAGCAGCACTGAGATGCGCCGCACCACACTGATTGCTCTCCTTGCGCTCATTGCCGCCGCGGGCGCGCTCCTGTGGTGGAGTCGGACCAGCACGCCACCGATGGAACCGCCCCGGGCGGAGACGCCGCCCGCGAATGCGCCCGAAGGGCCTTCGCAGGAGGTCACGCTCTACTTCGCACGCGAGGTATCGAGCGCGGAGTTCGTGGGGTGGGTCTTGGTGCCCGTGCAACGTCCGGTCGCGCCATCGGCGTCTCCAGAGCAGGCCGTTCTCGAGGCGTTGGCCGCGGGTCCGACGTCTGAGGAGCGACAGGCCGGCCTCGTTGCCACCTTGCCGAATGGCACGCGGGTATTGGGCGTCCAGCGGGAGGACGGCGTGATCACCGCGAACTTCAGCCGGGAACTGCAAGAGAATTTCAACGGAGGCGCCGAGTGGGAAGAGGTTGTTCTCTACTCCATCGTGAATACTTTGGTGGAGGCGGGGAACGCGGGCTCGGTGCGCATCCGGATTGAGGGCGAGCCGGTGGAGAGCATCGGAGGGCACCTGGCCGCCGATGAGCCGCTCCAGCGCAACGACGACATCGTATTCCACGGGAACCAGCGGTGAACCCGGCAGATCCTGACGACGGTCCTATTGGCCTGTTCGACTCTGGGGTCGGCGGGCTGACCGTGGTGGCACACCTCCTGCAGAGGCTCCCCGAGGAGTCGGTGCTGTACTTCGGCGACACGGCGCATCTGCCGTATGGGCCACGCCCCCTGGAGGAAGTGCGCGACTATGCCATCCGCATTGGGCGGTATCTGGCCGCCCAGGGCGCCAAGATCGTGGTGATGGCGTGCAACACCTCCACGTCGGCAGCATTCGACGCCGTCCAGGAGGACCTTCCCGTACCCGTGCTCGGGATGGTGGAATATGGAGTGCATGCCGCGCTGGCGGTGGCGCGTAACGGCAAAGTGGGCGTGATTGCCACCCAGGGAACCGTTCTCTCGGGCGCTTACGAACGTGCCTTCCGGGCGGTCCGGGAGGATCTTCAGGTGGTGCAACAGGCGTGCCCCGAGTTCGTGCCGCTCGTCGAGAGTGGAGCGACCGATAGTCCCGAGGCGTTGGCCGCGATCCAGCAGTACATCGCGCCGTTGAGCGCCCAGGGGATCGATACGCTCGTCCTGGGCTGCACGCATTATCCCTACCTCGCGGGCACGATCCAGCAGGTGGTGGGCCCGAATGTGGTGCTGGTCGACCCGGCCGAGGCGTTAGTCCAGGCGCTGGAACGGCTTCTGGACGAGAAGGGGCTGCGCCGCCGCTCCCCCGACCCGCCGACACATCGGTTCTTGGTGAGTGGCGATCCGGCTGCGTTCGTGGCTGCCGCACACCGATTGTTGCACCGCGAGATCCTCGTGGAGAAGGTGGATATATTCGATGCCGAGAATTGACGGGCGGGCGCCCGACCAGATGCGCCCAGTAAAGTTCACGCGCCACTGCAATAAGTACGCCGAGGGTTCCTGCCTGATCGAGGTGGGCGACACGCGAGTGATCTGCACGGCTTCGATTGAAGAGCGTGTTCCCCTCTTCCTGCGCAACACCGGCAGCGGCTGGATCAGCGCCGAGTATGGCATGCTCCCGCGCGCTTGCTCGACGCGCAACCCGCGCGACACCCGCGATCGGAGCAGCGGACGCACCTCCGAGATCCAGCGCCTTGTCGGACGGGCGCTCCGCGCCGCCGTGGACCTCAAGGCGATTGGCGAACGCACTATCTGGCTGGACTGCGACGTGATTCAGGCCGATGGCGGCACGCGCACCGCTTCGGTCACGGGCGCCTACGTCGCGCTCATGGACGCGCTCACGCACCTGCGAAAGAACGGCCAGATCACCCGCCTGGCGATGTACGAGCCGATGGCCGCCGTGAGCGTCGGGATCATCGGCGGCGTGCCAATGCTCGACCTCAACTACGCCGAAGACTCGCAGGCCGCCGTCGATATGAATGTGGTGATGACCGCCTCCGGCAAGCTCATCGAAATACAGGGAACGGCCGAGCACATGCCCTTCACCCGCTCCGAGATGAATGCCCTGCTCAGCCTGGCCGAGAAAGGTACCCAGGAGCTCATCGCCCGGCTCAAAGAGATGTTCCCCGAGCCAGTGTAGGTTGTACCCATGTCGCAGAAGTTCCCCATTGTCGTGGCATCGCGCAACCCTGGCAAGGTGAGAGAGATCCGGGCGTTGCTCGCCGATCTCCCGGTTGAAGTGGAGTCGCTCCTCGACCACCCGGAAGTGCCCGCCATCGAGGAGACGGGAGTCACCTTCACGGAGAACTCGATCCAAAAGGCGTGTGCCGTCGCCAAGGCCACTGGCCGGCTGGCCCTCGCGGATGACTCTGGTCTGGAGGTGGACGCCCTCGATGGGGCACCCGGCGTCTACTCCGCGCGCTTTGCCGGCCCCAACGCGACGGATTCCGAGCGCAACGCTCGCTTGCTCGAGATGCTCGCCGGAATCCCCCCCGAGAGGCGCATGGCGCGCTATGTCGCCGCGATCACCATCGCATCCCCGGAGGGCGAGGTGCGCTCCACCGTGGCCACCTGCGAGGGCGTGATCACCGAGGCCCCTCGGGGCACCAACGGCTTCGGCTACGACCCCCTCTTCCTGGTGCCCGAGCTTGGGCGCACGATGGCCGAGCTCTCTCCAGAAGAGAAAAACCGCATCTCGCACCGCGGGCGGG
This sequence comes from Armatimonadota bacterium, assembly GCA_012512265.1. Lineage (GTDB taxonomy): Bacteria > Armatimonadota > JAAZEB01 > JAAZEB01 > JAAZEB01 > DUUU01. Next base: position 50,588 of record JAAZEM010000139.1, on the reverse strand, counting down.
CGCTCCGACAGGCGCGCGAGCTCCTGCTGGCGATGCTCCCGGATGCCGCTCCCGAGCAAGCCTGAAAGCACGCGGCCGGCGGGGCACGCCCGGCGTTTCTCTCGCGGGCAGCGTGGGTAAAGCAAAGGCGGGAGGCGCGGTGATGAAGCGGTGGCGCTGGGTGCTTGGAGCAGTCCTGCTGGCCGGCCTCTGCATGGGGATGAGCGCGGCAGGTGCGCCGGTGCGCGTTGTCGTGAATGGCGAGGAGGTCACCTTCACGAGCGCGCAGCCGGTGATCCTATCCGGCCGGGTGATGCTCCCGTTGCGCGAGGTGGCGATGCGCCTCGGGGCCGAGGCGGTGCGCTGGGACCCGGAGACCCAAACCGCAGCCATCACCTATGAGGAGCGCATCATCCGTTTGAGAGTCGGACGGCCCTGGGCCACGGTGGATCGGGCGGCGATCCCGATGGAGACCGCCCCCATCCTGCGTGCCGGCCGCATGTTCGTGCCGCTCCGCTCTCTCGCCGAGACACTCGGGGCGAAGGTGCACTGGCTCCCGGAGGAGCGCACCGCGGTGATCTCTGCTCCGGAGACATCCCGATAAGAGATCCCGACGCGCCCATAGCACGAGGCCCTTTCCCCTGGCTCTCCTTCCCTCGGCCGCGCATCCCATGGACTTCGGTACCCAGGAGAATAGCCGGCGGGTGGCGAAGCCGAGGGTATGCTGCAGCGAACTCTTTTCCATCTGGGGGAGCTCTCCCTCCCGGTGTACTCCACCAACACGGTGATCGTCGGCTCCGGCGCCGCGGCGCTCAACTGCGCCGAGCACCTCTACCGCTTCTTCCAGGAGCGTGGCGAGACTCGCCCGGAGGAGCTCCTCTGCATCGTCACCGCCGGTCTGGGCGCCGGCGCATCCAACTGCTCTGGCTCCGACAAGCAGACTTACTACAAGCTGGGCATACAGGGGAAGACGCCGGACACGCCGCACGACTTTGCCCTGACTCTCACCCAGGGCGGATGCACCCACGGCGACCTCGCCCTGATCGAGGGAGAGAACTCGCTGCGCGAGTTCTACCACCTCGTTGAAAAGGGCGTGCCCTTCCCGCACAACGAGCGCGGCGGCTTTGTCGGCTACAAGACCGACCATGATCCGCGCCAGCGCGCCACGTCGGCCGGGCCATGGACCTCGCGCTTCATGGTGCAGAAGTCGCTGGCGCAGGTGCGCCGCTTCGGCATCCCCATCCTCGCGCCCTACGAAGCGATTGCTCTCCTCACCGTGGGCGAAGGCAAGGCCAGGCGCTGCATCGGCGTGCTGGCGGTTAACCACAAAGATGCCGAAGAAGAGGGCTTTGGGCTCACGCTCTTCAACGCCGAGAACGTCGTGATGGCCACCGGCGGCCCAGGCGAGATGTATGCCGTTTCGGTGTACCCGCGGTATCAGATGGGCGCGCACGGCATCTGCTTCGAAGCAGGGGCTGTTGCGCACAACCTCACTGAATCACAGTTCGGACTGGCGTCGCTCACGCCGCGCTGGAACCTCTCTGGCACCTATCAGCAGGTCATCCCGCGGTACTACAGCACCGACCCGGACGGGAGCAACCCGCGCGAGTTCCTCAACGATTACTTCCCTAGCATGCGCGCCCTGGCGACCGCTATCTTCCTCAAGGGCTACCAGTGGCCGTTCGATCCGGACAAAGTGGCCGGGTTTGGCTCCTCGCTCATCGATATTCTGGTGGAGCACGAGCGCCGCGACCTCGGCCGGCGCGTCTGGATGGATTTCACGCGCAACCCGATGGCAACGGGCCGGCTGGAACCGTTCTCCCTCTCGGACCTGGAGCCCGAGGCCCGCCTCTACCTGGAGCGCTCTGGTGCCCTGCAAGAGACACCGATCCAGCGCCTGGAGCGGATGAACCCGCCGAGCATCGAGCTGTATCGCAACCGCGGCGTGGACCTGACGCGAGAGCCGCTGGAGATTGCCGTCTGCGCCCAGCACAACAATGGCGGGTTTGCCGTGGACCGCTGGTGGGAGAGCAACGTATCTCACCTCTTCGTCATCGGTGAGCAGGCAGGCACGCACGGCGTGAAGCGCCCCGGCGGCTCGGCGCTCAACGCCGGGCAGGTGGGCGGACTGCGCGCCGCCCAGCGGATCGCGCACGCCTATGGCCCCCGCGTGCCCTCCGTTTCCGAGTTCCTGAGCGCCGTTGGAGATACCGTAGCCGCCAAGCTGGAGGCGATCCGCGCCGGGATCCGCCGCGCCGAAAGCGCCCCGCGCCGCGCTGAAGAAGTGCAGCGAGAGATTCAGCAGCGCATGACCGACTTCGGCGGCGTCTCGCGCAGCCTGGAGGGGGCAGCGCGCGCGGTGGATGCGGCCAGCCGCCTCCTGGTCGAGATTCGCCGCGATGGCCTCCGGATCGAACGGCGCCGGCATTTCCTGCGCCAGCTCCGCGTCGAGGCGATGTGCGTGGCGCATCTGGGCTACCTGACCGCCATTCGCGATCTGATTGCGCGCGGGAGCGGCAGCCGCGGCTCGCACCTCGTCGCCGATCCGAAAGGGATCCTCCCCCACCCCGCGTTGGGCAGCGAGTGGCGCTTTGGTCCGGAAAACCCCGCCCTGCGCGAGGAGATTCTAGAGGTCTGGCTCGGTGAGGACGGCGAGTTCCACACCCGCGCCGTACCCGTGCGCCCCATTCCCGAGTCGGAGTTCTGGTTCGAGAACACCTGGGAGGCGTATCGCTCCGGGCGCGTTTTCGAGTAGCCCTCTCCCCGAACGCCTGTCGAACAACGCCCCTGCCGGCGCGCGAAGCCGCGATTACAGCCGCGTTGTCGCGGAGGCGCGCGCCCGCGGCTCGCCCAAGTAGAAGGCAGCGATGGCGGCGGCGCACAAGATCGCGGCCGCGGTGAGCATGATGACGGGATAGCCCGCGTATCCGGCGATCATGCCGAGGATGAGCGGCGAGCCCACCGTCACCAGGAGAATTGTGTTTGCCGTGCCGAGCGCGAGCGCATGGTCTTCCTGAGGAACGATCTCGAGCAGGTAGTTGGTGATCACGTCGAAGACGGGGAAGCGCAGGCCCACCATGCAGTACACCAGCAGGTAAGCGGGGGTACCTGGAAAGAGCGTCGCTGTCAGCACGGTGCTCACCGGTGTCATGGCCTCCACCCACAGGAGGCTGCGGATCACCGCGCGGTTGCCCCGGCGGTCGGCAACTCGCCCGAGGAAGGCGGCGGCGCTGGATTGGAAGAGGACCTGCAGGAAGGTGGCCAGGAGGACGTTGGAGTCGTGAATGCTGCCCACCTGCTTGCCGTAGGCGGTATAGAAGGAGAGCGCTCCCCCGCCGAACCCCAGCAGGATCTGGATGAGCAGCAGGATGCGGTAGTCGCGGTTGGTGTCCACCATCTTCCGCGCGTACCTGAGGCGCGCGCGTAGCCCGGCGCTCCCATCCCGGCAATCCGAGGGCTTCTCATGCGCCCGCACGATCGCCAGTCCGGAGAGCACGAAGAGGAACGTGGTCACGGTGAAGGAAAACGCGTAGTTCCGCGGCGTGGGAAACGCCCCCGAGCGCAGAAGTGAATAGACGCCGAGGATCGCCAGGAGATTCACGGGGCCTGAGATCGTGTGTGCCGCGCTAAGCGCGGAGCCGCGCCGACCCGCGGGGATGATCTTGCCCAGGAGCGCCCCCTGCGCCACGCCCGCGCATCCGAGGAAGGTGAAAAAGAGGGAGTAGGTGATAAAGAACCACCACAGTGCGGCGGCACGATCCTCAGCCTGTGGGAGCCAGAAATAGACCGCGCCGGCACCCCATGAGACGACCACTCCCGCCCAAAGCCAGAGGACGCACCGTTTTTTCAGCGGTGAGCGATCCACCCAAGGGGTGACCAGGAACGGACCCGCGCAGCGCCCGATGGAACTCGCCGTCGAGAAGATGCCGATGATCGCCGGCGAGCTGGAGAGGTAGCTCACCAGCCCGGCGATCATCGTCGCCTCCATCTTGAACTGCCAGCCAACGCGGTAGAGCGCCTGGTGAAGCACCCACGCCCAGAAGTTGCGCCGCGCGATCTGCTTTCTCGGGCCCGCCGGCTCCCATTTCTCTGTCACTGTTCGGTTCTGCCCATCCATGCACCCGCGACCGGGCGCAGCTGCCCATCCCGAATCGCGACACCACTCACCACCGGCCCCCGAAAAGAGTCACGCCACGCCGTGCGCGCTCGAGGGGGCCCATAGGCCTAATACGACACCGGCGTCCCTCTTCCTGCAAGCCAGGGCGATAGGCGGCGGCCTGGGTCACGCGGGGCGCCCGCACCTTCTCCGGGTCCTAGGCGCGCCCTCTCGGCCCATCCGTGCCCGTCTCCTTCTTCCGTGGCACCACGGCCGGCGCGAGATCGGCGAGGTCGCAGGTTGACTTTCCCTGAGTCTGGCTGCTAGAATGAGCGTGGGAGAGTTCATGAATTCAATCACTGCATCCGAGTTGTCGCGTATACTGGAAGATGAAATCCTGCCCCGGGTGGAGAAGCCGAGCCGCTATCTGGGGTGTGAGGTGAATGCCACCCGCAAGGATGCCGCGACGGACGACGTGCGGATCGCGCTCGCCTTTCCGGACCTGTACGACCTCGGGCTGCCGAACCTGGGGCTCTTGATCCTGTACGACATCCTGAATCGCCGCGAGGGCGTGCAGGCGGAGCGCGTCTATGCCCCCGGGCTTGACCTGGAGGCGATCCTGCGCGAGCGGCGCCTGCCACTCTTCTCGCTAGAGAGCCGGACGCCGTTGGCCCAGTTTGACTGCATCGGCTTTACACTGCAGTATGAGCTCTGCTATACGAACCTGCTCAACATGCTCGATCTGGCCGGCATTCCGCTCCAGTCGAGCCAGCGGGAGGATCGCCACCCGATCATCCTGGCCGGCGGCCCGTGCGCGCTCAACCCCGAGCCACTCGCCGATTTCATCGATGCCTTCGCGATTGGCGATGGCGAGGAGGTGATCGTCGAGATCGCGGAGGCCCTGCGCGCCACGAAAGGCGTCCCTCGCGCCGAGCGCCTGCGCCGGCTGGCCGAAATCGAGGGGGTCTACGTCCCCGCGCTCTACGAGACGCGGACGTTGCCAGACGGCACGGTTCTCCCCGTCGGCCCGAAGGTGCGAAAGCGCGTCGTCGCCCTGGAGGGCGCCCCTTTTCCCACGGAGTACGTGGTGCCCTTCACCCAGCAGGTGCATGATCGCGTCTCGCTGGAGGTCCTCCGGGGCTGCACGCAGGGGTGCCGCTTCTGCCAGGCGGGGATGATGAACCGACCCGTGCGCGAGCGCTCCCTGAAGACGCTGCGCGAGCTGCAAGAGGCCGCGCTGCGCGCCACCGGCTACGAGGAGATCGCCCTCGCCAGCCTGAGCACGTGCGACTACTCGCGCGTGCGCGCGCTGGTGGCCCAGACGGTCGAGGCGGCCACGCCCTGGGGCACCGCCATCTCGCTCCCGTCGCTCCGTCTCGACTCCTTCTCCGTGGATCTGGTGGAGATGGTGCAAAGCGTGCGCAAATCGGGGCTCACCTTCGCGCCTGAAGCGGCCACGCCGCGCCTGCGCGCGGTGATCAACAAGGGGATCACCGATGAGGATCTCCTGGAGACGACCGGCGAGGTCTTCCTGCGCGGCTGGGAGGTGGTGAAGCTCTATTTCATGATCGGCCTCCCGACGGAGACGGAGGAAGACGTGGCCGCCATCGCGGAGCTATCGCGGCGCGTGCTTGCCCACGGGCGTCGCTTCCGGCGCAATGCGCGCATCAACCTGGGCGTCTCCACCTTCGTGCCGCGGCCGCACACGCCCTTCCAGTGGGAGCGGCAGATCTCCCTCGCGGAGACACAGGCGAAGCAGCGCATCCTGGCCGAGCGCCTGCGCGGCAGCGTGAAGTTCGGCCGGCATGATGCCTTCGCATCCTATCTCGAGGGGGTCTTCGCGCGAGGTGATCGCCGTGTTGGGGCGGCCCTGTTGGAGGCGTGGCGCCGTGGCGCCCGCATGGATGCCTGGAGCGAGCACTTCGATTTCGCGCGCTGGCAGGAGGCCTTCGCCGCGGTCGGTCTCAACCCCGATGACTACCTGCGCGAGCGCGATCCCGCGACGCCACTTCCCTGGGAGCACCTGGATATCCTGGTCACCCGCGACTACCTCCTGGCGGAACGCCAGCGTTCGCGCCTCGAACAGTTGACCCTTGATTGCCGGCGCGACCGTTGCCATCAGTGCGGCGTTCTGGAACACACGCCTCACCTTTGCGCCGAGATGCGAAAGAACAGCCGCGAAGGGGCCCAGGAAGAGCGAGAGTGGACGCCCCTCCCCCTTCCGGACCGGCCGGCGCTCGATCCCGCGCAGCGGATCCGCTTCCGGTTTGCCAAGGAGGCGCGCGCCCGGCTCCTCTCCCACCTCGAAACGGTGGGCGTGTGGACGCGCGCCTTGCGCCGCGCCCGGGCGCCCCTGGCCTATTCGCAGGGGTACCATCCCCAGCCCAAACTCGCCTTCGGCACCGCGCTCGCCGTCGGCGTGGAGAGCACCGCCGAATATGTCGATGTCGTTCTGAATGAGCGCCTGGACCCGGTCGCGTTTGCGCAGAGGATCAACGCGCTGCTCCCGGACGGAATCCGCGTGCTGGAGGCGAGAGAGGTGCCGCTGCGCGCACCTTCCCTCTCCGCGGCGATCCGCGCCGTGCGGTACGAGGTGACCGTGCCGCGGGAAGTGGTGGACGGGCGCGTGGCCCATGAACGTGTGGAGAGCTTCCTCGCGCGGAAAGAGTATCCGATCACCCGCGAGCGTCCCAAAGGGCCACAGCAGATCGACCTGCGTGCCGGCGTCCTGGAGCTTTCCGCCCGCCCGGCGCCAGATGGCTCCGTTCTCCTGGAGATGCTACTACGCGAGGGCAACGGGGCAAGCATCCGACCAGCCGATCTGGTCGCCGTGCTCTTCTCCCCCGGCCAGGCGCCGCTGCGCGTGCGCAAGCTGGAGAGCTACCTGGGTGATGGCGACCGCCTGGAGCCCGTGATGCCACGCGAGGAAAGCGTCCCGTAGGAGCTGAGACAAGGAATCAGAAGCCTCGAAGCCGGCGGACGGCGCTAAATCACCGCGCTGTTTGTGAGCAAAGCCCGTCCGGGCTGGGCCAGCCTACACGCCCGGATAACCCGGGAAGGCACGGGCCAGGAGTGGGAGCCCCGCAGGGGCTTTGTAGAGAAGCAGCGCGGAGCTTTGAGCTCCGCGCGCGCAGCTTTCCGGGTAGCGGCCGCGTGCGGCGGGCAATGTTACGACACCACGATGGTGCCGGCACGCGGGCCGGGAGGCACTGGGCCCACGGGAGCACGGCAGGTGATTCGGATCCGGTCGACATGCTCCTCGCGCTCTGTGTGCCCGCCAAGGAGGGCGATCCACTCCTCCAGCTCGCCGACGGGATCGCCCATGCCGCCGCTGCTAAAGCGGAGCCGCTCGAACTCGATGACGGCCACCGCCTGCTCACCCTCCACCGAGAGGTAGATGCACGCGTTCCGGTCCGCTTCGCTGTTTCCGATACCCCGCATCAACGACTGGAGCGCGCGGAAGAGGCCAAGCGCCGTCTGATTGGACATGCGCAGGTCATCACTGCGCAGGCCGATTTCGAGATTGCCTCCATAGCAGGTGTGGTAGTGAGCGGCATACTGCTTCAGGAGGGTTAGCAGGTTCCCCTCCTCCAGGGCGGCCGGCGCGAGTTCGACGGAATAGTAGCCCAGCTCGCGTACCACAACCGAGAGCTGCTCCCAGATCTGGCGGAGCACGCCATCGATGCCCGCCGGTTCCTCTGCCAGCGTCTTGCGCGCGGCATCGATCTGCAGGCCCATCCCTCCCAACAACTGGCAGACGTCCTGCACATCCTTGGCGATCCGGCGCATCTCGCGCTCATGGAGCTGGAAGAAGCGCCAGGCGACCTCCGGGGAGGCAGTCGCCAGCACATCCATGGCGCCCTGCCTTCCCTTGATGACCGCCAGTCTCTGCGCCAGTGGCGTGCGCCTCTGCTGCGCCTCCAGCGCCCCCCGGATGTCGTCGTCCGTGCATGCCCCCAACTTGACCAGCACCTGACCGAGCATCCCACCGTACTGCTTCTGGTACTCGAGAGCTTGCGCGAGCTGATCTCTGCTGATGATGCCGACGCTGACCAGTAGATCCCCGAGTTGCGGGGCTCGTTCCATCATGCCCCTCCTGTAAGTTCAATCCATATGCAGTCGGCCGCAGTATGCAGGCAGCCACAGTATAGCCTAGCCTCGCGCATGCTGTCAACCGGATGCCAGTCAACCCTGGGATTCCGAGATGAGGAGAAGGCCGCCCGCACGCGCGGAGCTCGAAGCTCCGCGCTGCTTTCCGGCAAAGCCCTTCGGGGCTTCTCCTCCCAACCGCCGCCGTTTTGAGACATCTGGGAGTGTCCCCAACCCAGCCCGGCAGGGCTTCGCTCGCAAGCAGCGCGGTGATTTATCGCCGCGCGCCGGGTTGCGCAATGCCTCCGAGGCTTCGGATTCCTTATGTCGAAATCTCAGGGCGAGGCTCCGTCTTGTTATCCACAGATGGCACGATGAACACAGATAGGTGAACATTGCAGAACAGACCGGCTGTGCGAGAGCAAACACCGCCTGCGCCGATTGTCCGTACTTTTACTCATCTGCTATCCGCGGACGATCGATACGCCATGCCGGGCTGGCGCGGTGGAATACCTGAGTGAACTAAGGCGCGCGGCTCGCCGTCCCCCATACCAGTTACCCACTGGGCTTCTGCGGCCCGGCGAACGGCAGAGAGGGAGCGAGGCGCCGTCCCTGCCCAACCGAGCCTGGCTCGTGTCTGGCCTCTCTTCGTGATTCCGGCTGCACCACAGTCCCCATTCGCCATCATAGAGGAGGCAGCGTGCGCGCACTCACAACCGGTCTTGTTTCCGTTGCTCTGGTTCTTCTGGCGCTCCATGCGCCCGTCTCGGCGCAACAGCCGGCCGTGCCCGCGGGCGCAAAGGAGAGCGTGCCCCTGCTGCAACTGGCGCCGCCATCGCCGCACGAGAGCTATCTGCCCTTCCCCGCCCTCGGGCCGGTGGAGCTGGATGAGGCGAATAACGGCATTGGCGTTGCCCAGGAGATCGCCCGGAAGCGCCAGGTGCAGGGACGCGTCCTCTGGATCGATGCCGTCGCCAACCTGGAGCGGATCAACTCGGCTGAGAAGGTCAAGGCGCTCGTGGAACGGATCGCTTCCGTCGGGTTCAACACGATTGTGCTGGATGTGAAGCCGATTGTGGGCGAGACCCTCTACCCCAGCAAGCACGCAAAGCGCCTCGCCCGGTGGAACCAGGCGACTCTGCCGTCGGACTTCGACCCGGTCGCGGCGATGGCCGAGGCCTGCCAGGCCGCCAAGATCGGGCTCTTCGCCAGTATGAACACCTTCAGCGAGGGCCACCGCGGCATGTCGAGAGGGCCGGCCTATGAGCGCACCGACTGGCAGACGGTGGTGTGCGAGGCGCAGCTGTGCGTGGTGGATCCCAAGAGCGGCGTGCGTCTCCTTATCAATCCCCAGCCGAACACGCGCGCCGAGGCACTGGACGAGCTGACAGTCTACACCCGTACTGACGTGCTGGCGCCCACGGACGATGCCACCGTCGTGCTCCTGGATGCCTCTCGCAAAGTGATCAGCGTGACGAGCGGCGCTGCCTTCACCCTCGCGGGTCTCTCTCCCCCCTCGGGAGGTGCCATCCTCGTTGGGGAAGGCCAGGCGGGCGCTTTCCTGCGCCGGATCGCTTCGGTTGGGCAGATGCTCCAACTTCAGACGGCTACCCGGTTTGTGCCGATCCTGCAATCGCGCATCCCTGGAGTGCCGGTGTGGGTCAACCCGCACCACCCGGAGGTCCAACAGCGGCTGCTGGAGATGATTACCGAGCTCCTGACGCGCTACCCGCTCGATGGTGTGGTGTTCGACGACCGCCTGCGCTACGCGGCGATCAACGCCGACTTCAGCGAGTCCACCCGGCAGGCTTTTGAGGAGTGGATGGGCCGCGCGATGACATGGCCGGACGATGTGCTCCGCTGCCACGTGAGCTTTCCCGGCATGGCCGTCCGCTGGATCCCGGGTCCCCACATGGATGCCTGGCTGGTATGGCGCGCGCTTCACCTGCGTAACTGGCTGGCGCGGGCTGCGGCCACCGCGCGCACTGCCCGCCCCACCGCTACGGTGGGCGCCTACGTCGGCTCCTGGTACGGCGATTACCCCGCGCTGGGCGCCAATTGGGCCGCCGATGATTTCCAGGCGGGATTCCGCTTCCTCACCGATACCTTCCGCCCCACCGGGTTTGCCGGCCTGCTGGATTGGATCGCGCCCGGCTGCTATTATGGCATGCCGACCATCGCCGATGCCATCCAGCGCGGCTACTCTCCAGGCGCCACCGTGGAGGCAGCCGGGCAGCTTGCCAACCGCGCTGCCAACAGCCAGGCGTGGGTCTATGCGGGCATCGCCCTGGAGAAGTATGACCGCAATCCGGATGGCCTGGCGCGCGCCCTCCAGGCGGCAGCGGCGTCCACGCAGGGCGTGATGGTGTTCGACCTCTCGCATCGAATCGACCAGTTCTGGCCGGTCTTCCGGAAGGCGTTCGCGAAGCCGGCTCAGGCCCCGCACGCCGTTCCGGGGCTGCTGGCCGAGGTAAGGCGACTGCAGGCCGAACGCAAAGCCGCCGGGGTCGTCGATCCCCCCGTCATTATCCAGAACGGCCTCTCTGGTACCGGCCTCTAGCGCGGCGGGCGCCGTGGTCTCCCCTCGAGGCTGCGCGCGCCCCCACCTTCCCCCGTGCCATGCCGAGCAAAACGAAGCATGCCTCGCTCCCAGCGCCTGCAGGAGATCCCAGTAGTCTGCCGGGCGTTGGCTTCCCGCGCATCCTTCCAGAAGCCGGCGCATGTGCAGAACGGCGCGCGAATGGGTAGAACCCAACGGAGCGAGGCTGCCAGCCGCACGACGGCTTCAGGAGACAAGGATGGCACAGGGCTACGTTCTGCACGTGGTGTCTCACACGCATTGGGATCGCGAGTGGTACCTGCCGTTCCAGCGCTTCCGCATGCGCCTGGTGGACCTGATCGACCACCTGCTCGATCTCCTCGACCGCGACCCGGAGTTCCGCTGCTTCCACCTGGATGGGCAGACGCTTCTCCTGGAGGATTACCTGGAGATCCGCCCGGAAAACGAGGAGCGCCTGCGCCGCCATATCCGTGAAGGCCGGCTCCTCATCGGGCCGTGGTATCAACAGAACGACGGGTTTCTCGTCAGTGGCGAGGCGACCATCCGCAGTCTCCTCATCGGGCATCGCATCGCGCGCCACTTTGGCGGCGTGATGAAGGTGGGCTATCTCCCCAACCAGTTCGGGAATATCTCGCAGATGCCCCAGATCCTGCGGGGCTTTGGGATCGAGAGCTGCATCTTCGGGCGGGGTTTTCTGCCCAACGGCTCCTGCATGGAGTTCATCTGGCAGGGCGCCGACGGCTCCCGGGTTCTGGCCAACTCGCTGGTCTTCTCCTACAGCAACCTCGCGCGGCTTCCCGAAGAGCCGGAAGAGGCCCTCGCCGAGCTTCGCCACGCCCGCGATCTCCTGGCGCCGCTCGCGAAGACGCGCCACCTGCTGCTGATGAACGGTGCCGACCACCTGGAGGCGCAGGAAACCCTCAGCGCGATCCTGGAGGCGCTCCGTGCCCGGCTGGATGCCGAGGGAAGTCCCGACGAGGTGATCCATTCGAGCCTGCCGCAGTTCGTGGAGGCCGTGCGTGCGGAGATTCCGTGCAAGGAAGGCCGGCAGGATCTGCCGGTGGTGACAGGCGAGCTGAGAACCGACCGCGACAGGATGGTGCTGGCCGGCACGCTCTCAGCGCGCATCGATTTGAAGCAGGAGAACTGGAGGAGCCAGACCCTCCTGGAGAAGTGGGCGGAGCCGTTCTCGGTCTGGGCCTGGCTGGCGGGCAGCGCCGACCCTCACGCCGCGCTTCGCTATGCCTGGAAGCTGCTGTTGCAGAACCAGACTCAGAATGCCATCTGCGGGAGCAGCATCGACGAAGTGTATGACGAGATGATGCCTCGCTTCCGACAGGTGCAGCAGATCGCGGAGGAGGTCACCGAGCGCAGCCTTGGCTTTCTGGTCGAGAGGATCCACACCGGGCCCGAACCCCCCGGCGGCCCTGCTGCCGCGCTGGTGGCGTTCAACCCCCTCCCCTTCCGCCGGCGAGAGTGCATCGAGGCGGTGGTAGAGTTTCCCCTCGGGCCACCGCGACGCATGCCGGTCGCGCCCGAGGTGGACCTGGCCGAGGGGGGCCCGGATGTGAGCGAGGTGCAGGTGGTGGATCCCGCCGGCGCCATCATCCCGGTGCAGGTTCTGGAGAACCGCCTAGCCACGCGACGGATCCTCTCGGGCAACGATCTGCCGCATCTCCAGAGCGTGCGCCGGATGCGCATCCTCTTCGCCGGCGAGGATCTTCCCGCGTGCGGCTATGCTACCTTCCATATCCTGCCGGCCGGAGTGCAGCCGCCACCGATGCAGACGCTCTCCCCCTCGCTTCACGCGCTGGAGAACGCATCCCTGCGCGTCGATATCGCGCCCAACGGCAGCCTCCACGTCATCGACAAGGATACCGGGCGCGAGTATGGCGGCCTCCTTGTCTTCGAGGACGGTGGCGATGCCGGCGACCTGTATCACTATGTGCAGCCGGTGCAGGACCGGGTCTTCACCACGCTGGGTTCGGCACCCCGAATCTCGCTCGTGGAAGACGGCCCGGTGCGCTCCACCTACTGCATCGAGCACACGCTGATGCTTCCGGAAAACCTGAAAGCGCGCACAGCCGGGGATGGCCACACTATGCCGTGCCGGATCACCTCCTATATCGCGCTGTGCATCGATTCTCAGCGCGTCGAAGTGACGACGGTGGTGGAGAACCAGGCGTGCGATCACCGGCTGCGGGTGCTCTTCCCCACGGGGGCGCACACCGATCTCTCGCGTGCCGAGGGGCCGTTTGACGTGCTCAAGCGCCCGGCAGCGCTCCCCGCGGAATGGATCGGTGGTTCGCCCTGTCGCCCGCAGCACTCGTTCGTCGATGTGAGCGATGGTCAGCGCGGCATCGCCATTCTCAACCAGGGCCTACCCGAGTACGAGGTGAAGCGCGATGTGGACCGCACCATCGCGCTCACCCTCCTGCGCTGCGTCGGGCGGCTCAGTGATGGCGATGATGCTCCCGGGATCGACCCGACGCCCGGCGCCCAGTGCCTCGGGCGGCACGTCTTTCGCTACGCCCTCATGCCGCACGCCGGCTCCTGGGAAGCAGCGCGCATCTGGGAGCAGGCCCACGCCTTCAACGCGCCGATTCGACCCGTGCAGACCGATCAGGCGGATGGCGACCTTCCCGCCAACGCCTCCTTCGTGGAGATCCGCCCGGCCCACCTGGTCCTGAGCGCCATCAAGCGTGCCGAGGATGAGGACGCCCTTGTGCTCCGCTTCTACAACATCACCAACGCAAACGCCGCCGGCGAGGTGATCCTCCACTTCCCCATCCGCGCCGCCTATCGCGCGAATCTGAACGAGGAGAAGGCCCAGCCACTGGATGTGAACGATGGCCGGCGGATCCGCGTGCCGGTCCGTGGCAAGGAGATCGTGACGCTCCTCCTCTACCGGTAGCCGGGTGCCCCCGCGCTCACTCGCCTCGTGCCACTCGGTCCATATGATAGATGAGGCGAGGGGTCCAGCGGAGGTGACTGATGGAGCGGATGCCTCCATCGAAGGCGGCCTTCATGGCGCGCATGGCGATATCGGCATACTGCCTGTCACCCCCGAGGCGGTAGGCGTAGAAGAGCATCCCCGCGGTCATGTCGTTGTTGGCGATGTAGCCCTTCATCTTCGGGCAAGAGGTGTAGCGGAAGCCGTTGGCATCCTCCACCCAGAGCTCCGCAACCACCTGCTTCGCTCCGCCAAGGAGCGCCTGGGCAACGCGCTGATCCGACGTCTCCCGGTAGTACTCTGCCAGACCGTTCGCGAGCACGCCCATCATGAAGTTCGCCTCGCCGCGATGCCGGGGCATGCAGTAGCAGTGGCCGGGCACCATCTGGCGGTGCCAGCCGCCGCCGGGCGTCTGCCGCTCCAGGGTGCGCTCGACGATAATCCGCGCGGCATTCAGGTAGTAAGGGTCGTTCGTGAGCCGGTATGTCGCCAGGGTAAGCAGGAGGTGCCAGCCATTGTCGCGGCAGTTGCTGTAGTCGTAGTTGTTCAGGTAGGCGCCGCCATAGTAATCCGCCACGAGCGCCGCGTTCTCGGCTGCCGTTGGGTCGCCGCTCAGGAAGTACCAGTCACAGAAGCCCTCGGTCCAGGTGTGGCTGGGGGTGAAGCCGCCTCCGGGGATGCCGCTCCCCTCATACTGCTCGCGGAAGTAGCCCCCGGTATGCCCCATCGCATGGATCCACACGCCGCCCGCTCTCGGACCGTGGTGACAGGTATCCACGTCGATGGCGTGACGCGCCGCCCGGTCACCCAGGAAGTACCACCGCCGGTCGCCCGTGCGGATGAACTGCAACAGGAAGGCGTGGTGGTGGTCATACTCGCCGTTCGACCAGTTCACCTTGCGCTCGCCAAACTGGTCCCCGAAGTTCAGCAGGCCATAGCCGCGCGTGGCATCCCGATGGCGCAGGTAGTTTTCATAGACCCCCTCGCATACCTTCTCATACTCCGGGGAGCGCCCGGCGGTGGCGGGGAGGATCTCGCCGAAGACGAGGGTATCGCAGTAGCGCTCCGGGGTGCAGACGGCGATGAGCGGCTCCTGGAACGCCTGCGACACGTGCCGGGCCGCGTCGCCATCCGCCTGGCCCGGATGAAATGCCAAGAGGAGGTCGTGCTGCTTCTGCACACCACGGCGCACGCGATACTTTCCGCGCATCAGCGCGAAGTAGAGCTTGATCTCGTCCAGCTTGCTGCACCCATCGTAGGTACCCTCGGGGAAATCCGGGCAGAGATCGATCTTCAGCCCCTCCGCGTCGACGCCGATTCCCTTCGGATAGAGCTGCCAGAAGTCGCGGACGGCGGCCGTCACTCCCCACCGGCCGTTGCTCAGGTCGATCCAGCCGTCCGCGCGTTCGGTCTTCACCCCCGCCGGCGCGGCCGGCTCCAGCGTGTAGGAGTCATCCCGGAGCTGGCGCAGCGAGAGAGCGTCTCGCCCTTCCCACTCCTGGCCATGTCCCAGGCCAATCCGCCACGACCACTCCTCCCGCGCCGCGAGCGGGAACTCCAGGCCAATGCGCTCGAACTCGACAAACTCCTCGCCGGGATCATCCGCGCCCCACGTGTGATGCACACGCACCATCGCCGAGCCGGCATGGAAGACAAACCGGGTCGTGTAGGCGAACCACGGCTTCCCTTCCCCGCTCTGGTAGCTCCCCGTCACCTTCACCACCGCGCGCACGGGACCGCTCTCCTCGATCTCAATCCGACGCGGCGCGTGGAGGGTGGTGTAGGAGACAGCTTTCGTATCGTGCAGGCGGGCGCTGATCGGCAGGTCGCCCGTCAGGCTCTCATCCGAGGTAAAGGTGCCATCGGCGTTGTGGTCATACCACACGGCGATGGGAAAGCCGGACCGGGTTCGCTCGAACTCGACGCGGAGCGGGCCCGTCTCCACCTGAAGCGTATCGCCCTTCCAGACGCAGGCGAGGGGTGTCCGCGCCGGTGCGCGGCTTACCTGGGTGCCGTACTCCAGCGTATGGGTTGCGGTTTTCCCCGCGTCCACGGTCGCCGAGAAGGAGAGGCGCAACCACTTGATGCTGCCATCGCCCCAGCGGCCCGCCACCACCGGCTGGAGCGGGACCTCCCGGCCCGCGCCATCAAGGAGACGGACGTGATCGGGATCGCCCAGTTCCCCCTTGGCAAACGGCACGCCCGAGGTGACCAGGAACCCGTCCAGGGGGAAGGGATAGGGATTCTCCACTTTGAGGAGAATGCGCTCGTGCTTCGCGGTGCCGGCGAACGGCTTTGGCGGCGCCAGGGCCACCGTGCCCGCGTGCGACACCTGCTTGCCATCAGGCCGAGGCGCCTCGATTCGATACCGCCAGGTTGCTCCCGTGGCGGGCGCGGGGATGTAGACCCGGTGGTTGGCCACGGGCTTCTCTTCGGTCAGCTTCTGGCCGCCGCAGGTCACCGTGCACTGAGCGGGCCAGGTCGTGATCCAGGTGAGGCGGATGGCGCCCTCTCCGGCGCGGTTCACGTACTCCGCCTGCACATGGCGGATCTCGAAAGCGCGCCCGCGCACAGGCGGCTTCTTCGCCAGGAGGAAGAGGTCCTCGGTAATGTGCGCCCCGCCCCCGCCGGTGCGGAGCGTCAGCTTCTCGCCCCCTTTGAACTCCACCGGCCGCGAGAGGAAATAGATCCTCTGGCGGCGGTCATCTTCAGCGGCAACGAAGCGCCCGGCGACCTTGCCATCAATGCGCAGCTCGTACGCCTCGCGCCCGGCTGTGTCGTAGACCACGACGGCGGGATAGAACCGCCCGGCGCGGGGCACGGTCACGGTCAGGCTGCCGCCCGCGCCTCGCACCGCCGGCCAGCGGTACTCGGCGTCGTAGTAGTCCATCCCCTCGCGCTCGGCTTCGACGCTGGAGAAGACCAGGTTCGCGGGATCAGCCTGGAGC
The DNA here is from genome assembly GCA_012512265.1 of Armatimonadota bacterium. GTDB lineage: Bacteria > Armatimonadota > JAAZEB01 > JAAZEB01 > JAAZEB01 > DUUU01. Next base: position 33,963 of record JAAZEM010000139.1, on the reverse strand, counting down.
TGCCAGATGAGGTCCAGGCCTTCGGTGCGCTCGAAGCCCTCGTTCGCGACGAGCTCATCCAGCGTCACCGGCGGCTTCCGGTTGGAGTTGGCCGGGCCGAGCGCCGTCACCCATCCCGTGCCATCCACGGTCCGGTGCGGCTCTCGGGTTTCGGAGAGGATGGAGAAGCGGAGGCGCGTGCGCCCTCCCTCCTGCCGGATGGTGGCGTCATGGCAGAGGTAGAGGACTCCACCCACCAGGGCAACGCGCGGCGCGGGCACAGCGCGCGGCGAGCCATCCGGCTCGAAACCGTTCGCCGTTGGCCGGCCCAGCGAGTGCCCGACCGTCACCTCGCAGCCCATGTCGCGGCGCCCCGTCTTCGGGTCGGCGTCCAGATCCAGGTAAAGAATCAGGCCGGCGTTCTCAAAGGTGTAAGGCTTCGCCGTGTGGACCGCCCACAGCCACCGGTCGCGCCCCACGTTACCGAAATCGACGCGGACGATATCGAGCTCGGGGCGCTCTTTCACCGTGGCAGGGAAAGTGGCGACCTGCTCCAAGACCTCCGGCCGGCGGGGATCCGTGCCAAGCCGTTCCTCCACCTCATCCGGCAGGCCGTCTTTATCACTATCTGCCACTTGGGACGCGGCGGCCGGCACCATCAATCCGCCTGCAAGGGCGGCGATCAAGAAGAAAAAGTGCTTCCTCACGGCTTCTCCTCCCGCTCTGCTTGCCCATCCATTCGAGGAGGCCAGCCTGGTTCCTCCTGTATCGCGCGGCTCGCGCTCTGGCATATAGCCTGCATGCTTCTCCCGCGGAGCGCACGGTGTGGATGGCCGGATTAGCTCACGCGACGCGCGAAGGGAGGGGGCGTCACAGTGTCGGTGAAGTTTCTCATCTCGGGGCTTTCGGACGAGGAGATGATGGCGCTGCAGGGAAAGGTATCCGGCGCCGAGTTGCTGTTAGCGCAAGTGGCGCGCCTCTCGCCCGAGGAGATCGACCTCATCCGCCAGGCGGCGCCGGACGCGGAGCTCCTGGTGGCGGCATCGCACGCCGAAGCGATGGCCCTGGCACCGGAAGCAGATGCCCTCTTTGGCTACCTCAATGCCGACCTCTTCCGCGCGGCCCCGCGGCTGCGCTGGGTGCAAGCGCCCAGCGCCGGCGTGGAGGTCTATCTCTTCCCCGAGCTACGGCACAGCCACGTCATCCTGACGAACGCCCGAGGCCTGGCGGCAGCGCAGATGGCCGACCATACCCTGGCGCTTCTTTTGGCGCTCACCCGGAAGATACCGGCGATGCTTCGCGACATGGGAAGACGGGATTGGGGAAGCGACGACCAGATCGCGCCAGAGTTGGCCGGGCAGACCCTGCTCATCGTCGGGCTCGGCAGTGTCGGACGGCTGGTCGCCCAGCGCGCGTCCGCCTTCGATATGCGCATCCTGGCCACCGGGTTCGAGGGCAGCCCGTCGATAATGCGCGTCGATGCTCTCCATCCACCCGACAACCTCACGCACATCCTGCCCCACGCAGACCACGTGGCGATCTGCTGCCCGCTGACCCCCGCTACCTACCACCTCTTCGACGCACCGATGCTCCGCCGGATGAAGCAGAGCGCTTTCCTGATCAACGTCGCGCGCGGGGGGATCGTAGACCACGAGGCGCTGGCCACGGCGCTGGAGGCGGGCGAACTGGCAGGCGCAGGGCTCGATGTGACCGAACCGGAGCCGCTGCCAGACGGCCATCGCCTGCTGACCCTGGAGAACGTGATCCTCACGCCGCACTGCGGTGGCCGCTCGGCGATGATACGCCGCCGGATGATTGACCTGGTGGCAGACAACCTGCGCCGGTTCACGGCGGGAGAGCCCCTCCGTCACGTCGTCGACAAGCGCGCGGGTTTTGAGAGCGTCCGGAAGGTGAGGCACGCTTGCTCCCGTTCCGAGCCTGGAGGCCACGGCGGATACAGGAGTGGATCGAGGCCGCCATCGAAGTGCCGATGGTGATCCTCTCGATCCTCTTCCTAGCGCTGGCGCTGGTGGATGCGACGGTTACCCTGAGGCCGGGGCAGAGCCGGTTGATCGCCCTCGTGCAATGGGTCATCTGGACGATCTTTGCCATCGAGTTTGTGGTGATGTTCGCGCTGGCGCATGATAAGCGCGCCTATCTGCGCCGGAACTGGCTGGCAGCATTTAGCGTGCTCCTGCCCTTCCTCCGTGTCTTTCGCGCGCTGCGGGCTTTACGCGCGCTGCGGACACTCCGCCTCTTCCGTCTCCTGGCGCTCACCGGACGCGCTTCCCGGCAGGCGGGCGCCGTACTGGAGGCACGAGGCGTCGGTTATGTGGCACTGGTCACGCTTCTCGTCACCCTCGCCGGCGGAGCCGGCATGTATCTGGTGGAACGGGGAGTGCCCGAGTCGCGCTTCCGGGGTCTCGGCGACGCCCTCTGGTGGTCGGCCGCCTCCATCACGACCGTTGGCGCCGATCTCGCACCGGTCACCGCCGAGGGCCGCATCCTCGCTCTGGCGATCTACATCTTCGGGATGGCGGTCATCGGCTACATCACCGCGGTGCTTGCATCCTACTTCGTGGGAAAGGAGATGGCGCCACCCCAGGTGACCCAGCTCGACCGCGAGATCACCGAGACGGCGGACGAGGATGCAAGCAGCATGGAAGAGCTGCAGGCTAAAGTAGACCGACTGATCGCGCTGATGGAGCGGCGCGCCGATGAACAACGCCGCGGTCAATCCACCTGGCAGTCGGAAGAGTAGTGCTGCACGGGCCAGAGGGGCATCTCCTCGCCCGCGAGGTACTCCAGGACGCGCCATTGCACCAGACAGCCGGCGGCGAATCCAAGACGCACGCCCTCCGCGAAGGCATCATCACCGCCAGCCGTCCCCGGGCGAAGCCTCTCCAGGAGTTCGTCCACGAAGCGTGAGGCGTCTGCGCCCCGACCGGTGCGATAGAGCGCATCCAGGCGGGAGGGGAGCGCCGCGGCCATGCCGGACGCGGCCGGAGCACCGCGCCGCAGAAGCTGGTAGGCAGACTCGGTGGCCTCGCGGGCCTCGCGCACATAGCGCTCCACCTCTGCCGCTTCCTCGGAAGGCGGCGGCAGCTCTCTCGTTTCCACCATGCTGTCTCCCACCGAGAGCCGGGCGCGTCGCCGCTGTGGGAAGTTCACGCCTGAAAGCGCGTGCGGGGGGCCTGCGCCATCAGGCGTCCAGGTAAGGAAGCAACGTCTCCCGCCCCTCGGGCTCCTCGGCTCGCGCGGCACTGCGCGCGAAGTATCCCCTGCAAGTCGCCCGGCGCGCGATATCCTCCAGCGCCTGGTCAACCGTCTCGTACATCTTCACGGCGTCCTGAAGATGCGCCATGTAGATCACCTGCTTGGGAAGGGATTCTTCCACGAGGATATAGAGTTCACCGCCACAGCCAAGGGTGCGGCGCTTGGTTTCGAGGAGGATCTTCAGCGCGCCCGTATCCATGTAGCTGACGTGGCGCAGGTCGAGGATTACGGAATATCCCCCCTGAGAGAGGGAGCTTTCCAGGACGCGGCGCAGCATCTCCTCGCCATGGAGGTCAATCTCGCCCGTGGCGCCGACGTAGGCCACCTCGCCATCCCTCTTCTCCGCGATTTGCAGCGCGGTCTCGCTGACCAGCGGCTGAAAGGTCACGGCCACCACCTCCCCGGTATCCATTGGCATCCGCGCTTCCTCGCATTCGCTTCACCCGTACCGCTCAGGGAGTCGCAACTGGCCGGCCACACGACGCGCATCACGGAACAGCCCGAGGGCGGCTCTCGCTGCAGCAGATGGCGCGGCGATGGCATCTCTGGAACGGCCCACCTGGGCCAGGCGCAACCCGCCAGTACCTTTAGATTCCTCGCCGCGCCACCAACTCCTGCCAGATCGCGGATGCGCGGCCCCATCGGTTCATCCGCGGGGCCGCCGGGGAGGCTCGCCGCAGCGCGAGCTTGCCGTCCATTCCCGGAAGGCCGCTATTTGGCGCGCGGGTATTCGGTGCAGAGGTAGTAGAGAGGAGGCTCATCCTCCTCGATGGCGGGAAAACGCCCCACCGGCTCATGGAAGTAGTTGTCGGTGCGGTCGTCGTTGACGCGCGACACCTCACCGATGAGGACGCGGCCCCGGCCCTCTTCACCATAGAAGCGATGGTAGAGGCGCTGGGTGAGGGTGATGCTCTCGCCCGGGGTCAGGCGCAGGGTGGCTCCCGGCTCCAGGGTACGCCGCACCCCATCCACGGAGACCGCCACGGGCGACGTGCGGTCCAGGTCATTGTCCGGGGTCGCGTTGTAGAGCTCGATGAGAAGGTTGCCCCCGCCGCGGTTGATGATATCTTCCATCTTAAAGGCATGGAAGTGCATCGGCGTCTCCTGGTTCTCGCCGGCGACCATGATCTTCTCCGCATACGGCTTCGGATAGCGTGGATTGTCATGGGTCCCGTTGCGGAGGGTGAAGAGGACCAGGCCCTTGCGCGAGAAGTTCCCCAGGCCGAAGTCGGTGATATCCCAACCCAGGAGGTTATCGCGGATTTCGTCCGCTTCCTCTCCTCGCTTCTCCCAATCTGCGGGGGTCCAGAAGGCGAATGGCGGCAGCTTGAAGCGGTGCATATCAAAGAAGGCGATGGTCTCGCGCAGGATACGGTTGATCTCCGAACGCTTCATGGCTCAACTCCTTTGCAGGACGCGCGCCGAGAGGGGAAGAGCTTCCAACGTCTTCTGGCAAGCCAACACGAGGCGGATGCCAGAGCGGGAGGCTTTGTCGTCGCGATAGATGAGGCGGTGCAGCCAGCAGGCGTTGCCGTCGCGCAGCCATCCGCGCTCGAAGGAGATAGCCGTAAAGGACGCGGTGACTTGCTCCACGACCTCGGCCGACGCCTTCGCCTGAGCCTCGGGCAGCCTCAGGGGAAGCCGTTATCGTCCTGTTCACGCGGCATGATACCACACGCGAGGGGAATTGTGCAAGCGTTACGACGAAGGGGAGAGAGGCAGGGGCTAGGTCCCATCCGCTTTTCACGACGCGGCTTTCCCGCGCCGCTCCAAGGGACCCGCCCCCTGCCAAATGGGGTGAGTGAGGGGATTCGAACCCCCGATCTCCAGATCCACAGTCTGGCGCCTTAGCCGCTAGGCGACACTCACCACCAACGCTTTGCATGTTACCATATGCAGGGCTGGTCTGTCAAGCGAAATTCGCCGCTCGCGCAGGGGGCGCCAGATGATGGAATCCGCCGCAGTGCAAAGGCTGCGGGCGGCCTCGCCTGGCATGGCCGGCTTCAGGCAGCTTCCGACACCCAACAAGGATGGTGGCGTCTGGCAAGCGAATGGGATACCCGCGGGCGGTTGGCACAGGCGGCCAGGGCAGCCCCGGGGCGAGACAGAAACGCTCGCCCAGGCGGGTGAGGCGGATCCCGTGAGGGCACGCGCCCGGCGGTGCCTGCGGAGCAGCCTCAGCGCGGCGTTTCCATGGTATATAGAGAGGACGCAAATGAAGGTCAGTATTATTGGCGGAGCAGGGCGAGTGGGGTCGAACGCGGCCTACGCTCTGCAGTTGGTTGGTTGGGCACGCGAGATCGCGCTGGTGGACGTGATGACAGAGCAAGCGGAGGGGGAGGCGCTTGATCTGCGGCATGGGGCATCGCTGGCGAACTCGCAGGTCTTCACCTCCGGAGGCTATGACCAGGTCGCGGGCTCGGACGTGATCGTCATCACCGCGGGGCTGCGGCGCAAGCCGGATGAGCCGCGCCTGGCGCTGGTCAACCGCAACGTGGCGCTCTTCCGCTCTATTCTGGCGGAGATCGGCAAAGTCTCCCTGCCATCCAATGCCATCCTGCTCATCGTGGCCAACCCCGTGGATATTCTGACGCAGATCGCAGTGAAGGAGAGCGGTTTCCCACGCGAGCGCGTCATCGGCACGGGTACCCTCCTCGATACAGCGCGTTTCCGCTCCTTCCTCGGCGAGCACTTCGGCGTGGCCCAGACGCAGGTGGATGCGCTGATCCTTGGCGAGCACGGCGACTCCATGGTGCCGATCTGGTCCTCGGCCACCATCAATGGGGTGCCCCTGGCCAGCTTCCCCGGCTACCAGGAGCAGGAAGTTCGGGCGATCTTCGATGCCACGAAGAAGAGCGGCGCGCGCGTGATTGCCCTCAAAGGAGGCGCCGGCTACTCCATCGGCCTGGTCGTTGCCCACGTGGTCAACGCCATCGCCGGCGACACGAAGCAGGTGCTCCCCGTATCCACCCTGCAGACGGGTCTTCATGGCATCAACGACGTCTGCCTGAGCGTGCCCACGGTGATCGGCCGGGGGGGAGCAGAGGCGCTAGTCGAGATGCAGCTGGCACCAGAGGAGGAGGAGGCGCTTCAGAACAGCGCGCGCGTGCTCAAGGAAACCTTTGCCCAGTTGAGCGCATAGCACGAGCGTAGACACCCGCGCTGCTTGTGGGCAAAGCCCTGCCGGGCTGGGCCGGGCCGCATTCCCGGTGCAAGCGCAGCGGCGAGGGCCGGTGGAAAGGCCAGCAGGGCCTTTGCTGGGAAGCAGCGCGGGCCTTTCGCACCGCACGCACGAGCCCGAGGTGCCCGCGCCTCCCCATCCGCGTCCGTGCCTGTCATCCGTGGTATCGACCGGATCCGCCAGTCATTCACCCGTTGACACATCCATCCCACGGAGCTAGAATGCGGCTGGGGTAGTGCTTCCTCGCTCCCTCGCACTTCCACAGCATCAGTATCAGCCGGATATTCGGCTATCGGGCGGAGAGGGAAGGAGACAAATGAGACGCAGGGGTTTCACTCTGATTGAGCTGCTCGTTGTGATCGCGATCATAGCCATCCTGGCGGCGATCCTGTTCCCGGTCTTCGCGCGCGCCCGGGAGAACGCGCGCAAAACAACCTGTCTGTCCAACATCAAGCAGCTGGGCAACGCGATGATGATGTACGTGCAGGACTACGATGAGCGCTTCCCGGGCTACTACCCGCCGTGGCCCGAGTCGGGCCCTGGCTCGTCGTGGTGGGAGGGGATCTACCCCTATGTCAAGAACGACAAGGTGTTCGTCTGCCCCAGCTACCCGCGTCAGCAGACAACGTGGACGTACAACGCCCACGTTTTCCCGCTAATGCCCTCTTACGGTGCCAACGCGAGCGTGGCCAATAACGGACTGCAGATGGCGAAGCTAACTGAGCCAGCGAGCATCCTCCTGCTGGGAGATTGCTGCCACACGATGGGCAGCAACGATTGGCGCTTCGCCTGGCCGAAGGCATCCGCCGTCCTGGGCACATCGCCCAACGCCTGCACCATCACCACCAACCCCTCCGCGCAGGAGCGGGCCACGCTGCACGTGGGAGGCTCCAACATCGCCTTCTGTGACGGCCACGCGAAGTGGATGTCGGCCACCGAGATCTATGCCAACGGCACCGGCAAGTACATGACCGTCCGGTAATTGGTTCAGGCGCCCTCGAGCCAGTCTGCGAGGGCGCCTGTCGCCTTCTATATCTCGGCAACCCTCGGGTCATCGATGGTCACGCGCCGGCCCTCACGCGAGGAGAGATAGGTGGCGAGGGTCATGCGCAGTGAGGTGAGGCCGTCCTCGGCGGTCGCGATGGGAGCCCGCCGGCCATGGAGAAACTCGGCGAGCGGCCCCGCGAGACCGGCGATCCGGTGCCCATGCCCGGGCGGCGAGGCGATCTCGCTGAACGTCCACTCCTTCTTCTCCAGGGTATACCATTTCAACCCAGGAGCACCCTCGGGACGTGGCACGTTGCAGCTGGGCACGTCGCCGTAGTTCTGAATGATCGAGCCCTTCTCGCAGACGATCTCGGTGGTGTTTTCGTGGGCCGGGCAGGTAAAGGAGCAGACGACCTCCGCGATGGGGCCTCCCGGGTAGCGGTAGATCGCGATGCCGTTGTCGTTGGGCACGCGTGGGTCGTGGATCGTCGCGATCTCCGCGGTCACCGTCTCCGGCACGCCCAGCAGCCAGTGGATAAAGTCGATGGCGTGCGCGGCGTCATCCGCCCAGATGTCGCGGTTGAGCTCCGGCTTGTTATGCCACAGCTCCACGAAGTTCCCCCAGGTATGCACCGCCAGGCCGTGGCGGCGGCGGACCATGAAGACCTTCCCTAGCTCGCCGCTCGCGAGAAGCTCCTTCATCTGCACATTCTGGGGATCGACGCGCATCTGCCACGCCAGGGTGAACGGCACGCCGGCGCGCTCCACGGCGGAGACGATGCGCTCGCCCTCGGCCAGGGTAAGCGCCATCGGCTTCTGCAGGACGATCTTCTTGCCGGCCGCGGCCGCCTGCTCGACGAGAGAGGCGTGCAGCGACGTCTCCGCGGCCACCACCACCGCCTCGATCCCCGGGTCCGCAAGAAGCTGCGAGGCATCCCCACGCGGCTGGAGCCCGAAGTTCTTCTCCGCCTGGGCGAGGCGCCCCGCATCGTGGTCCCAGGCGGCTACCGCGCGCACTTCCATCTCGGGATGGTCGCGCCACTGCGTCAGGTATGTGTTTACGTGCCCGTGCGCCAATCCGAGCACTCCAACTGTCACTGCCATCTCAGGCAAGCTCCCTTCTGGAGCGGAGAGGCCGCCGGGGTCGCTCGCACCCACCGCGGGCGAATTGCCCCCTTCGCCTTCTCCTTCCTTCCAGTAAACTCCGCTCAACGCCACTGTTCGCCCGACCGGCACTCGCAACCTTCTCGCATGATCGCATCCGCGCCCGGGACAACCCGTGGGATCCAGGCTCGCGCCCTTGGTGGCAGGAAGACGCCACAGGAAACCGCCCGCGCGAGCATCCCAAGGGAAAGACGGCCGGCTGGAGAAGGAGAGTGTGGGTGCCAGGCGGCTCTGCCAGGCAGCCCCATCGCGTATTCCCTGCCGGCGAGCAAGCGCCCGCCACGCTCTCGCGGCAGGAGGCACGCCCCGACTTCCGCGTTTGGCGGAGCCGGGCGAGCACGGAGGAGAAGAGGCCAACAATGCGTGTGATCATCCTTCAGCCGCCCTACCCGCACGAGGGCACCGAGAATGCCGCGCTCCGTTGTATAGAGTGGATGCTTCAGCACCTGGATGCCCTGCGCCCTGGCGACCAGGATCTGATCCTTCTTCCCGAGTATGCCAACGCCCCGGGCCTCGAGGAGAAGAGCGTTCTCCGGGCATTCGTTCAGACGCACGGCCTGGAGTTCGCCAGCCGGCTGGCCGCGAAGAGCCGGGAGCTCGGCTCGCTCCTGGCGGCTGGCCTGGTTTCATACTCCGGTGGCACCTGGGAGAACCGCGCCTTCCTTTTCAGCCCCAAGGGTGAGACGGTGGCCAGTTATGCCAAAGCACACCTCACGGCCGTCGAGAGGGAGCGGATGGGCCTCACTCCGGGAGCCTCCGTCGTGGTCGCGGAGCACGCCGGGGTGCGCTTTGGATTTGCCACCTGCCTCGATATCTATCTGCCTGAGTTCACCGAGGCGCTTGCGGCGCGGGGCGTCGATCTCATTCTTCACTCCAGTTACCAGCGCTCCGAGGAGCCGGAACGGATCCGGCTTCTCTGCCGTGCACGGGCGCTGGATGCCGGGGCGTACGTCTTGCGCAGCGGCTACGCCATGGGCCGTGCCGACCGAGGCGGATCCTCCCTGGTCGCCGCGCCGGATGGCAACATCCTTGCCGACGCGGGGGCCGAGCCGGGCCTCGTGACCTGCGCGCTTGAGCCGAAGCAGAAGTTCGCGCCGCCCGCTTCCCACGGCCAGCCGCCGGTGGAGCATCGACAGCGCACGGAGTCACTCCGGCGTCCCGGCATCTACCGTCCGGTGGCGGACCGCGCGGCGGTGTTGCTGGCAACGCGCCTCCCGTGGGTGTGCGCGCATCGTGGGCTCAGCACCGTCTGCCCGGAGAACACGCTGCCTGCTTTCGGGGCGGCCATCGCCGTTGGCGCGCAAGAGGTCGAGATGGATCTCTGGATGACCCGCGACGGCGTGGCCGTGATCTGCCATGACCCGCGCCTCGACCGCACCACTGACGGCCAGGGAGTGATTCAAGAGATGACCTGGGAGGAGATCCGGCGGTTCGATGCCGGCGTGCGGTTCGGCGAGCGGTGGCGCGGCCTGCGGATTCCCCGCTTCGAGGAGGTCCTCGATGTAGTCGATGGCCGGGCAGGGCTCAATCTTCACGTCAAAGACCCGGGGCCCGACGGTGCGCTGGTGCGGATGATGCGCGACGAGCTTCACAAGCGCGGGTTGGTGGAGCTTGCCTATCTGGGGGGCAACGAGAAGACGCTGCGCGCCGCGCGCGAGATCGCTCCCGAGATCCCGCGTGCCTGCCTCGACCGCCAGAGCGAGCCGGACCGGCAGATTGATCTCGCGGTGGAGTACGGGTGCCGGCGCATCCAGTTCTACCGGCATGCGACGGAGGAGCATTTCCGCCGCGCCCATGATCTGGGCATCGTGTGTAACCTTTTCTGGTCAGACGACCCGGCGGAAGCGCGCGCCTACGTGGAGCGCGGAGTGGATGTGGTCCTGACCAACGCCGCCCATCAGGTGACTCGCGCCACTTTGCTGGCGTAGCGAAGCGAGTGACGAACGCCGGGGGGCTGGGGGCGGTTCTCCTACCCCACCCTGCCCTCCGGCCCCAAGCCAGCTCCGGGGTTGGGAACCCTCGGGCTGAGGGGATGGAGCCGGCGGAGCCCTCCGCCGGTGCCGCGCGGCTGGCCTGATCTCGGCCCCGAGGGATGCGAGCAACCCGGCCGGGAGGCGACCCGGGAGTGCCGCCCGCTAGCACCTCCCCAGAGGGCCTCAGGCGGAGTAATGATCCATCCGGGAGGTAGGATAGCGGTCCGGGCGGTAGGAGCGGACCACGGCGCGGCCTTCGCCCGCCTGGCGAAGCCGCTGGCGCAGTGCGTCCAGGTTCAGGCGCAGCCCACGCGCCGCCGCCGCCTCAGCGGCGGCCGCCGCCTCGGCGGCCATCAACACCTGATCCAGCCCTTCCCTCTCGCCGGTGGCCTGGATGCGCGCCTGCTCCAAGATAATCTTCTGGAGGACGCTATCCTTCTCGTCCAGGAGCTTGTCAAGACCGACCAGATCCTCGGCCGCGATCAGTTGCGCCTCTCTATGACACAGCTCCGTGAGGTGCTGATAGAGAGCCAAGAGCGTTTTCATCAGTAGGCCACCCTTCGCGATACGATCGGGGACGCGCTTTCCCCTGGCTCAGGCGGTCATCGCCAAAGGAGCCGTCTCGGCTTCTTGCCCCCGCTCAACCTGGGCCGCGGCATCCGCCCAAGCGCCACGCAGGTTGTTAAGGAGGGCGGCCACCTCCGTGATGGCAGTCATGTCATCGTTGGCACTGGCATCACAGAGCCGGTTGTAGCAATACTCATACACTCGCAACAGGCAGATGGCTAGCTCGCCCCCCTCCTGGATATTCAGCGACGAGATCAGGCCCAGGAGGATGCTTTGCGCACGATCGATATTGTGGCTCTGCCCCGCCGCGTTCCCCGTCTCCATGGCCAGGCGCGCCCCCCGAAGGAACCGCAACGCCCCATCGTAGAGCATCAGCACCCGCTCCCCCGGCGATGCATGCTGTATCCGCTGCTCTTGATACAGCGAGTATGGATTCTGCATCTCTCTCCTCCCTTGCTACATCCCACGCGTGCTGCTCTTCTGGCCGGAAAGGCTTGCAATCTGCTGCGCCAACTGCAGGCTCTGGTTCTGGAGCCGGCTCAAGGTGCTCTCCATCGCCGTAAACTGCGCCCGAAGGCGCTCCTGGAGCGCGGCCAGCCGCTCGTCCGCGAGCTTCATCTCTTCTGTCAGCGCATCAATCTCCGCCTGGACCGATGAGCGCGCCTGCTCCACCGTCGACTCGGCGCCCTCGATCGCTGCCTGGATGATCCGCTCTAGTTCTCCACCTACGCCGCGGGTGAAAACAACAGACCCATGCGCGCCGGTTGTCTGCGACGTGATCTGCAGCATCAGTCCGGATGTGGTGGCATTCCCCACTTTCCCGGTCAGTATCTGGCCCGATCCGGTGGCCGGCTCGCCATTGATCGTGCCGGCCACGTTCACGCCACGCGCTCCCGAGCCGGTGCCCGCTTCGCCGGCCGCATCGCTCTCCGTGACCAGCATGGAACCGATGCCGGTGCGGTTGCCCACCGGCATGGCGCCACCGTTCGACATGTTGGAGACCACCGAGAGGGTGTAGGCCGAGCCGTACTGGCTCGCTTCCAGCGTCAGATAGTTGCCCTCGCCCGTGCCATCGGCTCCCGTCGCCCTGGCGATGACTCCGGTGAGCGAGCTCTTGGCATTGATCGCCGCGATCACATCCGCCTGCGTCATCCCGCTGGTCAGCAAGATCGTCGTGCCGTTGATCGTCAGTTGCTCGTCGCCAGCCAGTGCCTCGGTCTGCGCCACGCCCGCGGTGATCCGACTACGCGTGGCAACCTGCGTAATATGCACGGAGTAGCCCGCAGCGCCCGAAGCAACCGTCTCGGTGGTACAGCCGATATACTTGACGCGCGGATCGGCCGTCTCGCCATAGTTGGCAAAGAGCCGCATCACCGCCGTGGGATTCTCCTTCAGCGCGCTCGTCAGCCGGGCGCTGTCGTACTGCAGCTTGCCATCGCTGCCCACGGTGAGGCCCACATTCGAGATCGTGTTCATCCCCTGGGCGACACCCGGCATCACCTGGTCCAGCACGCGCTGAATCTCATCCTGGATGAGGAGGAGGGAGGCATCGCCCAGAAGGGTGCCGCCCTGTTGCGTCTCCGGGTCATACTTGCCCTGCGAGTTGATGTTATCCACGAGCGCGTTGTAGGAGTTGACCAGTTCCTGCACTGCCGCCCCGATAGAGTTGGTATCGCGAGCGACGTTCACCATCACGCGCTTGTTCTCATCAGCGGAGACCAGGTTGAGGGTCACCCCGGGGATGACATCCGTCACGTTGTTGCTCGGCTTGGAGACGAGCATAGCGCCGGCGCCTTCTCCCAGGCGGATGGAGGCGTTGCGTGCTTCCTGGAGCGTGGTGAAGGTAGGCGCCGTGCCCCCGGTCAGATCCGCCGTGATGGTGATCTGATTGGTCTCCCCGGTCGTGTCGGACGTGACCACCAGGCGGTATGGGTGGGTGGCGTCTCCATCGTTGACAATCGACGCGGTGACGCCCAGGCCGGCGCGGTTGATCGCGTCGCGCAGCCCGGCGAGCGAGTTGTTAGTCTCGTCGATGACGATGGTACCCGGCGTGCCGGAGCCGACCTGGATCGTGATCGTGCCTGTGCCCAGGACGGCGGCTCCGGTATCGGCGTAGCCCTGGCTCTTCACCTGGTGCGCCTGGGCGGTGGCCAGCACCGTCAGGTGATAGGTGCCGGGGGCGGCCTCGGGAGACGCGGCCACGGTGACAAGCGCCGTATCGCTGCTGGTGGCGGTAGAGCGCCGGAACGTGGCGGCCTGGCTGAGCGCGGCGGCGGCGCTCTTGAGCGAGGAGAGTTGCTGTTTGAGGCCATCCCACGCCTCGAGCTTCTTCTGCAGAGCGGTTTTGCGCGCCTGCATCCGGATCTGAGGCGCCCGGCGCAGCGACGTCAGCTGAGAGATGATGCTATCGGTATCGAGCCCGGAGATAATGCCACTGATAGAAGAGTTCGCCATTCCGTTTCCCTTGCGAGCGGCGGCATCGCAGCGCGCCGCTCTCCTGTCTAGCCATGTCCTGGCGAGTCAAGCCTCTTGCATGGAGCCCTGACCGAAGGCGTCCTGGCGAACGCCTCAGGTCAACGCTCCAGCTTCCACCTGCAAAGAGGGGCTTTGCGCCCGGGGCGCGGGCATTCTGGCCCGCGCCCCGGCAGTTGTCTCCACGCCACTAGGAACGTGGCGTGAAGAGAGCCACTCCGATTACCGGAGCAGCGCGAGCATTTGCTGCGGCAGCTGGTTGGCCTGCGCCAGCATCGCCGTACCCGCCTGCATCATGATGTTGTTGCGGGTGAATGCCACCATCTCGGCTGCCATGTCGGTGTCGCGGATGGTGCTCTCGGACGCCTGCAGGTTCTCCTTGGCAATACCCAGCGAGTTGATATTGCTCTCGAGAACGTTCTTCTGGAAGGCGCCGAGCTGGGCGCGCATCGTGGATACCTGGCTGATCGCCGCGTCGATGATCTTGATGGCGTCCTGCGCCCCCTTGAGCGTGGTCACATCGATGTCCGCCACGCTCCTGGCATTGGTCTCAAGGCCGGTCGCCGACGTGCCCAGCCGGTTGGCCGCGGTGCTGTCGAGGCTCTGGCTCACCAGCTGGCCGGCGTTGCCGCCGATCTGGAAGCTGAGCGTGCCCTGCTGCACGGTCACCAGCGCCACCGCTGTGCCGGTGTTCTGGACCGCGACCTTCAGCTTGAGGCCCTCGGTGTAGGCGTTGCCGGCGTTCCCCGTGAGGATCTGGCCAGCGCCCGTCGCGGCCTCACCGTTGATGGTGCCGGCCACGTTCGTGCCGCCCACGCTCGCGCCGAAGTTACCAGCAGCGCCGCCGCCCGACTGCACGGTCAGCGTCGTTGCGCCGAGGCCGAAGTCCTTCGTCGTGCCGGCGCCGCTCGCGGTGCTGGCGATCGTCACCGAGGCGTAGGGGTTCGTGCCGTACTCGGTGCTGGTCAGCTTCATCTTGCAGTCGATCCCGGTGTTGGCAACGAGATCGGCGCGCAGGCGCACGCCCGCAGCGAGGGCAGCGTTGTTGATCTTGTTGGCGATCGCCTCGAGCGAGTCGCCCGCGGCAAGCATCACCTGGGTGGACTTCCCGGCGATGTTGTCGGTCAGCGTCAGCGTCTCCGCCTTCGCGAGCGCGGAGGTGCGGTCCGCCACGGTCGCGGTGCTGGTCATCGCCGCCGAGTCGTCGATGCCAGTGAACGCGGCCACGTTAGCGGCCGTGCCGGTGCCACCGCCACCATCCACCGCCTTCACTGTGAGAGCGCCATTCGCGTTTTCCAGGAAGCGAGTGGTCAGACGGATGAGGTTGCCGTTGACCGGATCATTGTAGATCTCCGCCTTGACCTTCTGGCCAACCACGGTGTCCGAGTTGATGCGGTCGACAATATCCTGGATGGTATCGCCCGACTGGACTCGGATGTTGACCGTCTGGTTGTCGAGGTAGGCACCACCGAACTGGAGGTAGCCGAAGTCGGTGCCGGTGATGCTGTTAGCGCCGACCACATCGCCATCGATCCGCTGGACCTGATAGCTGTTGGTCATGATCGAGTAGGCCTGCGTGGCGACCGCGGTGACATCGACGGCGTAGGTGCCGGCCTTGGTCGCCGCGTTGCCGCCCAACACCTCGATCAGGCTGTTGGTGCTGGTGCCGCTCACGCCGGAGGTGCCATCCAGGAGGTGCTTATCGCCAAACATCGTGGTGGAGGCGATCCGGTTGAGCGACTCGATGGCCGACGCGATTTGCGCCTGGTCGGCGGCGAGCGCCTCGGCGCTGTTGACGCCCGTGTTGCTGGCATGGACAGCGAGGTTGCGCATCGACTTGAGGAGGTTGTTCACCTCGGTGAGCGCACCTTCAGCCGTCCTCACCAGGTTGATGGCGTCGCTGGAGTTGGAGATCGCCTGGCCGAGGCCCTCGACCTGCGCGCGCAGGTACTCGGAGATGACCAGGCCGGCGGGATCATCCGCGCCGCGGTTGATCCGGAACCCGGACGCCAGCTTCTCCAGCGACTTGCTGATGGTGGCATCCGTGTTCAGCAGGTTGCGGTGCACATTCAGCGCACCCATGTTCTGGTTGATGCGAAGTGACATGATCCGATCCTCCTTGATCGACTTTCCGGGGCTACTGCCCCGCCGGCTTCCTGCCGTTTCTGACTAGAACCGAACTCGCCCGGAAGTCCTGGCGCTCCGGGGCCACGCGCCTGTCGGTCGCCTGACCGTTCGGTCTGTGGTCTGTTTCGGCACCCCACGCGGGAGACTTAAGAGAGCGGTCAGCACGAGGAGAAAAGGGGAGGAGCCGTGGCACTCGCGTGGAACTCCCGCGATGAAGAAGCAGAATGCCAGCAAGGCGGCTACCCTCGGCCGGACGAAGAGAGCCACGCACGCTTTGAGGCCCTCCCTTCGCATCCGGACGAAAAAGAGTATTGACAGAGCCTGCCCGCCGTGATATACTATGGCTGTTCTTGGGCGCATGGCTCAGTGGGAGAGCGCCTCGTTCACACCGAGGAGGTCAGTGGTTCAAATCCACTTGCGCCCACCAGACAGGCTCAGAATTGGCATCGTTATCCAATTCTGAGCCTTTTTCTTTGCCTGCCCGGGCGCGCGCCCGGGAGAATAGGATCCATCCGGAGGCCGGCCGCACCCCACCCGCGCGGGGCTCGAAGCCCCGCGCTGCTTCTCAGCAAAGCCCCTTCGGGACTCCCCCTCCCAACCCGCGCCATGACCGGTTGCCCGCGCGTGCATCCCGGCCCGATCGGAAACAGGGCGAACACCAAGGGTTCGCCCCTACCACACATTCGTCCGGCTATTGGGCTACATGCGGCATCCCGTCCCGCCCTGGCATCCAGACCACGGGTGAATGAGCCGGGCACGGATAGGCCGGGTGGGCCGGGTGCATATGCACGGACGAACGTCCGGCGCGCACCTGCCGGGTGCCCGGCAGGCATAAACCGGCGATGCCGGGGGAGGGAGCCCCTCCACCCGGCATCATCCCGGTGCCCGCCAGCCTTCCCGTTTATCCGCGACCATCCGCAGTTAAGAACCCGGCTCGGGAGCGCGTGGGGTCAGGATCGGCTGACGTAGCCCCACTCGCTCATCTTCATCTCGGCGACGCGTAGGGCCCGCTCCTTCACCACCGCGCGGTCGCCGAACCAGAGCGAGCGCAGCAACGTCTCTGGGTTCTTGTACGGCGTGTAGTAGTCCACCATCTCCACCACGCCGTTGTAGGCCGTCCATAGCGTGCCCTTCACGCGCGCCTCGTTGTTCTCCCGGCCCGTCTCATACAGCTCCTCTGCCTGGCCGCGGAGGGCGTTCACACGCGCCCACTCTTCCAGGGCCCGCTGCGCCTTCGCATCCTCCGGCGTCAGGGGCACGTCCAGCTGGCGCAGGTCCCAAGGGTCACCCGCGGTCGCGTCCTTCCGCGTGGGCTCCAGTACCTCGCGCAGCCCCTCCGGCTCCGGCGTCGGAAAGACCTCTTCAAGGTACTGCTTCAGCCGCTCTCCCGTCATCTGCACCCGGGCCATCGCCTGGAAGATCGCCCCGAGCGTCGCGAACCGCTTGTCCACCCACCCGATGAGCTCCTGGATATCCCTCAGGCGCCCCCTCAGGGCCCTCCGGTGTTCTGCGCGGAACGACTGCCCGAACGCCAGCGCCATGTTCAGCGTGTTCTGGCAGACCACCCGGATCGGCGTGTACTTCACCTGCACGCTGCTCTTGCCGTCGTGGCTGTTGCTCAGGAGCACGTACTTCTCTACCACGTCGACGCCCGCCACCCTCATCAGGGCGCTATTCATCCTGACCTGGACCCACACCCGCTCACCTTCACCCAGGGCTCCCGCCGTCTCATAGACCGCCTTCCCCGACTGGATCACTGGATCGAAGAACTCGAACGCCTCCTCGTTCTAGAGCACCTGGTAGTTTTCGCTGACGATGCTATAGACCGGGCAGTTCTCGCCCTCCGTCAGGCCGGCCCGCGCGACCGCGTAGTAGCCTTTCACCTCGCGATAGCCGCGCACGCCCGCGGTGCGCACGAGGACCGGGAACCTCTCCACTCTCCAATCCATCTTGGCCGCCTTCATCATCTCGTGCGCCGTGACCGCCCCCTCGACGCGCGTTCCCAGTCGGTGCCAGGGTGGGTCGCCCGTGTACGCCATGGCCACCTCACCGCACTCGTTGATATAGAGATTGTGCGCCATTCTCTACTCCTCTCCCGGCCGGCGTGACCTGGTCGCGTTCTGTTTTTTTGCCCTACGCCTGCCTGCCTTCGCTTTGCCCCTGCTCTTCTCCCGCGCGCGCCATTCTCCTCCTTGGCGCAGGCGCTGGACCAGCACCAGCAACCGGAACCTATGTTGAGAGGATCTGGCACACGACCTGAACCTGACGTGGGAATGGGGCCCGGCCACCGGACGCGCGGAGGCGGTCGGGAGCCCGCGCTCGAAGGGGTCCAAACAGAGAACGGGCCCTGGCACCCCCCTCTGCTGGAGGAGGCCAGGGCCCGGATCGATGCGATACCATGGCGCGCCTGGAGGGATTCGAACCCCCGACACCTGGTTCCGAAGACCAGTGCTCTAATCCACTGAGCTACAGGCGCGCGAAGAAGGCTTGCCCGTCTAAGACAGCCACATTGTACCATTCGCCGGCGAATCTGTCAATCGCGATGAAGCCGGTGAAACAACGCGCCTACCCCTCGGCCCCGTGCTGACCCCGAAGAGGCTCCCCATCCCAGCCCGCGCTATCGAACCGCGAACCGCCAGGGAGTGACGAACGTGCGTTGGAACCAGGTGTCGCCCGCGCCATCCCCCCGGAGAAGGGGGCATCTCCCATCCGGAGAATGAATCGGGGAGATCCGCGCGGGGCGGCGCCCGCCAGCGAACGCCACATTGCGCGGGAGAGGGAGATGCCTGTGAACAGCGCACCGCGAGATCGCGCGATTATTCGCGACCTGGCAAAGCAGGTGGCCGAGATCGCCGCCCTGCCCGTGCAGCAGGAGACGATCGCCCTGTGGAAGGCGCTCAACGCCCGGAAGCCCATCCGGCCGATGGTGCGGATCGACCAGGTCTGCTGGCATGAGATGAACGTGGACGACGAGCTGACGCCCCGCTGCCAGGACAGCTTCTGCCGCGGTCTGGAGAGCCAGCTCCGCCGCACGCTCTATGCCTGGCGGCACATGCGCGCCGATATGGTCGTCGCTCCCTACGTCGAGCTCCCCAAGGCGATCCACAACACCGGCTTCGGGCTGGACGTGCAGGAGCGCCGCCTCGCAGCCGACCCTCGCAACACCGTCGTGAGCCACGCCTACTTCGACCAGCTGCAAACCCCGGACGATCTGGAGAAGATCCGGATGCCGGAGGTGTGGCACGACGAGGCCGCCACCGCCCGGACAGAAGAGCGCGCCCGCGAACTCCTCGATGGAATCCTGGACGTGCGCATGCAGGGCGCCTGCCCCGCCTACGCGCCGCTCGACCTGATCACCTGCTGGCGCGGCGCCGAGCCGCTCCTCTGGGATCTGGTGGACCGGCCCGAGTTCGTCCACGCCATCCTGCAGCGCGTCACCGAGGGGCAACTCCACTTCCTCGACCAACTCGAGGCGCAGGGGCTGCTGGGCCGGGATCAACAGACGATCCACTGCACCGGCGCGCACACCGATGAGCTGCCTGCCCCAGGCTTCAACCCTAACCACCCGCGCGCCAGGGATCTCTGGACCTTCGGCATGTCGCAGATCTTCTCCACGGTCTCGCCCGCGATGCACGAGGAGTTCGAGTGGCCCTACCTCACCCCGTGGTTCGAACGTTTCGGCCTCGGCTACTACGGCTGCTGCGAGCCGCTCGATCAGAAACTCCCCCTGATCCGAAAATACCCCCGCGTGCGCAAGGTCTCGATGAGCCCCTGGGCGGATATCGAGCGTGGCGCCAGCGAGATCGGGGGCGATTTCGTCCTCTCGCGCAAGCCCAACCCCGCCTTCCTCGCCGCGGAGACCTGGGACCCCGCCGCGGTCGAGCGCGACCTCCGCGAGACGCGCGACGCCTGTGCCCGGCACAACTGCCCGCTGGAGTTCATCCTGAAGGATATCAGCACCGTGCGCTACCAGCCCCAACGGCTCTGGGAATGGTCCGAGATCGCCATGCGCGTCGCCGGCGCCTGAACCGCGCGGGGGCCCGGCGCTCTCACTGGCCGGGCTCTTCGGACCAACCCACGGCGCTCTCCCGCGCGTCCTCGACGATCCGACCGTCGCGGAGCTCGACCACGCGGTCGGCCTGGCGCGCCAGCGAGAGGTCGTGCGTCGCGATGACGACCGCCAGACCCTCGCGCTGCCGCTGGCGCAACAGCTCCAGGATGGCATCGCGCGACTGATGCTCCAGGCGCCCGGTAGGCTCATCGGCTAGGAGCAGCTTCGGCTGGTTGACGAGGGCACGCGCGATTGCCACGCGCTGCATGTCGCCGCCGTTCAGCTCGCCGGGGAGCGCGTCCTCTGCTCCTTCCAAGCCCACCTGGCGGATCAACTCGTCGACGCGCGCGGGATCGCGCCGGCGCGCGAAGATCAGCGGCAGCTCGATATTCTCGCGCACGGTGAGCGTCGGGATCAGGTAGAACAACTGGAAGATAAACCCGATATGCTCCCGCCGGAACGCCACCAGCTGCTTCTCACTCAGACGCGTCACCTCCGTGCCCAGGATCTGCAGGTTCCCCTTCGATGGCCGGTCCAGGCACCCCACCTGATTCAGAAAGGTCGTCTTTCCCGAGCCCGACCGGCCCACAATCCCGACCATCTCGCCCGGGCGCACTCTCAGGCTCATCCCTGCCAGCGCATGGACCGTCTCCGAGCCGCGCTGGTAGGTGCGCCAAACATCCCTTGCTTCGAGAACCACCTCGCTCATGCCCCCACTCCTCCAGACTGGATCACCCGCTCCATCCCTTCACGCGACGCGCCTTCCCTCGTCCAGCTGCACCACGCGATCTGCGTAGCCGACGAGCTCCTGGTCATGGGTGGCGAGGAGGATGCTGAGGCCCTCGCCCGCCAGCTCCCGGAAGAGCGCGAGTATATCATCCCGGGTGCGCGTGTCGAGGTTGCCGGTGGGCTCGTCCGCCAGGAGCAGCTTCGGCCGGTTGACAAGCGCGCGCGCGATCGCCACGCGCTGCTGCTCGCCGCCGGAAAGCTCTCCTGGCCGGTGCGCCATCCGGTGGCCCAGGCCCACGCGCTCTAGTAGCGCCCGGGCGCGCGCCCGGTCCGGTTTTCCCGTCCACAGCTGCGGCATCTCCACGTTCTCCAGCGCCGAAAGCGTGGGCATCAGGTAAAACTGCTGGAAGATGAACCCGATATTCTCCCGCCGGACGCGGTCGAGCTCGCTCTCACTCTGGCGCGCCCCGTCGCCCACCACGTGTCCAGCCACATCCAGGCGCCCTCCGGTGGGGCGGTCCATCAGCCCCAGCAGGTTGAGCGTCGTCGTCTTCCCCGCGCCGGAAGGCCCCAGAAGGCAGACAAACTCGCCCGGCTCGATCTCCAGGTCGATGCCCTTCAGCGCCCGGATCTCCTCGGCTCCCCGGCGATACACCTTCACCAGGCCCTCGGCTCGCGCGGTGGCCCCGCCTTTCTCCGCCATCGCCTCGTTCATCCTTCCTCGCCTACCCCGCATTATTCATCAGAATAATGAAAAGAAGTCTCTCTCCCAGGCATGGCCCAGGTTTGTGGCTACTGCCCTCGAAAACACTCTGCTTCCAAGCGCTTGTGGCAGCAACGGCATGCCACCAGGCAAGCGTCTTCTTCTTGAAGTATTCTGGTGAATACTTCGGGCTACTCGCCCCGGATCGCCTCGACCGGGCTCACCGCGGAGGCCCGCCACGCCGGATAGGCACCGGCCACCAAACCCAGCAACACCGCCAGGAGCATCACCGCGCCAAAAACCGGCCACGAGAAGCCGATCAGCGTTCCCTTGGGTACGGAGATCAGCGCCGTTTTGGCCAGCACGCCCTTGATGAACAGCTCCGTGCCGCGGCTCGCCGCCAGCGCCAGCCCGGTGCCCAGCAGCCCGCCAGCCGCGCACATCAGGATCGTCTCGGCGCAGATCAGTTGGAAGACGTCGCCCGCGGACGCGCCCACCGCCTTCATCATCCCGATCTCGCGAGTGCGCTCGAACACCGCCATCAGGATGGTGTTCAGCACGCCCACAGCCCCCACGGCAATCGCCACCAGCACAATGGCGAGCACGAACACCTTGGTGTTGTTCACCAGCTGGCCCATCGCGCTCAGCAGCTCCGTGAGCGGGAAGACATTCATGTTCGCTTCGCTCTTCTTCAGAGCGTCCACCACCGGGGTGATGTTGGCGACATCCTTCACCTTCACCAGGATCACCACGATCCTGTCCGGCAGGTTGAACACCCTCTGCACCGTGGCCAGGGGCAGGAAATAGAAGCCGTCGTCTTGCGTCGCCGTCGGCTCCAGGATGCCAGCCACGCGGAAGGTGGCATCCACGGTGAAGTTGCCGCGCGGCTCCCGGATCCGGTAGGTGTCCCCCACGCGGAGCTTCAGCTCCCGGGCGACGTTCGCCCCCACGATGAGCGAGTCGTCGTCGGTGAACCACCCGCCCTCGCGGAACTGCCAGTTCTGGCGCAGCCGGCGGAAGTGCTCGTCGACGCCCACGAAGATCTGGTTTCTCTCGTCGGCACCCTTCGCGATGATGGCATCCATCAGAATGCCGGCGCTCTCCGCGATGCCGGGCACCGCGCGCACCTTCTCCAGATACTCCTCCCGCAGGTAGCGGGGCCACTTCCCCCCGTGGAGCACGATTGTGCTCGCCTCGTAGGGGCAGCCCTTCGGAACGACCATGATATGGGCGCCCAGAGCGTTCAAATCCTCTCTCAAGCCGCGCTCGTAGCCCCTCTGGAACTCTAGCAGGCTGTAGAGTACGGCAATCGCCACTGCGATCCCGGCCACCGTGAGCGTCGTGCGCACGGGCCGTCGCAGCAGGTTCTTGAGTGCCAACCGAAACCAGACCACCTCTCGCCTCCTTCCAAGGCGCGCGATGCTATCACCCTGTCACTCCGACCGGAGCGCCTCGATGGGCCGGGCGCGAGACGCGCGCAGCGCCGGGTAGAGGCCGGCCACCGCGCCCACCGCCAGGATGAAGAGCAAGCAGAGGACGAAGATCCTCGGCTCGAAGGCGATGACGCTCCCTTTCACGCCGGCCAGCATCTCCATGCGCGCCAGCGCCGCCTTGATCGCCCCCTCAATCGCCCGGGCGCCAAGCGCCGCGAGTGCCAGTCCCAGCGCGCCGCCGATCCCGACCATCAGGAGCGTCTCGGTCCAGATCAGCTGGAAGACGTGGCCCGGCTCTGCCCCAGTGGCCCGCATGACGCCGATCTCGCGCGTGCGCTCGAAGACTGACATGAGCACTGTGTTCAGCACGCCCAGCGTGGTGATGGCGATCACCACCAGCACGATGGAGAGGATGAGCGTGCGCGCCGAGCCGAGCAGGTTCTGCATCGTGCCCAACAGCTCGCCCATCGCGACCACTTCCGCGCCGGGAATCTTCTCCAGCTCCTCGGTGATCGCCGCAGAGCGCGCGGGGTCGGTGAAGCGAACCTGCACCGTGGTGATCTCGCCCTTCCGCTGGAACATCTCCTGTGCCGTCCGGAGCGGCACGAAGAAGAAGCCGTCATCTTGCTGGCCCGTGGGCGCCAGAATACCGGCCACGCGGAAGACGCGATCGAGCTCCGGAACGTAAATCTCATCGCCCACGCTCGAAAGCTCGATGAGCGAAGCATCAAAGCCCAGGATCACCGCGTTCGGGTCCTGCATCGCCTCGACGAACTCGGCGCGGCTCATCCGATTGGCCGGGTCCGCCGCGAGGGTCTCCCAGTTGTCCTGAAGCTCGCGCGGGTCTTTGCGCACCTTCAGGATCTTCCACCAGTTCTTCAGGTCGAAGGTGCGCTCGTCGATGCCGAAGAAGACATCGGCGCGGCCCTCCTCCGGGCGAGCAATCGCGCTCATGAACGCCGGCGCCGCGATCTGCACGCCGTCGATGTCGGCGACGGTCGCCGCCGTCGCCTCCGGCAGGTGGTTATCAATCTTGCCACCCTTCATCAGCAGCGAGGCCGCCTCGTAGGGGCAGCCGATGGGGAGCACCATGGCATGAACGCCCATCTGCTGGAGCTGCTGGTGGAGGGCCTGGCTGTAGCCCTTGTTGAACGAGAGCAGTGTGAAAAGCACTGCGACCGCCACCGCGATGGTGAACACCGTCAGCCCGGTGCGCACCTTCCGCTGCGTCAGGTTCCTCAGCGCGAAGTGAATGAACCGCATTCCCTGACCCTCTCTCAAGAGCGGGCTCGGTGGAGGGGGAACGCCGGTCGGGCAGATGCCCGCGGGTGCCCAGCGCTCCCCTTCTTGCTTAGAGCCGCGCGCCGAGCGCCGTGATTTGCGGAGCGCCCGCTTCGTTCACGCTCACCCGGCCATGGACCGTGATCTCCTTGCCGGACTGCCCGGGGGGCAACGCCCATCCCGAGGGCGCGCTATCCCAGCGCACCGTGCCGGTGCCGTCGTCCACCACGCCCCAGCAGCCACTCGTGGGGCACACCTGGACGAGCTTGCCGGTCACGGTCACCTCCTTGCCCTCGAACGAGCCCGGGTTGGCCGCGAGCTCCCCGACGGTGGTCACCACCGCGCCCTCTGGCACTCCCTGGCCCAACTCGCGGTTCCCGCCTGGCTTCGCCACATAGGCGATCAACCCGGCCAGCACCACGACGACTCCCACGACGATCGCGATCCTCTTCATCGGCTTCTCCTCTCGTCTAGCGCCCGGGGCCGGCAGACTCCGTCTTAGGCCCCCGAACCCTGGACTGCTCCTTAGAACTCCACCAGAAACTGCCCGGTGATCCGCACAGTATCCATCGACATGCCGCTTTCGCGCCGCCGCCCCGTCTCAAACACGAGGCGCGCGGTCTTTCCTTCAGAGAGCTTGTGCTCGATGCCTGCCCAATAGCCGGTCAGCCCTCCGGAGAATTGGCTCCAGCGCTCCATGCCCGCTTCCAGCGAGGTCCGGTAGCTCAGGGGATAGCTGAACTGTAGCCAGTGCCCATAGGCGCCCCGGCCGTTGTCGTCGCCGGCCACCACCTCCGCGCGCACCAAGTAGGGGCCCCAGTAGAACTCCGCGTCCACGGCCACGCGGTTCTTGTCGCTGAACTCCAGGACGTCGCCACCGCTCATGCCCGGCTCGCTCATCAGCGAAAAGACGGGTAGCTTTCCTCGGAGCGCGGAGACGCCCAGGCGCAGCTCGTTATCGCCGAGCTCGAAGGTGTGGCTCACGCGCGCGGTGACCACCTTGTTGCCGTTGTTGTCCTTCCGGTAGGGGCCGTTGCCCGTGGTAACGGCCACCTGAAACTCCGTCTCCTTCCCCAGATAGCCCTCCACGGCGATTCCCGGGTCGATCCGGGCTCCCAGGCTGTACCGGTAGAGCGTCTGGACCGGCCGGGTGTGCGTCTCGTAGTAGGGCAGGTTTCCGAAGGGAAGCACAAACTGCCCGACCTTCACGGTCGGCTCGCCCAGCCTCCCCCGGTAGATGACGTAGAGGTTGCCGAAGTGCATCCCCCGGCCACGCCCCTCCATCGAAGTATAGAACGGGATCTGCACCGCATAGGAGAAGTGCTGGCCAACCTCGCCCGTCACCTCTGCCTCGGCCGCCATCACCTCGAGCGTCGCGGGATGGTCCTTTTCCACCATGCCGTGGACGTCCAGGCGATACCGGATCGAGTAGGAACGCGCCGGCGCGGCTTCCGGCTCCTCCGGCGCGGCGGATGGGCTCTCCTCCGCGGCGCGGATGCCCGGGGCCGCCAGTATGAGCCCCAGGCTGCCCACGAACGCGATACGAAGCATCCTCTTCATCGGCGTTGCTCCTCCGAATCACGTGGCTCAGCCGAGCTCGTCCAGGATGATGAGCAGCTTCTTCACGGAGAAGGCGACGGCGCGCGAGGCAACCTCCGCGCCCTTGGCCGCCGGCTGGATCGCCTTGCCCACCTCAAACGAGTCGCTCACTCTCTTGCCCCGGAACTGGCCGAGGAACGCCTCGCTGCGGAGGGCCTTGCGCGCACGCTCGCGGTCGCGCTGGATGCCAACACCCTTCACCACGCCCTGGTTATCGACCGCGACGACCACTTCAATCGCGCCATACTGGCCCTTGGCCAGGTGCGTCATGATCGTGCCCACCTGCCTGCCGCCATCGAGCACGCGATACAGCTTGAACTCGGTTTCGTCGGGGTCGAAGCGGGCCCCGAGGCGCTTCTCAATCGCCGCCCGCCGAGAGCCGACCGACTTCAGATCCGTGCGGTAGGTATCCGCGCCTGGAAAGAACGCCTGGATATCCTGATCCGGCTTGCGCCAGACGCAGAGCGCGGCGCTGGCGGGCGCGCCCGCGAGCGCGAGCAGGAAGCCCGCGAGAAGCGCGCTCGCAACCCACGGCTTGAAACGGGTGAACCTCTCCATCGCACCATTCCTTTCCCTGTGCCGCGCTCAGAGGCGCGGCAAAATCGCACAGGCGTAACGAAGTGTTCGCTGGCTGGACCATGAGTTTCTTGCACCACGCCCCATGAGAGAGCGATTTTCTTGCAAGGGGAGGCGATGGGGGCCCTTTGGGCCACGGGGCGTCCCATCGAGGCGCTCGGCGGTGGATCCGCGATACGCGCCTTCGAGAATGCCCCGGGAGGGGAACTCTCCCGGATCGCCCTTCCCTGGCCGCTCGCCAGTTCACGGCAGAGGCCAATGGCCTTGCCACTCTCGGAAGCGAAAGGGATCAGGCGATGGGAGGAGCGCGGCCGGCGTCCGGGCGAGAGTCACACTGAGGCCCAGGCAGAAGCCTGTCGGCCGCCGGAAGGCAGGCGGAGCGTTCCAAAGAGGGTGCGGAGACGGATGGCGAAAGCACCGCCGGCCCATCCGGCAGCGCCCACTTGAGCGCCCGGCCAGCGGTCGGCGCACTTGCGACTGCGGCTGGAAACTCCGACGGGGCGGCCGGGGCGCAGAAGCACTCGTGCTGCGGCGTGACAGCCGACAAGCCCGTCTCGGACGATGCCACCTGCGCGGCATGGCCCGGGTGCCCGGCGCAACCGGAAGGCTCTATCGCAGCGTTCGTCTTCAGGACGGAGCAGCAGGGCCCCGAGAGGGGCATCTGCGACGACCCGTAGCAGCACGCGCTCGCCGCGCCGGCTGCCCCCCGATGCGTGGCGCACGGGAAGCCGATGGCCGCGGCCGCGGGGCCGAGGACCATCGCCAGCAGGGCGATGAGCTGTATGGGGAATGCGTGCCGCCTGATCCGCCTCATTGTTGTACTCGGTTTCGAGGGAGCGGTCCCTATCATATACCCTACCGCTCCCATTCCCATAAGGAGAGACAATCCAGGAACCCGGGAGGTTCCATGATTCTCACCCGCTCCGGCCTCCGGCAGCCAAGCCGCCGGCAAGGATCAGCTATCTGGCCGAACCCGCACCGACAGCAGCGAGTGCATGCCCCAGATCGGCCAGGAGGTCATCGACATCCTCGATGCCAACGGAGAGCCGGATCGTTCCTGCTGTGATCCCCCGCCGCACGCGCTCCTCCTCGGGGATGGCGCCGTGTGTCATCTCCACAGGGTAGCAGGCAAGCGACTCCACGCCGCCCAGGCTTTCCGCCAGCGAGAAGACACGCAGGCTTTTCAGGAAGAGATCTGCTTCCGACCGACCGCCCGGCAGGCGGAGGGTCACCATCCCGCCGAAATCGGCCATCTGCCGCTTCGCCAGGGCGTGCTGCGGATGGCTTGGCAGGCCAGGGTAGTGAACGCACTCAACCCGCGGATGCTCGGCCAGGTACTGGGCAACACGGCTGGCATTCGAGCAGTGTTGCCGCATCCGGACGGCCAGAGTCTTCACCCCGCGGAGCGTGAGCCACACATCGAAGGGGCTTGGGGTTCCACCAGCGGCGTTCTGGTAGAACTTCGCCGCCGCGTAGATCTCGGGGTCGCTGGTGACCACCGCCCCGCCGACCACATCCGAGTGGCCGTTGATGTACTTCGTCGTGCTGTGAACGACGATATCGGCGCCCAGCGCAAGCGGGCGCTGCAGGTAGGGAGTGGCAAACGTGTTGTCCACGGCGACCCGCACGCCGCGCGCGTGGCAGATCTTGGCCACCGCGGCAATGTCTACCAGGTGGAGGAGCGGGTTGGTGGGAGTCTCGATCCATGCCAAGCGGGTTTCGGGCCGGATGGCCTGCGCGAAGGCTTCGGGATCGCGCCCGTCAACGTAGGAAACCGAGACCTGCCGGGGGCGGTACACCTTCTCCAGGATGCGGTAGGTGCCCCCGTAGAGGTCATCGGCTGCCACCACGTGGTCGCCCGGGCGCAGTGCCGAGAGCACGGCATCCACGGCGGCCATGCCGGAGGCAAAGGCCAGACCGTAGCGGCCTTCTTCCAACGATGCCAGGCAGGATTCCAGGGCGGTGCGCGTCGGGTTGCCGGTCCGCGAGTATTCATAGCCACGGTGCTCACCGAGCCCATCCCAGGTGAAGGTGGACGTCTGGTAGATGGGTACGATGGTGGCGCCCGTAGTCGGGTCCGGCCCCTGACCGGCGTGGATCGCCCGTGTCTCGAACTTCATGCCGCTCTCCTCTCTTCGCCCCACCCCGTCCAGTAGTTCACGAGGTCAATGCGGGCCAGGAGGCCGATAGGAGCGCCCTCATGACTGACGATCACGCCACCATGGCCTGCCAGCAGCAGCCGGTAGACCTCCGACACATCGGTAGCCGCATCCACCGCCGGCAGGGGTTTGCCCATCACCTCGGATGCCGTCTTCGCCGCCAGGTCCACGCCATCGTGCAGGAGCTTCACGAGGGTCACCTCATTCACACTCCCTAGCACCTGGTCGCCAGCGAGCACCGGGAGTTGTGAGATCCCGTAGCGCTCCATGCGCAGCACCGCTTCAACGGCTGGTTCCTCGGGCGCGATCGCGATCAGGCCCGGCATCCCCCGCTTGCTGAGGAGAACGTCGCCGGCCGTCGCCCTCTCCTGAGTGGGCTCCAGGAAGCCGTTCTCCTCCATCCACCGATCGGAGTAGATCTTGCTCAGGTAGTTGCGCCCGGTGTCGGGGAGCAGGGCCACGATGACCTTCCCCGGCTCCAGGCGTCTTGCGTAGGCGATGGCCGCGGCCACTGCGGTGCCCGACGAGCCACCGACCAGAAGCCCCTCTTCGCGGGCCAGACGTCGCGCCATCCGGAACGATTCGGCATCGCTCACGCGCACCATCTCATCAACGACGCGCCGATCAAAGGTGTAGGGGACGAAATCCTCGCCAATCCCCTCCACCTTGTAGGAGCGTGGCGAATCCCCGGAGAGGACGGAGCCCTCTGGGTCGGCGCCCACGACGATCACCTTCGGGTTACGCTTCTTCAGGTAGCGACCGATCCCGGAGATGGTTCCGCCGGTGCCCATCCCAGCGACGAAGACATCCACCTTGCCATCCGTATCCTCCCAGATCTCCGGGCCGGTGGTACGGTAGTGCGCCTCCGGGTTCGCCAGATTCGCGAACTGGTTCGGTCGGAACGCTCCGGGGATCTCCCGGGCCAGACGGTCGGCCACGCCGTTGTAGCTTTCCGGCGAGTCGGGAGGAACGGCGGTAGGGGTGATCACCACCTCTGCGCCGTAGGCACGGAGGAGATTCACCTTGTCCTCGCTCATCTTATCGGGCATCACGAAGATGCACCGGTAGCCTTTGCTGGCTGCCACCAGCGCCAAGCCGACGCCGGTGTTGCCGGCTGTCGCCTCGATGATGGTCCCGCCCGGCTGCAGAAGGCCGGTTCGCTCGGCTTTCTCGATCATGGCGAGGCCGATGCGGTCCTTCACACTCCCGCCCGGGTTGAGTGACTCCACCTTGGCCAGCAGGGTCACCGGCAGGCCGTCGGTAACCCTCGATAGGCGGATGAGCGGAGTCCTCCCGATGGCGTCCAGAATGCTGTTGTAGTATCTCATCTTCCGCTCGCGTTCCTGGGTTCGTTATTCGCCAAAGAGCGCGGTACTGAGGTAGCGCTCGCCGGTATCGGGGAGCACCACGACGATGCGTTTGCCGGCGTTCTCTGGCCGCGCCGCGACCTTGAGCGCCGCAAAGGCCGCCGCACCCGAGGAGATCCCGACCAGGATTCCCTCCTCGCGTGCCAGGCGGCGACCTATCTTGAACGCCTCTTCGTTCTCCACGCGCAGGATCTCGTCAATGACCTCTCGGTTGAGGACCGCGGGCACGAACCCGGCGCCGATGCCCTGGATCTTATGCGGCCCGGGGTTCCCGCCCGAGAGGACGGGGGAGTCGGCAGGCTCGACGGCAACTACGCGCAGGTCTGGCTTGCGCGCCTTTAGGACCTCGCCCACCCCGGTGAGCGTGCCTCCGGTGCCGACCCCGGCCACGAAGATGTCTATGCGGCCGCCGGTATCCCGCCAGATCTCCTCGGCAGTCGTCCGCCGGTGCACCTCGGGGTTGGCCGGATTCTCGAACTGCTGAGGCACAAAGGAGTCCGGGATCTCAGCCGCCAGCTCCAGCGCGCGGCGCACAGCGCCCTTCATCCCCTCGGCACCAGGCGTGAGCACGATCTCGGCGCCGTAGGCCCTCAACAGCGCTCGCCGCTCCACGCTCATCGTCTCCGGCATCGTCAAGATGAGACGATAGCCCCGCGCGGCAGCAACCATTGCCAGACCGATGCCCGTGTTGCCGCTCGTCGGCTCGATGACCACGCTCCGCGGCGTGAGCCGCCCCTCCTCTTCCGCTTTCAGCAGCATCGCCAGGGCGATGCGATCCTTGACACTCCCCCCCGGGTTGAAGCTCTCCAGCTTCGCCACCACTTCTGCCGCGAGCCCCCGGGTGACCCGGCGCAGACGAACCAGAGGTGTACCGCCGATCAGCTCCGTCACATCCTGGGCGATTCTCTCGTCAGATCTGAACACCGCGTTCCCTTTCTCTCCTTGTTCTGACGAACCATAGGGGGGCTGCCAGCCCTCGTCAAGGCCATCGCCGCCCCAGTTTCTCTCAACGACCGCGCCGCCTCTGGCGATGCCTCGACTACTGTGCGGCGCCGCTCGGGATTCCCGGGCTTTATCCTACTAAGTCCATCGTGATAGTATAGTATCAACTCCTCCGGGAACTTGTCAAGGGGTTTGTGGCAGAGGTATTCGCTGGGAGGCAGGGGAGGCGCTCGCCACAGGGAGTGTGGCAGGGGGGGAAGTGCGTTTTAGGCTGGTGTCAGATGTAGTACATTGCCGGCCCGGCCTGCTGCTCGCGCAGCTTCTCGGCACGCTGCCGCACGGTCTCCAGGCTGGTGTTGTCGAGAACGCCGGCGATGGCGTCTCGCACCTCGGCCCACACGGTACGCAGGCCGCAGACATCGGCACAGGGGCAATCGCAGGGCTGGGGGGCATCCTCGTCCACGCACGCGAGCGGCGCGATAGGGCCCTCCATCGCCCGCACCACCTCTCCCAGGGTGATCTCCTGGGGCGGGCGCATGAGGCGATACCCTCCCTGCCGGCCGCGGATGCTCTGGACGAGGCCCGCCCCCTTCAGATCCAGGAGCAGGCGCTCCAGGTACTTCTTAGGGATCCCCTGCCGGCGCGCGATATCCTCGATCACGACGGCACCCTCGTGGTAGCGCTCCGCCAGATCCAGCATGGCGCGGCTCGCATACTGGCCGCGCGTGGTCAGTTTCATGCCAACCTCCGGTAATGTCTATTATTTCAATCGACATTACCTAGTATAGCCCACCGCCGCCATGCTGTCAACCGCCCTATGCCTCCGATTCCTTCACAGGACGCGCCGGGCGTAGGCAGAGAAAGCCTCGCCCGGGAGTGCCTCCGCCCGATGACGCGCCAGAAGGCCGGTGATGGTCCTGGCCAGCGCCTGGGGCGGACGCGGTCCAGGATGCGCCGGCCGCTCAGAAGCGGGCGACCTGCTCTCGGACGACCGCCAACACCTCTTCGGGGCGCACCCGCGACATCACACGCCGGCCGAAGGAGGGCGCGCCGTCCGGTGATGTCTCGCGCACCCACACATCGAACCGCTCTTCCAGGCCGGCCTCGCCCTTCACGCCGCTTCCCTGGAGACCGATCTCTCCCAGAGCATGTTGGCCACACCCATTCGGGCACCCGCTGATCCGGAGACGAGCCGGTCTTCCGGGAAGCGCCTCTTCCAGCGCATCCAGCAGCCGGATGGCGGGTTTCTTCGTCTCGGCCATCGCCTTGTTGCAGAACTCACGCCCCGTGCAGACGATGGTGTGGCCGGCCCAGCGGCTCTCCGAGACCGGGAGGCCGTTTTCCGCGAGCGCCGCAAGCACCGTGTCCACCGCCGGCTCAGCGATATCGGGCAAGAGGATATTCTGGTAGAGGGTGGTGCGAAGCTCACCCTGACCATGCTCCGCGGCCAGCTTCGCCAGCAGGAGGAATTGATCGGCGGTGAGGAGCCCCGCGGCGACAGGAACGCCGACGAGACGCCGGCCCGCATCCTTCTGAGGGAGCACGCCGAGGTGGTCCCGGCCCGATCCAGCGTGCAGCGCCATGCCGGGGATGACGCGCGGGGCCCAGCCAAGCCGCGACTCCAGCTCAGCGCGGAAGCGGTCGATACCCCACTCGCCCAGGAGGTGCTTCATGCGCGCCCGCGCCCGATTCGACCGATTGCCATGCTCCCGGAAGATAGCGGCGATCGCCTTCACCACGGGAACCGCCTGGTCCTGCGCAATCCAACCAACCGGCTGGGCCAGCGTGGGAGACGCGGAGAGGCCTCCACCGACGAAGAGGGCGAAGCCAAGGGTCCCCTCTTCATTGCGCGCCGCTTCCAGTCCGACATCGTTGATCTCGACCGGCACGCAATGGCGCGCGCAGCCACACACGGCCACCTTCAACTTGCGCGGTAGATTCCCAAACTCACGGTTGCCCACGAAGGCAGCAGTCAAGCTCTCTACGACCGGGCGTGTGTCGAGCGTCTCGTCTGGATCGAGGCCGGCCGCGGGGCAGGCGACCATCCCACGTACCGTGTCTCCACAGGCGCCCAAGGTGGTGAGCCCGGCCGCCCGAAGCTCGTGGAAGACGCCCTCCAGGGCCGCGAGCGGCAGCCCGTGCACCTCGATGCTCTGACGGGTGGTCACGTCGAGGCGCCCGCCACACATGCGCGCGGCGATACCCGCGAGCACCGTGGCCTGTTCCGTGGTGAGGACGCCGTTGGGCAGGCGCACGCGCAGCGTGAAGAGCCCGGCTTCGGCCGGGCGCTGCCGGTAGAGACCGTGCCAGCGCATCACGATATCCTCTTCCGGCGTGATATCTTCCACCGTCGCCCGCGATAAACGGGCAAAGACCGCCTCGCCGGCGTATGGATCCACCGATTGCTTGGCCACCTCGAGCGGGGAAAGCTCCTTCGACATCGAAACGACACCCTTCCTTGCCGGCCAGACCACCGGCCTCATCATGAGCGAACACTGCGTCCCTCTGATCTCCGATCTTCGCCACGCCAGGAGCGATCTCCCACCCGGCTCGCGCAAGGAGCCGGATGCCAGGTTTG
Source organism: Armatimonadota bacterium (assembly GCA_012512265.1). Taxonomy (GTDB): domain Bacteria; phylum Armatimonadota; class JAAZEB01; order JAAZEB01; family JAAZEB01; genus DUUU01. The sequence goes on along the minus strand of JAAZEM010000139.1, from coordinate 819 downwards.
GCACTCGGGGGCGTAGGGGTAATCTGCAAGAAACGCCCGTGTGGTGGGCGCCCGTCGAGGCCGTTCGCGAGATCCTCGCCGGGGAGGAGAGATTCGGGATGACACGTGCGCTCTTTGTACGCCAGGGCCATGGCCCGTTGCTCACACCAGACGATCTCCCCTTCCACGCAAATGCGGTCCTGAACCCGGGTCTCGCCATTGTGGGCGACGAGACGGTCCTCCTCCTGCGCATTGAAGACCGGCAGGGGCTCTCGCAGATCCGCGTGGCGCGCAGCTACAACGGGATCGACGGATGGCGCATCGCCGACCGGCCCCTCCTTGAGCCGGACCTACCCGATTTCCCCTACGAGGAGTGGGGCTGTGAGGATGCGCGCGTGACGCAGATCGGGGAGAGTCTTTGGATCATCGCCTATACGGCCTACTCGCGCTATGGCCCGGCAGTCGCCCTCGCCACCACGGAAGACTTCGAGACGGTCGAGCGCCTGGGGATCGTCCTTTCGCCCAGCAACAAGGATGCCACGCTCTTCCCATACCCGTTTGACGGCGAGTGGGTGATGCTCCACCGGCCAGTGACCGGCGGCCAGGAGCATATCTGGCACGCCACGGCGGACCACGATTTCTACCATTGGAGCCGGCCCGGCGTGCTGCTGCCGGAACGGGGAGGCCCCTGGTGGGATGGCCTGCGCATCGGTGGCGGCGCACCCCCGATCCTCACCGACGAGGGCTGGCTCCTCATCTACCACGGGGTCAAGGAGATGGCCGGCCACCCGATCTACCGCCTGGGCGTTGCCCTGCTCGACCGCGACAACCCGCGCCGCG
>JAAZEM010000138.1 GCA_012512265.1 Armatimonadota bacterium | reverse complement strand
GAGGTAGTGCACCCGGATGCCGACCTCGGCGAGATAGTCGGTCAGGTCTTCGGCCATCTTCTTGGTGAGCGTCGTGACCAGCACGCGCTCTTGGCGCGCAATGCGCTGGCGGATCTCCTCGATCAGGTCATCCACCTGGCCCTGAACCGGGCGCACCTCTATCTCCGGATCGATGAGGCCAGTCGGGCGGATCACTTGCTCGACCACCTGCGTGCTGTTTCGGAGCTCGTACGGCCCGGGCGTTGCCGAGACGAAGATGCACTGGTTGATTACCTTCTCGAACTCCTCGAAGCGGAGAGGACGGTTGTCCGCCGCGGAGGGGAGTCGGAAGCCGTACTCAATCAGCGTGTGCTTGCGCGACATATCGCCGTGGTACATCCCGTTCAGCTGCGGGATCGTCTGGTGCGACTCATCGATGAACAGGACGAAGTCCTCCGGGAAGTACTCGATGAGGACGTGCGGCGGGGTGCCCGGCGCACGCCCATCCAGATGGCGCGAGTAGTTCTCGATGCCGGCGCAGAAGCCTGTCTCGCGGATCATCTCGACGTCGTAGCGCGTGCGCTGCAATAGGCGCTCGTACTCCAGGTGCCGGCCCTGGCGCTTGAAGAACTCCAGGCGCTCCTCCAGCTCCGCCTCAATCGTCTGGACGGCCTGCTCGATCTTCTCCTGGGGCGTGACGAAGTGGCTGGCCGCATACACCGTGATCTCGTGCAGGCGCGCGCGCACCTCGCCCGACAGCGGATCCACCACGGTAATCGAGTCGACCTCGTCGCCGAAGAAATCGACGCGGATGATCACATCCTCGTCCTTCGGCTGGATCTCCAGCAGATCGCCGCGCACCCGGAATTGGCCGCGCTCCAGCGTCATCTGGTTGCGCGTGAACTGCATATCTACCAGGCGCCGGAGGACCCAATCGCGCTCGTAGGAGGCACCACAGCGGAGCTTGAGCACGATCGCCTTGTAGTTCTCCGGGGAGCCCAGGCCGTAGATGCACGAGACGGAGGCGACGATGATCACATCGCGCCGGTCCAGGATCGCCTGGGTGGCGGAGTGGCGCAGGCGGTCGATCTCGTCGTTGATCGAGGAGTCCTTCTCAATGTAGAGGTCGCGCTGTGGAATATACGCCTCCGGCTGGTAGTAGTCGTAGTAGGAGACGAAGTACTCGACGGCGTTATCAGGGAAGAACTCGCGGAACTCGGAACAGAGCTGCGCCGCCAGCGTCTTGTTGTGCGCGATGACGAGGGTGGGCCGCTGCACCCGCTCAATGATCGCCGCCATGGTGAAGGTCTTGCCCGACCCGGTGACTCCCTTCAGCGTCTGGAAGCGATCCCCTCGCTCCAGGCCCTGGACCAGTGCCTCAATCGCCTGGGGCTGGTCGCCCTTCGGCGAGTATTCCGATTTCAGCTTGAACGGCGGCACGCCCCGATCCCCTCCCGACTCTTTGCACGCGTTCCAAAAGCAATGCCTGAAGATGATTCTTTACACTACCTTGTTCTATTGCATTATACTGCTACGGGGAGGATGGCGTCAAACGCGAGCGCCAGCCCGCTGAGATTCCGACATAAGGAATCCGAAGCCTTGGTGGCAGGGCGCAATCCGGCGCGCGGCGATAAATCAGCGCGCTGCTTGCGAGCGAAGCCCTGCCGGGCTGGGTTGGGGATACTCCCAGATGTCTCAAAACGGCGGTAGCTGGGAGGAGAAGCCCCGAGGGGGCTTTGCCGGAAAGTAGCGCGGAGCTTCGAGCTCCGCGCGTGAGGGCGGCCTTCTCCTTATGTCGGAATCTCAGGCCAGCCCGCCAGCCCCGCACCGGCCCCGGTACCGCGGATGAAAGGGACGAAAACGGATGGGGGAGTGCGTGCGATTGGCGCGCGCACGGGCGCGGCCCCCTTTCCCGCTCCCTCTATCTGTGCCCATCTGCGGATACTGATCCGCCCGCGAAAAGCGCGGGACGGTCACTCGTGTGGCGGACTGGGAGATAGGAGGAAGGCGGGCTCGCGAGGCGGAATCGGAGGGCAGAAAGGGAGTATCCGGCGCCGCCGGCGCCTGTCCCGAGGGATGCTTCCTTTGCCCGTGGGAGGGAGAGCATCGGTGATCACCTACGTTGAGAACCTCAATCCCGTGGTGCAGGCCCTTGTGGGCACGCTCTTCACGTGGTTCATGACGGCGTTGGGCGCTGGCGCCGTCTTTATCCGGAAGGAGATGAGCCGCAGGATGCTCGACGGCATGCTGGGGTTCGCTTCCGGGGTGATGATCGCGGCGAGTTTCTGGTCGCTGTTGGCGCCGGCCATCGAGCTGGCGGAGGGCCAAGCGCTGCCGGCCTGGGTCCCCGCCGTGGTGGGGTTTTTGCTGGGCGGCGCCTTCTTGCGCCTGGCGGATCGCCTGTTGCCGCACCTGCATTCCGGCGGGCCATCCGCATCGCCGGAAGGGGTTCCGACCTCGTGGCGGCGTAGCACTCTCTTGATCCTGGCGATCACGCTGCATAACTTCCCGGAGGGGCTGGCCGTTGGCGTGGCGTTTGGCGCGGCGGCGGCGGGGATGTCTGGCGCCACGGTCGCCGGGGCACTCGCGCTCGCGGTGGGGATTGGCATCCAGAACCTCCCCGAGGGAATGGCCGTATCGGTGCCGTTGCGCCGGGAGGGGCTGACACGCCTAAAGAGCTTCTGGTACGGGCAGATCTCCGGGATGGTGGAACCGGTGGCCGGGGTCCTGGGGGCGACCGCGGTGATCGTTGCCCAGCCGATCCTCCCCTACGCGCTGGCGTTTGCGGCGGGCGCGATGATCTTCGTCGTCGCCGAGGAGCTGATCCCGGAGGGCGGGCGCAACGGGAACCTCCACACCGCCACCACCGGCGTCATGCTTGGCTTCGCCCTGATGATGCTCCTGGATGTCGCGCTCGGGTGAGGCCGCGCCGGCTGGGCGCGGGGCGTGGCTACCCACCGTGCGCCACATCGGCGCGGGTGTGTCCAGAAAATTTCGCTTGCATCTTCCGTGGAAAGCGGTTATAATGCCCACGTGCATGGCCGTCTTCCAACCTCGGGCGGCCAAAGAGGAGTGTGGTTCGTGTTGGACCAGGATGGTTCCGATCCCGAACTGTGCTTTCGAGGCGCACAAGACTGGTTGAGGTGGGAAAGGAGCCATCAATGGCAAAGCGGATTTTTGTGGGAGGTCTCTCCTACGGAACAACCTCGGAGGGGCTGCAGCAGGCGTTCGAGAGCGTCGGCCCCGTGGCATCGGCGGAGATCTGCACCGATCGTGAGACGGGTCGCAGCCGCGGCTTCGGGTTTGTTGAGATGCAGAACGAGGCGGATACGGCCACGGCAATCGAGCAGCTCAACGGCACGGATCTCGATGGGCGCACGCTGACCGTGAATGAAGCCCGCCCGCGCGCGGATCGTGGTGGCAGCCGCGGCGGCTTTGGCGGCGGAGGCCGCGGCTTCGGCGGCGGCGGTCGCAACCGCTGGTAAGCAGTCCCGGTCCATCCGGATAAAGGACGAGAGGGCAGCCCCCCCTTGGGGGAGCTGCCTTTTTTCGTGTACGCGCGAGATAGACTCCGCGCCGGGCCCAAGGAATTGGCGCGCGCGAGCCCGAATTAGCGCCTGAGGTGCCAGGCCGGCGGCAATCCCCGGCCGTCACGGCTCCGGCAGGGAGCGCCGCGCCTTGCGCGCGGGCGCCGCGGCAGAAGGCATCGATCTCGCCGCGCGAGCGCCGTCAGGAGGAGAGATGATCGCGTATCCGGTGCAGAGTATCCGAGACTACTGGCAGAACTGCGTCCACCGCTGGCCTCGGAAGACCGCTTTCATCTACGCGGGGCAGTCGGTCACCTACGCTCAGGCGGACGAATGGATCCAGCGCCTTCGCGGCCACCTGGAGCGGGAGTGCGGACTGAAGCCGGGCGACCGCGTCTCCTTCTTGATGCCCAACTGCCTGGAGTACGCGATCGGCTACTGGGCGGTGATCCACGCGGGCGGCATCGTCGTGCCGATCAACACGCGGCTGCGCGCCGAGGAGATCCAGAGTATCCAGAGGAGCGTGGAGAGCGACCTCCTTTTCATCCACGCCGAGATGCTTGCCCTGGCGGAGGAGGCGTATCCGGCGGGCGAGCCCCCTCACTACCGGGTGGCTGTTGGCTGGGAGGATGGGGGCGCACTCTCCTATGAGGCGATGATCGCCGGAGGCGAGCCGGCGGCGTATCATCCAGAGATCCCGCCCGAGGCGGTGGCGATCATCATGCACACCTCCGGCACGACCGGCATGCCCAAGGGCGCCTACATGCGCCACACCGACCTCTTCTTCAACGTAAAGCACACGATCTTCGCGCAGTCGTTCCGGCACGAGGATATTCACCTGCTGGTCACGCCGATGTTCCACGCCACGGCGCTCTACAGCCTGCTCCCCAGCGCCGCGTATCAGGGAAGCACGCTGGTGATCACGCCTCCGGTGGAGATCAAGGAGCTGGTCGCCCTCATCCAGGAGCATCGCGTCACCACCTTCCTGGGCGTGCCCACGATGATGCACTTCCTGAGCACGCTGCGCGACCTGGAGTCGTACGACCTCTCGAGCCTGCGGCTGTGCGCCTATGCCGGCTCGCCGATGCCGCCGCAGACGATCCGCCGGCTGCGCGATCGCCTGCCCGGTGTGGCGCTCCACAACTTCTTTGGGCTCACCGAGACGATATCGGCGACGCACGTTCTCCCGGATAAAGATGCCGACACCCGCCCCGACTCGATCGGCAAGCTTCTCCCGGAGGTCTACCAGAAGATCATCGATGACGAGGGGAACGAGGTGCCCCCCGGCGTGGTGGGCGAGCTCTGCTTCCATCGGAGCAACGTGGTTCAGGGCTACTGGAACCAGCCGGGCCGCCTGGAGGAAGCGATCGTCGATGGGTGGTTCCGCACGGGCGATCTCGCCTGCATCGATGAGGACGGCT
>JAAZEM010000137.1 GCA_012512265.1 Armatimonadota bacterium | reverse complement strand
GCGCATAGTCGATCACCTTCGCTCAGCGGCGGAGCCGTTATCCACGACGATGCACTCCCAGTCGGTGAAGGTTTGCGCCAGCACGCTATCCAGGCACTCCGGCAGGAACCGCGCGCGGTTGTAGGCCGGTATGATGATGGAGAAGTAGGGCATGGCTATGTGAGCGAGGCCTTTCTGACCGAGTCGTTACTGCAGACGGCTGACGCCGCGCCACTGCGGAGGGTCCACTCCTGGTCTATCAACAGGGCACCCGTGTGGCGGGATGGAAGGCGACCGGTGCCGAAGAAGTCCCCCGCTTCCACATCAAGAGTACCTGCATCCTGCACCCAATCTGCAAGGCAGCCGTTGATCTTAGCATAAGCATTGAACGCGTAGCGACCGGGCTGCAGTGGCAGGCGCGGAATCCGGCACCGTACCTCTCCCGCACGTGGTGGCTGCGCCCAGGAGAAGCCAGCTACATCCGCTCTGAGGTCGGAGATGCGCTCACCAAGGGGACCTTTCAATCCGAAAGCTATGACAAGGGAGCCGCGAACAGCATCCCCATGGGCCCTATAGCTGGCAGCAATGCAGATGTCCTGCCCGGAAGCGACGGTATGCGCCCGGTTGCCGTTGGCGTCCTCGACCCAGGCGGCGGTGAACCGGATGCGCCCATCACCACTGCGATCAAGCCGTTGATCCAGGGCGATGACTGTCAACTCGCTCCGCAGGTCGGTGTAATGGCGAATGGCTTCATCTGTCGATGCATCCAGTGTCACATGGCCGGCGTCCAAGACCAGGCCGCGCGAGCATAAGGCAGAAACTGCTGCCATGTTGTGGCTCACAAACAGCACCGTCCTTCCCCCCCGGGCTACGTCGCCCATCTTCCCCAGGCACTTCTTCTGGAAGGCGGCGTCTCCGACGGCGAGCACCTCGTCCACGATGAGGATCTCGGGGTCGAGGTGCGCCGCGACGGCGAACGCCAGGCGCACATACATCCCACTGGAGTAGCGCTTCACCGGAGTATCGATGTAGCGCTCTACCTCGGCAAAGGCGATGATCTCATCGAGCTTGCGCTCGATTTCGCGCTTCGTCATCCCCAGGATGGCGCCGTTAAGGAAGATGTTCTCGCGCCCGGTCAGCTCCGGGTGGAAGCCGGTGCCGACTTCCAGGAGGCTGGCGATGCGCCCCTTGACCTTGATCTGCCCCGTGGTGGGGGCGGTGACCTGCGAAAGGATCTTCAGCAGGGTGCTCTTGCCGGCACCGTTGCGCCCGATAATGCCAAGAACCTCGCCCTGCTTCACCTCGAAGCTGACGTCGCGCAGCGCCCACACAGTTTCACCGTCGCGGTTGCCGTGGTCCTTCTGCCCGATCTTGAGGAAGGGGTCGGGCCGGCCGCGCACGCGTGCCCACCAACGAGTCAGGTCCTCGTGGAGAGTGCCGCCGCCGATGAGGCCTAGGCGGTAAGCTTTCGAGACATTTTCGACAGAGATGACGGTCGACATAGTTGATAGCTGATTGCAGGTAGTTGGCGGTGTCTACGAGTCACGAGCCACCCGCTACACGGTATCCATAAACGTGCGCTCCACGCGCGTAAAGAGGAGCAGGCCCACGAACAGCAGAAGGGCCATGAATCCAAAGCTATAGAAGAGGTGGCCCATGCTGACAGTCCCGGTGCCCAGATAGGCAAAGCGGAAGCTCTCGATCACCGGGGCCATCGGATTGGCTCCGATCAGGATGCGGTAGCGATCCGGGATGGCGGAGAGAGGGTAGATCACCGGCGTGGCATACATCAGGAGCTGCACTCCAAACGCCACGAGAAAGCGCAAGTCGCGATAGCGCGTGGTGAGCGCGGAGACGATGATTCCAAAGCCGAGGCCGAGGCCGGCCATG
>JAAZEM010000136.1 GCA_012512265.1 Armatimonadota bacterium | reverse complement strand
GCTCCGTGCCCGGGTGTGCAGAAGCCCTACGCGTGCCGCGCGGCGCTAAAGCACCGCGCTGCTTGCGAGCGAAGCCCTGCCGGGCTGGGCCAGCCTACACGCGCGCCTAACCGGATATGGCGGGGACTGGGATGGGGAGCCCTGAAGGGGCTTTGCTGAGAGGCAGCGCGGAGCTTCCAGCTCCGCGCCCGGGTGTGCAGAAGCCCTACGCGTGCCGCGCGGCGCTAAAGCACCGCGCTGCTTGCGAGCGAAGCCCTGCCGGGCTGGGCCAGCCTACACGCGCGCCTAACCGGATATGGCGGGGACCTGGGATGGGGAGCCCTGAAGGGGCTTTGCTGAGAGGCAGCGCGGAGCTTCCAGCTCCGCGCGCGGGTGGCCCTCTCCATCCGTGTCCGGCCTTCCTTATCTCGGAATCCCAAGGGTAGGAGCAGTATCGAGATGCGAGACGTCAACGCCGCCAGCCGGGCGAAGCGGGTTCGGGGCCACAGGAGCGTGGCGCTTCTTGGAATGCGGGAGCTTCTCGCGGCGTGCGCCACCGTGCTCTGTGCGGTTCTCTTCTTGCCCCATGGCGTGGCGGCCCAGGAGCCGGCGCGCCCGCGGATCGCCTTCGTCGATCTCGCGCTGCCGGACGAGGGCAAACCGCGCGAGAGCGGCGCGCTGGCGTTTGCGCGGCGCCAGGGCGAGGTGATCCGGGTGAAGCCGCTCGCAACCGGCGGGTGGCAGGACGATTCGGGCCGGCTGCGCGCCCCCGAGGAGGCGGATCTCGTTTGGTATCACAGCGGCGAGGTGGATGCCGCCGCGCGGTTTGGCCGGGCCGGCGCCGCGGACCTCCTCGCCTACCTGGAAGCCGGTGGGAGCGTGCTTCTCACCGGCACTGCCGGGTCTCTTCTCAACGCGATGGGGATCGAAACGGCGCCCCTGCGCGTCTCCACTCAGAAAGCCCGTCAGGGCAGCCTGCGCGTGGTCGAGAAACACCGCGCGCACCCCGTTTTCGCGGGCCTGCCTACCAGCACGCCCATCGTGCTCCCCACCCGGCCCGGGAGCGCCGTGGCCGGTCTCGACGTGCCATCCGGATCGGCGGGCGAGCTCCTGGCGGATGCCATGCCGGGGAGCGGCGAGGGTCTGATCGTGGAGTACACCGCCGGCGCGGGCCGCGTGATCTTCGTCGGAGGGGCCGTGCCTGATTTCACGGCAGCCCCCGCTTCCCACCAGGAGAGCCTTTTCAGCAACGTCCTACGCTACCTGGCGGCGCGGAGCACCAACCACGCGCGCCTCGTGACGCCGCCGGGCGCGCACCACTACGAGCGCCTCTTCGGCGTGCCGTTCCTGCGGGCCGAGAAGCCGGTCATTCTTACCGCGCCAGCGAATGGCGCGCGCTACGCGGCCCTCCTCACCGACGACCGTATCGGCGACGGCTTCCGCGCCGGCCGGTTCACGGTGCGCGAGACACCCGTTCGCGCGGAGGTCATCAGCGCGCAGGCGCTGGGGCTCACGCTGGTCACGCGTGAGAAGCCCGTGTCGGGCCACTTCGCGGCGCAGCGCGAGCAGCAGAAAGCGTTTGAACGCCGCGACCACGAGATGACACGCGGGTTGCGCGTCATCCGGCCCACCGTGACGCTGGCGCCGGCGCCGCTCAAGCCGCTGGTGACGCCCGAGGCGGATCGGAGCGTGCTCCTGGGCCGCTCTCCATACAAGGCGCCCGGCCGGGGTAGGGGCGCCGTCGCGCCGCTCTACGAGCCGGTGGAAGAGGGTGGCTTCCGCGTGGTGGGGGGCACCCGGCGGTTTAACCGGCCCATCGTTCACGGCCTGAACCGCGTCTGCACCGGCGACGTGCCGCTCTTCCGGATGGAGACAGTGGCCGGGAAGCCTGGCGACGCGCCGGGGGAGGGCCTCTTCCCGCTCTGGCCGCGGCCAGATGCGGGGCAGGGGGCCGCGAATCCCTGCCTGGGCACCCTGCGCCTGGGCGTGCCTGGCGCGGGGGAGGGGATCCAGTGGCTCGATACGCTGCCGGGAACCGTCACCACCTTCTGGCCTGGCTACACCGAGTATCGGGTTGCGCACCCGGACGCGGGCTGGACCGCGACGGTCACGGTGGCCCCCCTCCTGGAGACGAACGGCCTGATCTGCCGCGTCGAGTTCGACCGCGAAGTAGCCCTCGCCTGGCAATACGGCGGCATCTGGTGGGCCGAAACCGAGGCGAATCGCAACCGGGTTACCCTGGAGGGCGCCACGGCCCGGATTACCGAGGCCAACCTGCCGAATGGACTGGTCTTTGCCGGCTGGGATGGCGAGGGAGAGGGCCAGAAGCGGCAAGCCGCTTACGGCGAGCAGGTGGAGTTTGTCGCGGAGCAGGCGCGGCGCGCCTATCACATCGTGGCGACGTGGGGCGTGACCGAATATGACGCGGCGCGCGCGGAGAAGCTGATGGCCCGGCTCGACACGCCGGCGGCCGCCGGGTGGACGTGGGCGCGCGACATCCTCAAGCGGCGCTGGTTCGACTGCTACATCGGGCGCGCGCTGAAGCCGGAACTGCGCCTGCGCGCTGCTCTCCTGGCGCCTGAAGCCGAGCTGCGCCGGATCAGCGAGTTCTGGGATTCCCGCCGGACGGAGTTCCAGGTGAAAACGCCGGATGCCCATCTGAACGCGCTCGTGAACTGGGCGCGGGGCGCCAGCGAGTACCATCGCCAGGGCCCGGGGCTCGCCGATAGCGCGCTCGGCGCGCCGGAGTACGCCTCTCTTTCCACCGGGTGGCAGGGGAAGGCATGGGCGGGGGATCACCAGGCGCTTGAAGAGTGCCTCCGCCTCTATGCCGCGTTTCAGGATGAGGATGGCTTCATCCCCTGGGTGACGCCCTCGCTGGTGCCCTGGCGCGTTGGGAACAACACGCCCTACTGGGTGATCCAGGTGTGGGAACAGTATGCCTGGACGGGCGACCGGCAGTTCGTGCGCGAGCTGTGGCCCCAGGTGCGCAAGGCGGTCGCGTGGCAGTGCCGGCAGAATGACCCCGATGGCGACGGCCTCTTCCGCGAGGCACACGACTACTGGAACCTGGCGCCGGGTTGGAAGGGGTCGCCGGTGGTGGCGAGCGTCGTCTCGTGGGCGATGCTGGATCGCGCGGCACGGATGGCCGGCGTGGTGGGCGACGCCGCCGCGGAGACGGAGTATCGCCGCCTGGCGGAGATCTCGCGCCAGGCGATCCTCGGCCTGCTGTGGCGGGAGGACGCGGGGCGGTTGGGCGCGCTCGGCGCCGATGGCCTGTGGCACGGCCACCCGCAAACCCGGGACGAGTTCCTGGCGGTCAACCTCGGCCTCCTGGACATGGCGCAGGGCCGGCGCGCGATGCGCTGGCTGGAGGCGCACTACGGCTTCGAGCCGGTGTCCGGGGTGCGCCTCCTCGCTACGAGTGACTGGTGGCCGCTGCGCTGGGTTGCGCAGTGGGTGCCCAACGGCGAGACGTGCCTGGCCGCCCTGGCCGGCCTGCGGTGTGGCGACGCCGATCTCTGGTGGCCCTACGTGAAAACCGCCGTCCTCTCCTCCCTCAGGAGCGAGTTCCCCGGCATCCACTCCGGGATCACCGACGCGGGCGCCGGGAGTGGAGACCGAGAGCGCGCGAGTGACATTGACCCGCTCGTGCATATGGCCGCTCGCGGCCTCTTCGGGATCGAGCCCGCGGTGCACGAGGGTTGGGTGGCGATCTGCCCGGCTTTCCCAAGCGACTGGACCGAAGCCAGCATCCGCACGCCGGTCGTGAGCTATGAATACCGGCGTGAAGGGAGCCAGGCCGTCTTCCATATCCGGTCGCCGAAGCCGCTGGTGAAGCGCGTGCGCGCCTATCCGGGCGGGCGCGAGGTGGTCACCCCGGCGGAGACGGAATCGGTGGTCACGGTGCCCCTGGCGGCGGTGCCCCCCTTGCCGGCTGCGGGACCGCGCCCGCAGCTTCTGGTGGAGCACCCGGGTGCGCTAGACGGAGAGGAGCCCGCTGCCGGACCGAAGGTGGCCGCCGCGCTGGCCCCCTCGCAGGTGCCGCTGACCGAAGCCGAGCGCGCGCGCCAGATCCTGTTTGATCTCTCCGGCGCCGCCAACGTCACCCTCGAAGAGATGACCGCAATGCGCTTCCAGTTTGAGGGCGGCGAGGGGCTCGCATCCCTCTCCAGCGGCTGGGGAAACCCACCGCTCGCGATGCGCCCGTCGCCGCGCGTCCTGGAGGTGAGCAACGGCGTGCGTTTCCTGACCGGGGGCCGAATCCCGCGCTCGCTGGGCTACACGCCGAAGAACCTCCTGGCGCTCTCCAGCTGGGCGCCCTACCCGCTGCCAGCTGGGGCCACGATTCAGGTGATGCGCCGGTGCGAGCGTCTCTGGCTGCTGCTGCAGAGCTACGTTCACCCGACGAAGAACTACGTGCCGAACGGCGAGGTGGTCCTCCGCTACGCGGATGGTACGCGGAAGATCCTCTCGCTCGTGCCGCCCTACAACCTGGACTGCTATTTCCAGCACTTCAGCCTGGATGGGATGCCTGTGCCCTTCGGGTATCTGGGAGCAGAGCCGGCTGGCCGGACGCCCCTCTATCCGGAGAGGACGCGCGCCCACGCCGACGTGCTTGCAATCGAGAGCGATCCCACGCGCCTCCTGGAGGCGGTGGAGCTGCGCGCGACGTGCTCCGAGGGGATCCTCGGCCTGGCGGGCATGACCGCCCTGGCCGCGGAGGATGAGCCTTCTGCCGGTCTTGCCGCCGGACAGTCGCCCTCGCGATGAGCGTGCGCTAAACGACAGAACGGTGGCAAGAGGGCCTCTGGCATCGGGACAGAGGCCCTCTTGCGAGGAGAGCCTGACTATGAGATACTTCCTCCTCATCGGCTTGTTGATGATCGGCGGTGCCGCCAGAAGCGCGCCGCTCACCCTGTTGCCCAATCAGGACTTTGAGGATGCCCAGCTCGGTTGGAGCCTCTGGCCCACCGAGTCCCAATCGCGCCTGGAGATCGACCGGGAAGTGGTGCGCAACGGCCGGCAGTCGCTTCGCGTGACCGCCGTGCGCAGTAGCGACCGCGCCTTCGCCGTCATCGCCACCCCCAACTTTGAACACGAGGTCGTCTATCGGATCTCGGTGGCGATTCGCAAGGACGCCAGCGTGCCCGACTCTGCCATCAGCTACGCGATCAACTACCGGGGTGGAGACAACAACGCCATCCTGCAGCGCGCCCGGCCAACGCAGCTCCGGCGCGTGCCCGAGGGGGAGTGGGTCCGCTGGTCGGGCCTCTTCATGACGCCCAAGGGGGTCCGCGAGTGGCAGTTCCTCCTCGGGGTGGAGTACGCCGTGGGCCGCGTGTGGTTCGATGACATTCGCATCGAACGCCTGGGCCCGGCGAGCGAGCTGAACCCGGACGTCTGGACCAACCTGACGGTGGGCGTGGAGATCGGCTCCGGGCCGCTCCAGCGCTTCACGAAGCATAAAGAGGAGAACAACACCATCTACCGCATGTCAAAGCGGTACAACGATCTCCTCCTCCGGTCGGCGTTTGCCGAGGCGGAGCTGCGCGAGCTGGAGCGCTGCCTCCACTACGCGGGGAAGCCGGGCCCGGCGCGGGCGCGCCGTCTATTCGAGGCGACTGAGGCGCGCCTGAACGAGGCATTCCTGGCGTATGGAACGGCGTTCCGCTCTGGCAAGGAAGGGGAGTGGGCGGCTTTCGAGAAGAGCGCTGCCGCCCTGGAGAAGGCGCTGGCTGACCTGGAAGCCGGCGTCGCGCGCGAGAAGGCCGAGGTTCGCCCGGCGAAGCCGCCCGCGCTGCCGAAATGGCTGGGTCGACAATCGCGCGACATCGCCCCAATTCGCCCGGATGGGCGGATGAACCGCCTCCTCTTCGGCGTTTGGAGCCCCACCGCGTTCGCGGAGTACGAGCGCCCGTTCGACCTGGAGTTTCACTCCAGCGCCCCGGGCGCGCCCAAGGTGCACACCGAGACGGAGATCGACTTTAGCAACATCACCGCCGCGTGCGATTCGCTCGAGGCACAGGGCTATCCCAGCACCTTCAGCTATCTGATGTTCGGCATCCACGAGTACCTCTACGCCCCGAAGTGGCTGGTGGAGAAGTATCGCGACGAGCCGGACTTCTTCAAGGTCTCGTGGGATGGTCTCAAGGGTGGCAGCCGGGGCAACGAGCACTCGCTCAACTGGTTCCACCCGGCGGTCCGCGAGTATATCCGCGACTACCTGACGCGGTATGCCACCTTCTGCAAGAACGAGCCGCGCATCCTCTTCCATGAGGTGGCGCAGGAGGCCTATCCCGACTTCACCACCAGCAAGGGCCGGCGCGAAACCGGCTATGGCCCCCACGCGGTGCAGGCGTTCCGCGCCTATCTGAAAGCGCGCTATCCGAGCATCGAGGCACTCAACCGGGTGTGGGGGACAAAGTACGCCGGGTTCGACTCCATCGAGCCGCCGCCCGATGCCTACGCGCAGCGCGGGCGGGAGGCTACGCCCCTGGTGGCTGAGTTCGAGGCGTTCCGCGACGACGCCTACATCGACTACCTGAAGCTGATCTACGACTCGCTCAAGGCGGGCGATCCCAACAAGCCGGTGGTGGCCCGGCATAGCGGGCTGCTCAGCGCGATCAACGGGGCGCGGATCTTCGAGACGTGCGACGTCCTTTCGTACCATCGCGGCGCGCCCCAGATGCAGCTGATGAACCTCTACCTCAATTCGCTCAACCGGTATCACCGGCGCGGGCTGGGCTACATGGAGGACTTCTGGGGGCTGCAGGACCCGCGCGCCGATGACGAGGTGGTCCAGCGCCGCAGCCTGGAGCGGCACATCGCCGAGGAGTGCATCTGGGGGCGCTCTCTCCAGATGAAGTGGTACTCCTACACTACGGGCGCCTATATCTTCACCTACAACGGCAACTGGATGAACCCGCGCTACGACGTGACCACGATGCGCTACTGCGCGCCAGCGCTCGCCGTGGCCAAGCAGAAGATGGAGAAGCTCGACTGGGCGCTCACGCACAGCGAGATTCCCCCGCAGCGCGTCCTGGTGCTCCAGCCTTCGGCCAGCATGCGCAACGAGCGCCCGGAGCAGGGCGTCTTCGCCGAGATTCTAGGTATCCACCGCCTCCTCTACGGGAACGGAATCCTCTACGAGCTGCTTCCGGAGGAGTACTTCCTGAATGGCCGGGCGCGCCTGGCGGAGTTCGACGTGGTGATTCTCCCGAAAGCGCGCTATCTCGCCGCCGACCTCCAGCAGGCCCTGGCGAAATACGTCCGGGATGGTGGCCTCCTCATCGCCTGTGGCGAGCCGGGCACTCACGATGAACTGGCCCGGCCCTCGGGCACCCTCGTCCGTGCCGTGCGCGAGGCATCTCAGCAGGCCGATTGGGCGAAAGTGGAAGCGGCCTGGCAGGCTGCCGGCCCCGCGGCTCCGGAAACACCGATGGCCATCGCCCGCTGCGGCCAGGGTGAGTGGGTGGCCTGCGCGTCGATGGCGGGCGTCGCCGTGGAGAACGGTGGGAAGGCGCTCCTGGAGCGGATCACCCGCCGGACGAAGCGCGAGGCGTGGCCGGTGGCCGGCCGGCTGATCGTGGTGCCCCGTGTGACGGAAGACGGCGGGCGGACGCTCTTCCTGCTCAATCCGGACCTCGATGCCCCGGTTGAGGAGCAGGTCCGCGTCGCCCGGGCGGCAAACCGCGCCGTCGATTTGACGGTCGACGGTGGCTATCCGATCGCCTTGAAGCGTGACGGCGAGGGAGTCTCCTTCACGGTGCGCCTGGGCCCGGGCGAGAGCACCGCGGTCTGGCTGGAATAGAGAGAGGGGGCGAGGACCCGTTCCGGGCGACCCTCGCCCCTTCCCGAACTGGACTCCAAAGCATCAATGCCGGCGCGCAACCCGGCGCACGGTGGTTAACCTTCGCCCGGGCTGGGCTAGCCTGAACCCGCGGCTAACCGGGGGTGGCAGTGGGTTGGGAGGATGAGCCCCGAAGGGGCTTTGCCGGGAAGGAGCGCAGTGCTTTAGCGCCGCGCTCCTTCCTGGCACCCTAACTCAAAACTCGGGCGGGAGTTTGTCTAGCTCGGCGGCGCTGAAGACAGGACCGTCCTTGCAGACGTAGCACCCGCCGATGTTGCACCGGCCGCACTGCCCGATCCCGCACTTCATTCGGTTCTCAAGGGTGGTGTAAACCTGCTCCTTGGTGAACCCGAGCTTCTCCAGCGATTGCAGCGCGAACTTGATCAGGATCGGCGGCCCGCAGACGAGGGCGAGGGCATCCTTGCTGGACGGGGCCACCTCCTCGAGCACCTTGGGGATCAGCCCGACCTTCCCATCCCAATCCGGCGTCTCGCCTCCCGGGTCCACCGTCTTGACGCAGGTGATGTCCGGACGGGCGATCCATTCCTCCATCTGCGGCTTGTAAACCATGTCGGCGACGCTGCGCGCGCCGTTGAGGAGCAGGATATCGCCGAACTCGGCGCGCTGGTCGAGGCATGTCTCGAAGATGGAGCGGATGGGCGCCATGCCGATGCCGCCACCGATGAAGACGAGGTTCTTCCCCTTCATCCGGTCGATGGGGAACCAGTTGCCATAGGGGCCGCGGAAGCCGACCGTGTCACCCACGCCCAGCTTGCTCAGCGCCGTGGTCACCTTGCCGCCCCACCGGTAGCTGAAGCTGCACTCCACGTAGCCGGGGCGCGTATCCGGACTGGCAATGCAGAAGACGCACTCACCCTGTCCAAAGACGGAGTAGAGCGCGAACTGCCCCGCCTTGAACCGGAACGACTCGCGCGCCGCCTCATCCTGAAACTCCAGGCGGAAGCTCTTTACATCCGGGGTCTCGTCGCGGACCTCGGCAATCGTCATCAAGTAAGGGAGATAGATGTTAGCCATGATTGCTCACAGGCGCGTTTCGCGCTCGTCCTCGACAGCCCTTGCCACTTCGTAGATATCCATGTTCACTGGGCAGGTGAGGGCACAACGCCCGCAGCCAACGCACCCATGCACGCCGAACCGCTCCGGGATGTAGCGCAGCTTATGGAGCAGGCGATTGCGGTAGCGCGAGGGCTGGTTCGGGCGCGGGTTGTGCCCGGAGGTATGCATGGTGAAGCACGCCTGCCCGCAGGAGTCCCAGAACTTGCAGCGGCTGCCGCTCACCGCGTTGCCCTCATCGGCGATGTCGAAGCAGTGGCAGGTGGGGCAGATGAACGCGCACGCCCCGCACCCCAGGCAGGCACGCGCCATCTCCTCCAGGCGGGCGCTCTTGAACAGCTCCGGCAACGGCGCGTCTAGATCGATGCGCACTGGATCGGTGCGCCGGATCTTCGCCTCGGCGGCAGCGGTCACTTCCGACTTCGTTGCCTCGGTCTCCGTCAGGAACTGGGCGTACTGCTCCAGGAAGCGCTCGCCCTTCTCCGTGGACGCTTCCACCAGGTACTCCTCGCCCACACGCGTGAGGAGCACGTCGCTTCCCAGGGTGCCGGTGGGGGAGAGACCAACCGCGGTGCAGAAACACGCCGGGCCCGGCTCGGCGCACGAGACACCGATGATCGTCGTCTGCGCGCGCCGCCGCGGGTAGAACGGGTCATCTGGCTCCACCCGGCCGTCGGGCATCTTCCGCCCGCCGGGGGCGAAGACGGCATCGAGCAGCGCCACGCTCGCCGCGTCGCACGGGCGCGCCCCGAAGATGACCGTCTCTCCTTCGGGCAGTGCCGGCTCCTCCAGCTCGATCCCGGTGTTCTTCAGACGATAGCGGAAGAGCGTCTCTGCCCGCGGGAAGAGGAACTCCTTGAACGACCAGACGGTGTTTCCCTCGTCGAAGGTGATCGCCTCGACCGTCTCGACCTCACGGAAGAGGCGCTTCCCGGCCTCCTCAACCGGCGCCACCATCCGAGCGGCGTCGCTTCGGACGGCCTCGAGCAAGGGCCGCAATGATTGTGCCTTGAGTGCTTTTCGGCTCAACGGATGAACTCCTGTTTGTCGTCCTCGCGATAGGTGGTGAGCGGCGGCGCCGCCTCAGGATCGCGTCCCGGCTCGTAGTCAAACGCCTCTTTGACCACCTGTGCTATCTTCAGGTTGAGGAGGTAGAGCGGGATGCCCGCGGGGCACGCCTCCATGCACGCGCCGCATCCTACGCATCGGCCCGCGAGGTGCCAGGCGCGCACGGCGCTCCACGACAGGTTACCCGGCCCATCCGCCTGCGGTGGAATCCAACGGGGCTGAGTCTTCTCCACGATACACCGGTCGCACGAGCAGAGCGGGCAGGCCGCGCGGCAGGCATAGCATTTCAGGCAGTGCTGGATCTGCGTCTGCCAGAAATTCCAGCGCTCGGCAGGCGCGAGCGCGTCGAGCTGGGCCACCACTTCTGCCGCGGGATTGGTCCCGGCAGGTGCCGGGGTCGCCTCGCCGATCACCTCGCTGGCGAAGGATGGCGTGCGCACCGTGCATGCGGCGCACCGGATCTGCACCGCGCCGTAGGCGTCGGCCATGCCGTGGCACCCCATCCCGATTAGGACCACGTCCTCGGCGGCAAACCGGTTCTCCTGGATCAGGCCGACGATGCTCAGCTCGTCGCATCCCTTGACCACGAGCGCGACCTTGCCGGGGTGCGCAGCGATCTCGCGGGCGGCATAGACGCTCAGATTGTGGTGGCAGTGCTCGTTCCAGATCAGGCGCTCCACATCCTCTGGGCGCTTGATAAAGACGGGGCGGACGCTGCCGGGCAGCGTGCCCTCGCCATAGCCGATCACCACTTCCACCCGGCCGGATTCCAGCAGCTCGCGCGCCTTCTCGCGCAGCGCCTCGGTTTGCGCCGCGAACTTCTCTGACGGCGCCTCATAGCGAATCGGCGCGGGCGGCTTCAGCGCGGGCACGGCGACCGAACCATCCGCGCCGATGATCGGCTCGCCCCACGCCGCCGGGCGCGGCCCGAGCCGGCGCACGGTCGCCGTCACCTCATTCACGAGATCCGCCCACTTCTTCCCCTCGGCGGCGGAGACCCACGAGAAGGTGATCCGCTCTGGCTCAATGCCGAGGAAGTGGAGCAGCTCGCGGAAGACGGTGTACTTGCGCCGGGCATGGTAGTTGCCGGCGGTATAGTGGCAATCGCCCGGGTGGCACCCGGAGACGATCACGCCGTCGGCGCCCTGCTCGAACGCTTTCAGGATGAAGAGCGGGCTGATGCGCCCGGTGCACGGGAGCCGGATAATCCGCACATTGGATGCGTAGGGCAGCCGGCTGGTGCCTGCCAGGTCTGCCCCGGTGTAGGTGCACCAGTTGCACACGAACGCCGCTATCCTCGGTTCAAACGTATCACCCATCATGTACCTTTATGCACCTTTGCCTTCTGGCTGCCGCCACTCAACCGACTCCCAAAGCCGCGATTTGGGCCATGACCTGCTCGTCGCTGAAGCCGGCCAGATCGGCGCTGCCGCTGCGGCAGGTGGTAACGCACGCCCCGCAACCGGCGCAGACGCCCGGGTTGACGTGCGAGACGAGCTTCACCAGATTGCCCTGGCGGTCGCGAATCTCCTTGCGCTCGATGGCGCCGAACGGGCAGACGCGCTCGCAATCGAAACACCCGATGCAGGTGCGCTCGTTGATCCTCGAAACGGTCGGCTCGCGCTCCATCTCTTCTACGGAGAAGAGGCCGAGGACCTTGCCTGCGGCGGCACTCGCCTGGGCCACCGTCTCCGGAATATCCTTCGGCGCCTGGCACGCGCCGGCCAGATAGACGCCGGAAGAGTTGGTCTCTACCGGGCGCAGTTTCGGGTGCGCCTCGCTGAGGAAGCAATAGCCGTCGTAGGGCACCTTCAGCATCTGCGCCAGCGCCTCGGCGCCATCGCGCGGCTGCACCGCGGTCGCGAGCACCACCAGGTCGGCCTCGATCTCGACGGGAGAGCCGCTGAGCGTATCCGCGCCCTTGACAATCAGCTTGCCGTCCTTCTCATAGATGCGCGAGACGCGGCCGCGGAGGTAGACGGCACCCTCCTCCTCGATGGCGCGGCGCACGAACTCGTCGTAATTTTTGCCGCCCGCGCGAATATCCATGTAGAAGACGTAGGCCTGGCCGTGATGCACCTTGTGCTTATAGAGCATCGCGTGCTTGGCCGTATACATGCAGCAGATCTTCGAGCAGTAGCCCACCCCATGCGCCGGGTCGCGCGAGCCGGCGCAGGCGACGAAGACGACTGTCTCCGGCACCTTGCCGTCGGAGGGGCGGCGCGGCTCGCCGCCGGTCGGGCCCGAGGCGCTAAGCAGGCGCTCGAACTGGAGGCCGTCGATCACGTCGGCGTAGCGGCCGCCGCCATACTCGCCGTAGTGGGAAGCCGGCATCACGTCATAGCCTGTAGCCACGATGATGGCGCCCACGGTCTCTGTGATGACCTGATCCTCCTGCTCGAAGTCCACGGCGCCCGCGGGGCAGACCTTCTTGCAGACGCCGCACTTGCCATCCTCGAAATAGCGGCAGTGCGCGCGGTCGATGACCGGCACGTTCGGCACCGCCTGCGGGAACGGCACAAAGATGGCTGGCCGCCGGCTGAGGCCCATGTCAAACTCGTTGGGGATCTGGGTGGTTTTCGACTTGCCCTGGGGGCACTTCGTCTGGCACTCGCCGCAGCCGGTGCACAGGTTCTCGTCCACCGAGCGCGCCTTCTTGCGGATCTTCACCTCGAAGTTGCCGATGTAGCCATCGACTGACTCCACCTCGGAGTAGGTGTAGAGCGTGATCCGCGGGTGGTTCTTCACCTCCACCATGCGCGGCGTCATGATACATTGCGAGCAGTCGAGGGTGGGGAAGGTCTCCGAGAGCTGCGCCATGTGCCCGCCGATAGACGGCTCCTTCTCGACGAGGATCACCTCGCGCCCGCCGTTGGCGATATCGAGCGCGGCCTGGATCCCGGCGATGCCGCCACCGATCACAAGCGCCTTGCGGGTCATTGGCACCCGAATCGGTTCCAGGGGCTGGTTCCACTTCACCTTCTCCACCATGAGGTGGACCAGTTCACACGCCTTCTCCGTGGCCTCCTCGCGGTCCTGATGCACCCAGGAGCACTGCTCGCGGATGTTGGCCATCTCGCAGAGGAAGGGATTGAGCCCGGCGCGTTGCACGGCCCGCCGGAAGGTAACCTCGTGCATGTGCGGGCTGCACGACGCGACGACTACGCCGGTGAGGTTCTTCTCCCGGATCGCCTCCTGGATCAGCCGCTGGCCCGGATCGGAGCACATGTAGCGGTAGTCCACGGCATGCACGACCCCGGGGAGCCGCGAGGCGAACTCCGCCACCTTCGCGCAATCCACCGTGCGCGCGATATTCTCACCACAATGGCAGACAAAGACACCGATGCGAGCCATCGAGAACTCGTTTCCTTTTCCCGCGTTTCGAGAGCCGCGTGAACGCGGCTCTCAAATGCCGGTCGCGCGTTGCCCGCCGGCTATGCCGCCGCCTGCAGCTTCTGCAGGACGGGCTTCGGGCTGATGATCAGCCGGTTTAGCCCAAGCGACTTCTCCGGCAGGCCAAGGGCGATGCCGAGAAGCTGCGTGAAGTAGATGGCCGGGATGTTGTAGCGCGTGCCGTACGCCTTGGCCACATCCAACTGACGCACGTCCAGGTTCGTCTGGCACAGGGGACAGGCCGTGGCAATCAGATCTGCGCCGGCATCGCGCGCCTCGCGCAGGATGTCGTTGACCAGCTTGCACACCGTATCCGGGCGCGCGAGACTGAGGCTGGCGCCGCAACACTCCGTCTTGTAGGCCCACTCCACGCACTCTGCGCCCGCCGCTGTGAGGAGGTCCTCCATGATCTGCGGATGGTTCGGGTCATCGAAGGCGACCACCTTGGGCGGGCGGAGCAGCAGGCAGCCATAGTAGCACGCCACCTTCAATCCGGACAGGGGGCGAGTGACTGAGTTGCGGATCGCCTCGGTACCCAGGTCGTTGCGCAGGATATCGAGCAGGTGGCGCACCTCCACCGTGCCGGCGAGCTTCACCTGGGCCGCCTCTTCCACATCAGCGCGGAGCGCGGCGTCTTCCTTCACCTCATGGCTGGCGATGCTCAAGCGGTTGTAGCAAGAGGCGCACGCAGCCACCATCGTTGCCGGGCCGCCCGATTGCGCGGCTTGTTCGACGGCCGCTAGGGTTACTGCCGGCAGTGCCACGGAGAGGAGGTGGCTGGTGGCGTGTGCAGGCGTGGCGCCACAGCAAACCCAATCTGGGATCTCCTCCAGGGTGATCCCAAGTTGGTCGCACACCGCGCGCGCGGAGCGATCAAACTCGGCGGCCATGCCCTGCAGCGAGCATCCGGGGAAGTAGGCGTACTTCATTCGTTGCCTCCTGCCGCGGGGGCGTGCTCCTCGGGCGCCGACTTTTGCGCGCTGGCGGCGCGCTGCGCCTCGATCCGCTCCACGTTCTCAAAAAGCCGGCGCACCTGATCGGCGCGGCCGGAGCGATGGGCGAATGGGGAGATCTTCCCCTTCAACATCATGGTGGGGCCTTTTTCCGCATCGCGGAAGGGATGGAGGGTGCGCAGGTTCTGGAGCATCACCATCATCGTCTCGTGAACACGCCCGCGCCCGCGGACACTGCTGAGGAGACCCTGGTTGGCATAGGCGATCCCCTTCTCCGCCTGGGTGAAGCCGGCCTCGCGGGCCAGGATGCGGAGGGCATCCATGACGCGCGCCGTATCGACCTCTTGCGGGCAGCGCGTGGTGCACGTTTCGCACGAGGCGCAGAGCCAGATGGTGTGGCTCTGCAACACCTGGTCGCGCTGGCCCAGTTGCACCAGGCGCATCACGCGCGCCGGGTCCAGATCCATGGCAAAGGTCATCGGGCACCCCGCAGTACACTTCCCGCACTGATAGCAGCGCGCAGGGTTGATCCCGGAACGTGCCTCCACCTCCTCCTGGAAGGTGAGGCGGCCTCTCTTCTGAGAACCTAGCTTCATCTTGCCAACCTTTGAGAGCGTAATCCGAAACCGGCGAACCGGAGCCGGCATCGGGACCCGACGGCGGGCTACGTGTTACGCATTCTGGCCGGGTGCGCGCCAGGGTCGCTCGCACGCGCTACGCATGGCGAGCCACGGCAACGAGCCCCATCTGAAACCCGCGCTGCGGGCATACTCCAGGACCGTGTCGTTATGGATGTGGTTCCAAAGCGTACTCGCACGCGGCGGTGGTCTGTGACCAAGCGCTTCCTTCCGCGGGTCTCCGACTTCCGAGGGGAAGCGGGAGCGCGCGGGCTGCGGGATGCATCCGCCGGCTATTCACGCGGCGTGGCGGCGCGCGGGATGGGGCGGCGGGGACAATCTCTGCCACGTCGTCCGCTCACACTATAGCAGAGAGGGCGCTGGCTCGTCAAGGGCCGGGGACGGCGAAAGGAGTAAGGGCTTGGAGGGCGAAAACGGGAAAGATTACGGCTGCCTGAGAGGGGGATCGGCTGTATGGCCGAGCTGGCGAGGGTTGATGTCGCGAATGGAGTGTATTGGGTAGAGGCACCCAGGGCAGACCTCTACGTGTTGTGTGGGGCGCCAGCGGATAGCGTGAAACACCTGATGAAGCGGGGGCTGATCGCTCCGCGTGAGGCGAACGGTGTCCATTTCGAGACGGGGCCGAATGCCATCCTCCTTTCCGATGTGTTGGTGCAGAATGGCAGCTTCTCCAACCTGGCAGAGTTCCCGGTGCTCCATATGCTCTATCGCCAGGGGATGTTGCTCCCCAACCATCCGAACAACACCGGCGCGAAGCCACTCTTGATCGGGTCGCGCGAGCAGGTGCGGTCGCAGCTGGAGTACATCTACCGGGGCAACTACGGTCTGGTCTCCGAAGAGGAGCTGATGGCCTGCGGGATCTCGGCGGCGGAGGCGCGGCGGATGATGCAGCTGAAGCTGGCCTTCGCTTTCGGGCGCATCCGCCCGTCGCACGAGCTGGTCGACACCGTGGTGGTGGGAAGTGACCCGGTGGAGCTCCGGAATGGGGTCTTCCTGCGCCGATGCGCCCTCAACGTCTTCGAGTTTCTCTATCGCGGTGAGACGCTCACCGTGGATCTGAACCTCCAGCCCTATCAGCAGTATGAGGCCCCATACCCCCTGGGCCACTACCGTGTTGACCGCGGCTACTTCTCCATCGTCCACTCGGGGGAGGGCGACGGGTGGGATCCGAACCGGCCGGCGATGGCGAGCGTCCTCATCTTCCAGGGGAAACCCTACCTGATAGACGCGGGCCCCAACATTCTCCACAGCATCAAGAGCCTGGGCATCGGGATCACGGAGGTCGAGGGGATCTTCCAGACGCACGCCCATGACGACCACTTCTGCGGGCTTCCCACGCTGATGCGCTCCGACCGGCGCATCCGCTACTTCGCCACGCCGATGGTGCGCGCTTCGGTGGAGAAGAAGCTTGCCGCCCTCCTCGGCATGGATGAGAGCCATTTTCAGGATTTCTTCGAGCCGCATGACCTGAAGCAGGAAGCATGGAACGAGGTGGATGGCCTGGAGGTGCGCCCGTGCCATTCGCCCCACCCCGTAGAGACCACGGTTTTCGTCTTCCGGGCATTGGGGCCAAGCGGTTATGCCACGTATGCCCATCTGGCCGATATCGTCGATCTGCAGGGGTTGGAGCGGGCGGTGCAACGCGCCGGAATGGCGAATGGTGCCGCCGTGGTCGAGCGCGCCCGGCGTCTCTACTCCATCAAGGTGGACCTCAAGAAGGTCGATGTCGGCGGCGGCCTGATCCACGGCAACGCGCGCGATTTTAGGGGAGACGCCTCCGGCAAGCTGGTACTCTCGCACACATCGTTCGAGCTGACGCCAGAGCTCAAGGAGATTGGATGCGGCTCTACCTTTGGCGCCGTGGATGAGCTCATTCCGGCCTGCCAGGATTATGTGCGCGACCGCGCGCGCCACTGCCTTGCCAGCTACTATCCCGGAGTGCCGGCCCACGAGATCGAGATGCTGCTCAACGCGCCGATCGTCACCTTCAACGCGGAGAGCTTCTTGATGCGCGCGGATGAGCCTTGCCGCGATGTCTACCTGGTGCTGACCGGCGAGGTGGAGTTGCTCCGCGGCGGTGATCGCGGGCGGCGCACCCTCTCTGCGGGTGGCCTCCTCGGCGAGGGCGCGGCAATCCTGCGTAAGCCGGTCGCGCACACTTATCGCGCCACCTCCTTCGTGCAGGCGCTGAGGATTCCCGCGAATGTCTATCTGGCGTTCGTCCAGCGCAACGGTCTCCTGCCGCGGATCGCGGATGTGCGCGAGCGGCGCGAGTTCCTGGACCGCACGTGGCTTTTTGGCGATTCTATCGCCTACCCGACACAGGTCACTCTGGCCCGAGAGATGGTGCCGCATTGCCTAATACCCGGCCATCCTACCTCGCTGAACGGCGATCCGGCCGTGTGCCTCATCCGGGAGGGCGAGGTGCAGCTCCTCCTGGGCGAGAATGTGCTCGAGACGCTCGGGCCAGGCGAGTTCTACGGCGAGTCCACCGTCCTGCATGGCACCCCGGGGTTCTTCACCATCCGGGCGACGATGCCAACCGAGCTTTACCGCATTCCGGGCGGTGTTCTGCGGCATAACCCGGTCGTGCGCTGGAAGCTCCTTGAGGTCTACGAGCGGCGCATGCAACATATCCTCAACCCGACGCTGGTCGCGGGCCCCGTCTTTCGCTGGCGTCCGGAGTACTCGACGGGCATTTCCGAGATCGACGAGGGCCACCAGCAGCTTTTCGACGCGGCCAATCGGTTCCATCAAAGCGTCGCCGCCGGAGAGGGCGCGCAGGTACTTCCGTGGATACTCAGTTTCCTGGAGGAGTTCGCCCGGATGCACTTCGCCCGCGAAGAGGAACTGCTGCGCGAGCACGCTTATCCCGGGTACGCGCGTCACCATCGCCTGCACGAGCGTCTCTTGGAAGCACTGGAAGAGTGGAAGCAGGTTTTCCGGGAGAGCGCGGCGACGCCCTATCACGAGCTGGTCCAATTCTTCAGCAACTGGATCCTCGAGCACATCCTGACCGAAGACCACAAGTACGGGCGCTACCTCAACGAGCGTGGCGTCACCTAGAACGACGCCTCTCCCGGCGCGCGGGCCTAGCAGCCCGCGCCCCGTCCGATTTCCAGGCAAAGCTGGCCCCTGGTTGACAGGCCTGCGCCCACCTCCTATAATCAGCGCAAACAGATGCCGAGGGAGGAAGCAATGCAGCCGATTGGTGTGGGGATTGTGGGCGCGGGGTTCTCCGCGAATCAGCATGCGGGCGCATACCACTGCGTGACCGGGGTGCCCGTGAAGCGAGTTGGGGTCGTCTCGCGAACGCCCGAGAAAGCCGCCGCGTTCGCGAAGAAGCACGGCTTTGAGTTCGCGACCACGAACCTGCAAGAGCTTCTGAGCCGGCCGGACGTGCATGTGATCGATATCTGCGCGCCCAACTTCGCGCATGAGGAGATCGCGATTGCAGCGGCGCGCGCGGGGAAGCATATCATTTGTGAGAAGCCACTCACCGCCTACTTTGGCGACCCGTCGGATCCCGCGCGCATGCGCGAGGAAGCGATGGCATCGGTCGAGAGAGTCCTGGATGCGGTGCGTAGCGCCGGGGTGCTCTTCATGTACGCGGAGAACTGGATCTACGCGCCGGCCATTCAGAAGGCGCTCCGTCTGGCCGAGGCCGCCGGGGGCACGATCTTTGACATTCGCGCCGAGGAGGCGCACAGCGGGTCGCACTCCCCCTATGCCCGCGAGTGGCGCACTTCCGGGGGCGGCTCCCTCCTGCGTCTCGGCTCCCATCCGCTCGCGGCCGCGCTCTATTTCAAGCGCGTGGAGGGCGAGCGGCGTGATGGCAAGCCGATCCGGGTGGCCTCCGTCTCGTGCGAGACGACCAACGTCACCCGCATTCCCAGCTTCGAGCGCGAGGAGCGGAAGTGGGTTGCCTCTGGATGGAAGGATGTGGAGGATTGGGCCACGCTCATCCTCAACTTCGAGGATGGCGCGCGGGCGACCATCAGCGCCTCGGATATCGTCCTGGGCGGCATCCGCAACCGGATGGAGCTCTACCTCTCTAACGCCCGGATTGACTGCAACCTCAATCCCAACACCACGTGCATCGCCTACGCGCCCGCGCCCGAGGTGTTCGCCGATGAGTACATCGCCGAGAAGACCGATACCAAGGCGGGGTGGAGCTTCCCCAGCATCAATGAGGACTGGTTCCAGGGCTACCCCCAGGAGGTTCAGGACTTCCTGGAGTGCATCGCGACGGGCAGGCAGCCCCTCTCCGATGCACAACTTGCCGCGGATGTCGTCGCGGTCACCTATGCCGCCTATCAGTCGGCGCGCGAGGGTCGGCGCATCCGTCTGTAGCCAGGGGAAACGTCGGGAGAGGACGCCGTTTCTGCTCCGTTTGGGTCCCGGATCGTCTGGGTATGGTCTCAGCGGACCGGGGCTGTATCGTGCTGTTGGGAAGGGCATACGCGCAGCCCTTGCGTCCGGCATTCCCCTAGAACGGGCAGACGTGGCCATCATCAGACGTCCGGCGGCGGGCGGCACTGTGGCGAATGGACCGCCCGCTCGCGTCTCGCCGGGGCCACGGAAGAAAGGAGACAGGATCAGAATGGCGCTAACACGATGGTCTCCCTTCAGTGAGATGAGCCGGTTGCGCGATGAGATGGACCGCATGATGGATCGCTTCTTCGAACTCCCGGAGCGGCGCACGGAGTTCGGGGCGACGATGTGGGTGCCGAGCATCGATGTCTATGACAGGGATGGGAATGTGGTCGTCGAGGCGGAGCTTCCCGGCATGAAGCGCGAAGAGGTGGAAGTGACGCTTGAGGACAGCACTCTGACCATCAGCGGCGAGATGAAGCGCGAGGCGGAGAAGAAGGAAGAGGGCTATTATCGCAGCGAGCGCCGCTATGGGCGGTTCATGCGGAGTATCCCTCTGCCCACCCCAGTCAAGGCCAACGAGGTAAAGGCGAAGTTTGAGGATGGTGTGCTGAAGGTCACTCTCCCGAAGGCCGAGGAAGCGGCGCACGGCAAGCGGGTGCCCGTAGAGTAGCACGCCGCGATCACGGTTGCGACTTTGGGCCGAGGGCGCCAGGACCGGGCGCTGGCGCTTTCGGCCGGCCCGCCCTCTGAGATTCCGAGATAAGGAATCCGAAGCAACGGAGGCAGCGCGCAAGCCGGCGCGCGGCGATAAATCACCGCGCTGCTTGCGAGCGAAGCCCTGCCGGGCTGGGTTGGGGATACTCCCAGATATCTCAAAACGGCGCTGGCTGGGAGGAGAAGCCCGAAGGGGCTTTGCCGGAAAGCAGCGCGGAGCTTCGAGCTCCGCGCGTGCGGGCGCCCTTCTCCCTATGTCGGAATCCCAGGCCCGCCCGACGCATGGTTGACGCGCGTCCGGGAATGGGCTACAATGCACACATGCAAGGCGATGTCGGGGCAGCGGGTGGCCGCCAATCAGGTCTGGCTGCCATGGATGCGGACCAGCTCCTCCAGCGTTTCACGCGCTGCCTTGTCCACAACATGAGCAATCCGCTCGCCGCCATTCTTGGCTGCGGGCAACTCCTCGAACGCATGCTGCAGGACGGCGAGCCCGTCGATGCCGGCCAGTGCCGGGCGTATGTGAGCATGATTCTCTCGGAAACAGAGAAATGCGCTCGTGCCCTGGAACGGCTGGCGCTGCTTGCGCGCCCGCCCGAATTGCGGCCGATTCCCACCGATCTCCATGAGCTCATTCAGCGGGCGCTCGATGCTTTCGAGGTTCCAGATGGGATCTCTTTTGCCTTGGAGCGGGAAGCGTGGGATCCCACGGTGATCGCCGATCCGGAACTGACGTGCCATGTGCTGGTCAACCTCCTCCAGAACGCCGCCGAGGCGATGCCGGAGGGCGGCACGATCACGGTCCGGACCGAGAACTGCCACGAGGGCGAGAAGTGGGTGCGCCTGGTGGTGGCCGATGAAGGCCCAGGCATTGCCCCGGATCTGCTCCCGCGGATCACTGATCCGTTCTTCACAACCCGCCAGCGCCATAACGGAATCGGACTGACCCTCTGCGCGCAGTTCATCTCACGCCAGAACGGCCGCCTCCGGATCGAGAATGGATCCCCCACTGGGGTACGCGCGATCGTTGTTCTCCCGCAGGAGGATTGAACGCCTCGAAAAACGCGGCACGGAGATTGCAGTAGGTAGCTAATGGGGCCAGGATGCCGCCGGGCCGATTGTTCGGCCTGCATCATTCGCTCGCGTCAAGAGCTGGCGCTGTGGTGGCAATCCCCAGCGTCGCGATTCCTGTGACCCTGAACCGGCCTTCTGCTCGCTGTGGGCATACTGCACGGGTGGCCTGATATGGCTTGAGGAGCCGCCACCTCGAACCATCCTGAGAGGTCCTCAACGGCCTCCGTGTCATCGTTCGGCTGGCTTCGCCCGGCGCTTAAGCGCCGCCAACATTCATCTGAGAAGGCACATCTGCCGCCTCAGTAACGAGGCCACCCCCCCACACGAATGGAGCGGGACCAGAGACAGACACTATTATGACGACGCGAGTAACGTGGGAGTTCCGTGGTGGATCAAACGCTCAGCCTCCGGCAAGAGATGTCTGTCCGGATGATCCCGGAGCAAATCGTTGCGAGCATGATTCTCCGCATGAACGCGGAGGAGCTCCGCAACCATCTGGAAGAGGAGCTAGAGAATAACCCGGCTTTGGATCTGCGCGAGACCGTTGCCGACACGACGACACCCTTCACGTGCCCTTTTCCTACCACCCCCGTGCTGGAAACGCCATCCCGGTGGAGGGAGCGGGCGTCTGATGATGAGGAGTCCGATTTAACCGCAGATCTGCCGGCCCATGAAACGCTGCGCGACCATCTCTGGCGTCAGTTCGTTACCGTCAGCTTGCCCGAAGAGCGCGCTGTGGGGCGCTATCTGATCGAGTGCATCGACGACAACGGCTATCTGAGCGTGCCTCTCCTCGAGGTGGCCGAGGAACTGGGCAAGAGCCTGGATGCGGTCGAGGCAGTGCTGCATATCATTCAGGCGTTGGACCCGCCCGGGGTCGGAGCACGCGACCTGCGCGAGTGCCTGCTGCTTCAGCTGCGCGCTGGTAATTGGACGGAGCACCGGGATGCCGCCCTCGCCGGCGAGATCCTCGAGCGCGGTTGGGACCTCTTGGTCCGCCAGGATTTCGAGGCGATGTCGCGCCATTTGGGCTATAGCGAGCAGAGAATACAGGAAGGCTATGCCTTCATCCGCCGGTACTTGGTGCCCTACCCGGGGCGGGGGGTGCGGCCGCCCTGGGAGATGAACGCCCAAGAAGCCCCGCTGATCCCGGATGTGTGCGTGCGGCGCACGAGCGCAGGCTACCGGGTGGAAGTGACCGATATCGACCTGCAGGCCTCCTCTCTGTGCATCAACCGCGAGTATCAGAATATCTGCCGGGCAATGCAGCGCGGGAAGGGCACGTTCAGCGAGGACGAGCGAAGCCATGTGCAAGAGGCGCTCGAGCGCGCACGATTCCTGCTCAAGGGGTTGGCGCGGCGCGCGCGCACGCTGCAACGGGTGACGGAGTACGTGATCGCCCAGCAGCGCGCCTTTGTTGAAGGTGATGCGCAGGCCCTCCGCCCTCTCACCCGACGCGACGTCGCGCTCCAGATGGGCCTGAGCGAGTCCACTGTCTGTCGTGCGACCATCGGCAAGTGCGTCGAGCTCCCCTCGGGTAGCATTGTGCCGTTCGAGGTCTTCTTCGATGTGGCCGGCGCCATCAAGCGGCGGATTGAGGCGCTGCTGCGCGCCGAGGATCCTGCCGCGCCGCTCCGGGACGATGATATCGCGGACCGGTTGCGAGCCGATGGCATTGACATCGCCCGGCGTACGGTGAGCAAGTACCGCGAGGAGCTGGGTGTTCCCGCCTACGCCGAGCGCCGGCGCCGTTATCGCGCCTCCCGCTGAACCCTGGCGCAAAAAACCGCAGCGGATGCCTTGAGGATGTCCCGATTCTCCCCAAAGCCATGCTACTCCATGCGAGTCCTTGTCTGGCATCTGGCGCGCTCGGGCTTTCCCACCTTGGGCCAGTCGACCGTCCGCGAGACGAAACACCCCACACCCGAAGGGGAGTGCCGCCTCCGTCTCAGCGAACGTTGGCGCTCTTTGCAGCCACTCGGACTGCAGTAGAGGCGGTATTCCTGGCGTTCTGGCCCCGGAGATCGATTCGCGGCATCCTGCTTGCGGAATACCTTTGCGGGTCCATCGCCCCCTTGGGGGCCAGCTAACGTTGGATGGAGGTGCCCATGGGATTCCTGCAGGATGCAACCTGGGGCGCGCTGGAGCGGTCGCTCGATGCGGCGGCTGTCCGGCAGCGGGCCATCGCCCAAAACATGGCCAACATCGACACGCCTGGCTACAAGCGTTCAGTGGTCCGTTTCGAAGAAGCCCTGGCGCGCGCCCTCGACACGCCGGGCAATCCAGATGAGCGCGCGCGTAAGGTGTCATCGGTGATGCCAAGGGTGGAGCGGATCGGGACATCACTGCGCGCCGATGGCAACAACGTGGATATTGACCTGGAGGGCGCGATGATGGCCGAGAACGCCCTCCACTACGAGGCGGTGTCGCGCATGACATCGGCTCGGGTGCGCCTCTTGCGCACCGCGATCATGGAAGGGAGGCGTTAGCGTGCGTCTGTTTACCGCATTTGAGATCAGCGGCTCGGCTCTCTCTGCCCAGCGCGTCCGCATGGATACGATCGCGACGAACCTGGCGAACGCGGAGAGCACGCGCACTCCCGAGGGCGGTCCCTACCAGCGCAAGATGGTGACCTTACGCGAAGTGCTCAATGAGGGGGTGGCGGTGGCTGGGGTCGTCACGGATCCCACCCCGGGGCCACGCGTGTATGAGCCGGCGCATCCCGACGCCGACGCGCAGGGCTATGTTCAGCTGCCCAATGTCCAGGTGGCGATCGAGATGGTCGACATGATCTCGGCGACACGTGCCTATGAGGCAAACGTTTCCGCTTTGACCGCCGCCAAGCGCATGGCGCTGAAGGCGCTGGAGATTGGCCAATGAGAATCGCGTTTCCTGGCGACTCCCTGATCCGGGTGCCGGTACCAGACCCGGTGGAGCGCGTGCAGCCGGGATTGCCGCTCGGTGAAGCAGCACGGCCTGGCGCTGCTGACGAGACGCGCTCCTTCAGCGAGATGATGAGGGATTCCCTCAACGAGGTAAACCGGCTCCAGCTGGAGGTAGACGACCTCTCGGAGAAGGTGAGCACGGGCAGTGTGGAGGATCTGCACACCGCCATGATCGCGGTGCAGAAAGCAAGCCTTGCCCTGGAGCTCACGCTCCAGGTGAGGAACAAGGCGATCGAGTCGTACCAGGAGATCATGCGCATGCAGCTCTAAGCGCCGAGGGCGGTGCGGGCGAGTAGGCTCAGGCAGGATCAGGGTCTAACGCCGTCGGCAGGGGAAAGTCTTCATCAACAGCCATGTCGGATGCCTTCAAAGAGAACGCAAGCCGCTTGAGAGAGCGGTGGGATCAGCTTCCGGGCCAACGGCAGAAGACCCTGGTTCTGCTGGCGCTCATTAGCGTGGTTACGGCCCTTGGGATCCTCGCGTGGGCGTTTCAACCACGCTACAGCCGCCTCTATAGCCAACTCAGCGTCGAGGATGCCGGCGCGATTGTCGAACGCCTGAAATCCGAGAAGATCCCATACCGTATTAGCGATGGGGGCAGCGCCATCGAGGTGCCCTCCGAGCAGGTCCACGAGCTGAAGATGAAGATGGCAACCGAGGGCCTGCCACGGAGCAGCGGGCCTGGGTGGGAGCTTTTCGACAAGACCCCCTTCGGGATGACAGAGTTCACGCAGAAACTGAACTTCCAGCGTGCGCTTCAGGCGGAGCTCGCCAAGACGATCATGCAGCTCTCCCAGGTAGAGCAGGCGCGCGTCCACCTGACCATCCCGGAGCCATCTCTCTACCAGGAGGATGCCGAGGAGCCAACGGCCTCGGTGGTGCTCCACCTTTCGGGAACGAAGCCCCTGGCGAAGAACGAGATCAAGGGGATTGTTCACCTCGTCTCCAGCGCCGTTGTCGGGTTGAAGCCAGAGAACGTGACTCTCATCGACGCGCGCGGCAACATCCTCTCCACCGAGGAAGTCATGGCGGACGAGGATCCGGACGCCACCCCGGATCAGACCGAGACGCAGCTCAAGCTCCAGGCGCAGATCGAGCGCAAGGTTCAGAGGGAGATCCAGAGCATGCTGGATAAGGCCCTCGGCCCAGAGCAGGCCGTGGTGCGCGTGCGCGCTCAGATGGACTTCACGCGCAGGGAGAGCAACACGGAGACCTACACGCCCGCGGTACAAGGCCAGGATGCAAAAGGGGTGCTCAACGAGCAGCACACCGTTGAGGAGAACTACTCCGGCCGCCGGAACGCGGGCCAGGTGCCAGGAGCCGCTTCGAACATCCAGGGGATGCTTCCCGGAATGGTCGGCTATCGGGCCGAGGACACATCCCCTGGCGCCGGCTACGTCCGAAGAGAGACGACGGCACGCTATCACGTTTCGAAGAAAGTGGAGCGTCTCGTCAGCCATCCGGGCGAGACGATACGGATGTCCGTGGCGATTCTGGTCAACGGACCGATCGATGAAGCGAAGCGCGAAGCATTGCGAGACGCGGCGACCGCGGCGGCCGGATTGGATATCGCTCGGGGCGATCAGATCTCGGTCGTGGGAATCGCGTTTGATACGAAGGCGGCAGAAGAGGAGAAGAAGCAGTTGGCCGCCATGGAGCGCAAACAGATGATTGGCACCATCCTGCGCTATGTCGCCCTGTTTGGCTTGATGATCTTCGCGCTTTTGGTGGTGCGTATGGCGACACGCAAGCCTTCCCCCGTCCCGGTGACGGGTATGTTGCCGGCCCCATCGGAAGAGCCGCCTGCGCTGGAGAGCGCGCCAACCGTTGGCCAGCTCCTGGATCAGGTGGAGGAATCCCCCGCCACGCCGGAGGAAGCGGTCGAGCCAGAGCCAGAGCCCGAGGCGGAGCCCGAGGAGCCAGAGGAAACCGAGCGCCCGCCAGAGATACTGCCGACGATCTCCCCGACGGAAGAGCGGCTGCGCCGCTTGGCGGCCGAAGATCCGGAGTTCGTGGCGCGGCTCCTCAGAAGCTGGCTTATCAACCAGGGGAAGCGCTGACGTATAGAGCGCCTGTGTGAGGGGCATCTGGAGTTGGGCCTGAATGGACTCGAGAGTGCCCCTCCTTTGGAGAGGCGCGAAGAAAGGGATCTGCCGTGGATCCGGTGATCGGAATGGAAGAGCGCCCGGTGCCGGTGGCACAGCTGCCGGCTGTGCGCAAGGCGTCGATTGTGCTGATCTCGCTGGGGCAAGAGCTTTCCGCCAACGTCTTGAAGCACCTCAACCGCGATGAGATCGAGATGCTGACGCTGGAGATCGCGCGCATCAAGCACGTCTCTCCCGATCTGCGCGACGCGGTGCTCGCCGAGTTCTCCCAGATGATCGTCGCCCAGGAATGCATCATCGAGGGCGGCATTGAGTATGCCCAGGGTGTTCTGCAGCAGGCACTCGGCAAAGAGACGGCCAGTGAGATCATTTCGCGCCTGGTGACGATGCTCCAGGTGCAGCCCTTCGACTCGGTCAAGAGCGTCGACCCGACGCAATTGCTTCAGCTGCTCCAGAACGAGCACCCGCAGACGATCGCGCTGGTGCTGGCACACCTGCCACCGGAGACATCGGCTATGGTCCTCTCCGGACTGCCCCAGAAGCTGCAGGCCCAGGTCGCCATCCGGATCGTGGGTATGGATCGCGCCTCGCCGGAGGTGGTGCGCGAAGTAGAGGGCATCCTGCAGGCTCGCATCACCGCGACGGGGACGCAGGACTTCGATAAGGCGGGTGGGCCCTCCGCGCTGGCAGATATCCTCAACCGCGCCGACCGCTCGACGGAGCGCGCGATCCTGGACGACCTGATGGAGAACAGCCCCGAGATCGCCGAGGAAGTGAAGAAGCGCCTCTTCGTCTTCGAGGACATCATCACCCTGGGTCGGCGCGATATCCAGCTCGTGTTGCGCGAAGTGGACGGCAAGGACCTGGCGTTGGCCCTCAAGGGCGCTCCGGAGAACGTGCGCAACGTGATCTACGAGAATATGTCGGAACGCGCTGCGCAATCGCTGCGTGAAGAGATGGAGTTCATGGGAGCCGTGCGCCTGCGTGACGTGGAAGCGGCCCAACAGAAGATCGTCTCGGTGATCCGTGCCCTCGAAGAGGCCGGCGAGGTCGTGATCTCGCGGGGTGAGGAGAATGAGACCATTATCTAGAGTGCTCAAAGCCCCCTACCGGGATCACGCGCCGCATGTGATCAGCGCTCCCGTCTTTCCCTCCTTCGATACCGAGTTGCTGGTGCCCGACGAGGATGAGGCGGCGGAGCCCGAGCTCTTGTGCGAGGAAGAGGCCCCCATCGAAGAGCCGCCGGAGCCGGAGCCGGAGCCGCCCCCGGAGCCCACGGCAGAGGTGGATGAAGAGGAAGAGGAAGAGGAGCCGGCGGGCCCGAGCCCCGAAGAAGAGGCGGCCGCAATCCGTGCCGAGGCGGAGCAGATGCTGGCCGAGGCGAGGTCGCAGGTTGCAGAGTTTCTGCGCGAGGCCCAGCAGCAGGCACAGGCGATGGAGGCGGAGGCGCGCGAGCGCGGCTTTCGTGAGGGGATGGAGGCCGCTCAGGATGCTCAGCGCCGGCTCCTCGCGGATCTGGAGGCGCTGCGCGCGGCGGTGCAGGCCGAGCGAGACCTCTTCTTCGAGAACCTGGAGCCCGAGGTGGTCCGTCTCGCCCTGGCCATTGCGGAGAAGATCATCCGCCAGGAGGTGGATCTGCATCCGGAGATTGTCGTAGGGGTGGCGCGCGCCGCCCTCCTTCAGCTGAAAGATGCTCAAACCGCGAGAGTGAGCGCGCACCCCTCCAGCGTGGACGCGTTGCGCCAGCACCTTGCCAGCAGCCTCCCCGGCGGTCCATCCGAGATCTCTATCCATGCCACTCCCCTGGTCAGCCCCGGCGGATGCATGATCGATTCTGATCGGGGGAGCGTCGATGCGCGCCTGGAGACGCAGATGGAGCGGATCGCCACAGCGCTTCAGGAGGGAGACACCGGATGATCGCCGATGGCCGGCCGATGCTTGAGACCCCCGGATTCCTGGGGGATGAGGGTCGCGAGGGAGAGGCCGGGCCAGGGTACACCCCTCACGGATCAGCCCTCGAGGCTCGTTGTCCAAAAATCGATCTATCGCCCTATATGAGCCGGCTGGGTGAGGTCGCCTCTTTCCTGCTCAGCGGGCGCGTGGTGCGGGTGGTGGGCACCGTCATCGAGTCCATCGGCCCCCCCTGCGCCATCGGAGAGGTCTGTCGCATCCACACGGCGGATGGCAAGGAGATCTATGCCGAGGTCGTCGGCTTCAAGGACGAGCGGCTGATCCTGATGCCGATGGATGAGGTGGGCAACCTGGAGCCCGGGAGCACGGTGGTGACCACCGGAGCTCCGCTGCGCGTGCCCGTGGGCGAGAGCTGCCTGGGGCGGATCTTCGATGGCCTTGGCCGGCCCATCGACAACGGCGGCCCGCTCCTTGGCACCACGCTCCGTGCGGTCCACGCCTCTCCGCCGGATCCTTTGACTCGCGAGCGCGTGAATCAGCCCCTGGTGACAGGGATCCGCGCCATTGATGGCCTGCTCACGTGCGGGCGCGGCCAGCGCATCGGCATCTTCGCTGGAAGCGGCGTGGGGAAGAGTACCTTGCTGGGATGCATCGCCCGGCATTCAACGGCGGATGTCAACGTTATCGGCCTGATCGGAGAGCGTGGCCGGGAAGTGCGCGAGTTCCTGGAGCGCGACCTGCGCGAAGAGGGCCTGCGGCGCTCCGTGGTGGTGGTGGCGACTTCGGACCAATCGCCTCTTCAGCGCCTGCGCGGCGCCGCGGTGGCCACAACATTTGCCGAGTATTTCCGGGATCAGGGCCTGGATGTGGTTCTGATGATGGATTCGCTGACCCGCTTTGCCTGGGCGCAGCGCGAGATTGGCCTGGCCGCCGGGGAGCCGCCGGCGACACGTGGCTACACCCCTTCAGTGTTCGGCGCGCTTCCGAGGCTCCTCGAGCGCGCCGGCACGGCATCGCGCGGCTCGATCACCGGATTTTACTCCGTCCTCGTGGATGCCGATGATATGAATGATCCGATCGCGGATACTGTGCGCGGAATTCTGGACGGTCACATCGTCCTCTCGCGGGATCTCGCGCGGCAGGGACACTATCCGGCGATCGATGTGCTCTCCAGCGTGAGCCGCATCATGAGTGAGGTGACCGAGGAAGACCACCGACAGGCTGCCACGCGGATGCGCGATCTCCTCGCTGTTTACCGCGAGGCAGAGGACCTGATCAACATCGGCGCCTATGTGGCTGGGAGCAACCCGCGGATCGATGCTGCCATCGCGCACATCGACGCGATCCGCCAGTTCCTGCGGCAGGATGCTCAGGCGATCTCCCCCTATGAGGAAACGTTGCGGCTGCTGGCGAGTTGCGTGGGGCAGAATGGAGCAGAGTAGGGTGAAACCTTTTGTCTTCAACCTGCAGACAGTTTTGGAGGTGCGTCGCATTCGGGAAGAGCAAGCCCGGGCAGATCTGGCGGCCCTTCGCTATCGGGAGAAGCAGGAGGAGGAGCGAATCGCGCGCCTGTGCCAGCAGCGGCAGGATGTACACCGGCGCCTCGTCGATGGCAACGCTCCCTTGAGTGGCTCCCAAGTCCTCGCCGCGGCCAGCACGGAGCGCTCGCTGGATCTGGCCATCCACGATTCCCAGCGGCAGAAGGAAGAGATCACCCGCCAGCGCGAGGTGAAGCTGGAACAGACGCGGATGGTGATCACGCAGCGCAAGACCGTCGAGCTTCTTCGTGAGAAGGCCTGGGGACGGCACCTGTATGAGGCCGCGGTTGCGGCAGAACGCCAGGTGGATGAGTTGTGCTCCCGCAGGGTGGAAGAGCGCGCCGGGTAGAGAGCGGGAGGAGCAGAATGCTGGAGAATCTGCAACGTGTCGAGGCGCGGATCGCCGTGTTGGAGCAGCGGCTCTCGGCGATCTCGGCTCCGCCCGCGGAGGCAGGCGCCTCGCCGGCGTCGAGCTTCGCGCAGGCGCTCGCGGCGGCATCGCGCAGTGGGGAAAGCGGAACGCTTCCCCCAGCCCCGGTGGCGCCGATGGCGGCAGCGCCGCTCCGGGACGCGCCGGCGAATCTGCCCCCGCCGCCGCGCTGGGTGGGCCATGCGCCGGATGCGGATGACGCGGAGGAGGCGGTTCGCCGCGCGGCGCGCCGGCACGGGGTGGATCCAAGCCTCGCCGTTGCCGTGGCACGGGCGGAATCCGGGTTCAACCCGCTTGCCGTCAGCTCTTCCGGAGCGCTTGGCCTGATGCAACTGATGCCCGGCACGGCCCGCTCCCTCGGAGTGAGCGACCCGTTTGATGTGGAGCAGAACGCCGATGGCGGGGTGCGGTATCTGGCCGAGCAGCTGCGCCGCTTCGGCGATGTGCGCCTGGCGCTTGCGGCCTACAACGCTGGTCCGAACCGTGTCGCCCGCTATGGCGAGGTGCCCCCGATCCCGGAGACACAGCGGTATGTCGAGCGCGTGCTGGAGTATCAACAGCAGTATCGCGCGAGCGGCACTCCGTGATGCGCTATCCAGGGGCAAGCTGAGAGCAAGAGGCTGTTGACCGATAGGAGAGAGACGATGCGTATCGATGGCACGAGGAGCACCGCGAGCGGCGGTGGAAGCGAGGTATCCGCGAACGCGGCCAAGGCGCTGAGCAAAGATTTCATGCACCTCCTGGTCACGCAGCTGCAACACCAGGATCCGTTGCAGCCGATGCAGGACCGCGAGTTGATCGCCCAGTTGGCCCAGCTCTCCTCGCTGGAGTCGCTGCAAAGGATCGAGGAGCTCACCGCGCGAGATCACTCGCTGAATCAACTCTCGCAGGCCGCGGGACTCATCGGGAAGGTGATCACGGCCACGACTGCGGATGGGGCGGTCTCCGGCAAGGTGAGCGCCGCGATGGTGGGTGCGGATGACCAGGTCTACCTGGCCGTGGGCGAGGAGATGGTTCTCCTGAGCGATGTCGCGCTGGTGACCGCCTGAGACCGCCTGCTGCAGGGGCCGCAGCCTTCACCGGCACGCATGCCGCTGTGGCTACGCTGGCGCGCGCCTCCTGTTTCATCCTTCTCCCGGCCGTGGTTTGACCTGATTCAGCCCGGCCCTGCCGGGGATCTGGCGAGGCACCCAGACCGCGGGATCCTGAGGAATCTGGAGTCTGTCCAGGCACGGGCCGAGACCAGGAAGACCGTATTCCGCGGCAAGGTCGCCCACATCCGTGGGTGCCCCGCCAGGATGCAGGATCTCCACCCCGAGCCCTTCTCCCGGCTGGAGGATGCCAACCCCTAGCGCATACCAGGCGTGGAGAGCTAGGTTAACGGTATCTCTCCTGAGTAGGCGCTTCCTCCCCATGACGGTGAGCCCTCCCGGCGCCTGCTTCTGGGATGCCTGGCGTCATTCCCCTGCGCAGGCGATGATCCAGAGAGGGCCGGCCGCGGGCGGGAGCCTCCGGCGTGTCATGGGGATGGGCGCACATGCCAGCCCCGGGGAGCGGAAGGGGAGGGGAGTTGAGAGAGTGCGCGGAGACGGCAAATGCCTACGAGGAGAATCCGGCGCGGGGGGAGAAGATTTGCTATGAGGGTCTGGGGCCGACGGCCGGTGCAAAGGCGCCGGTACTGGCTCACCTGGGCCGAGCGGAGGATGCACTGCCATCCTGGCGTTGGCGAGTTGGCCGCGCTGGCAGGTGGCTGCATGCGCCCCGAAGCGGGGAACCGCTTTACCCAGGAGCGCGGCAGCGTCGGGTGGGGCCCCGATGGGCGTCCGTCTGATAATTCAGACGGACGGCGCTTCTCCCGAAGGCGCGTCACCCAATATTGCCGGATGGTCGGGGCACGAGTGGGCGTTCTGCCTTGCCCCAGGCGTGATTCGGTCCGGCACACGGAAGAAACGAGAGTCTATGGCCAAGATCCTAGTGGTGGATGACGAACCGAATATCGTAAAGCTTACCTCTTTTCACCTGCGCCGGCATGGCCATGAGGTGGTCTCTGCGGATAACGGGGCCGCGGCGCTGGTGACGGCGAACCAGGAGCGTCCTGACCTCATCATCCTGGATGTGATGATGCCGGTCATGGACGGCTTCGAGACGCTCCGCTCGCTGCGCGCCGCGGAGGAGACCCGCGAGATCCCGATCATCATGCTGACGTGTCGCAACCTGGATCACGACATCGCGCACGGCCTGATGGAGGGCGCGGATCTTTATATCACCAAGCCTTTTGAGATGGACAAGCTGATGCTCGCGGTTCGCCGGCTGTTGGCG
This sequence comes from Armatimonadota bacterium, assembly GCA_012512265.1. GTDB lineage: Bacteria > Armatimonadota > JAAZEB01 > JAAZEB01 > JAAZEB01 > DUUU01. The sequence continues at coordinate 31,909 of JAAZEM010000136.1, read as the reverse complement.
GTCGCCGGGGATGCGGCAGGCACAACCGATTGACAGGGGAGCACGTCTTTGTTATAGTATGGATGGGCGGGCACGCCGGCGGCGTGGCCGGCTGGCCCCCTGGCGCCTATCGCAACCTGGAGAGAAGGCACTCATGATATCGTGGCGCAACCTCCGCTCTGTGTGTGCCGTGACGGCATTGCTTCTGACGCTTCCCCTTCTCGGTGCCGGCTGCAGTGGCTCGGGCGAGGAAGAAACGTCCTCTCCGAACCCCGACGCCGCGGGCATGGGCGGGCCGCCTGCTGGCATGGAGGGCCCTCCAGGAGGGCCGGGACCGGGTGATCCCGCGATGGCAGGACCGGGAGACCCCGGAATGGATGCTCCTGGGGCAGCGGAGCCCGCTGGTGGAGGAGCGGCTTCGGAAGAGGCCATCTCCTTCACGCAGATGCCGTTCGTCACCCGGCCCAAGCGGGTGATGGTCCGCCAGCCGGGCGGAAAGCTGGTGGAGCATGTGGAGTTCCGCTACCATGCCAAAGGCGACCCCGAGGCACTGCTTGCATTCCTGAATCCGTCGCCCAGCGCAGCGCCCGATGAGGGCTCCGTCTGGTTCGTGCGCATGCCCCATGCCGCCACGGCGGGTAAGAAGACCCCGGGGGAGTGGGAGAACCTCTTCTGCACCTACGTGGTGCCAGATAACGAGTCGATCGAACGCTCTCGCCGCGCGCTTCAGGCGCGGCTGACGCAACTGCGGAACCAGGTGTACCGGCAGAAGATTTATACGGTCGACCTCCTGGCGGGAGATCGGCTGCCGCAGACGGCGCAGGTCAACGCGATGGATACGGCGGCCTCCTACGTGCCCGATCCGAGTGCTCGCCTGAGCCTCTATATCGACCTGACGCAGCGCGCTCTGGATGCACGCCGGGTGGACCAGGCGAAGCTGTACCTGGCCGCGGCGGGCGCCGCGTTTGCTGACCTTTCGTATGAGAACGGCCGGCATGGGGACGCCCTCTGGATGTATCAGGAGATGCCCCGACGCGCCAAGTAGCCGCGTCCGGCACCTCTCCAAAGCCACGCGGTGATGGAACCTTGAGGGCGGGATTGGTGGCGGCACGCCGCCGCGATCGACGAGGAGCGTGAGTCATGCTTCAGGCCGGCGCGTCCTTCCTTTCCCCCGAGCCGCAAGTCGTTCTGATCGACGCTTTCCGGCGCCCATTCGATACGGCTGTCGCGGCGGCGCGCACCTGCTATTCCGCGCGTGGCATCATCCGCCCGGAGGAGGTAGCCGGTGATGACGCCCCTGATGACGAGGCGCGGGAGCGTGCGCGCGCGCGGCGCGATGCCCTGGCGGCTTCGATTTTCCGGGCAGGCCACCATACCGTTTTCCAACACGCCCACCTTCAATTTGCCCTCAGCAACGTCTCGCGCCACTTTGTCTGGTCGTTCCTGCACGCGCATCCGTTCTACAATTCGGAGCAGGTCAGCCAGCGCTATGTGGCCGTGAAGCCGGGCAACTACGCGATTCCGCCACTCGCGGGCGAGGCTCTGGCGGTCTATGAGGCCACCATCGCGGCGCAGTTTGCTGCGTATGAGGAGCTGGGCCGGATGCTCCTGCCAGCGACGGAAGCCGCCTATTTCCGGCGTTTTCCCGGCCGCCGGCACCAGGCACCTCGGTGGCAGGGCGAGATTGAGAAGCGTGCGCTGGAGGTGGCTCGCTATATCCTCCCCATCGCTACCTTCACCGCCCTCTACCACACCATCTCGGCGCTCACACTCCTGCGCTATCACCGCGTCAGCCAGCTCTTCGACGTGCCCCTGGAGCAGCGGATCGTCGTGGGCAAAATGGTCGATTGCCTGTTGGCGGCGGCGCCTGAGTTCGCCCCCCTGCTGGGAGAGCCGGTCGCGCCCGAGGAGACCGCCGAATACTCCATCCTCGCGGAGCCCGGTGGCGACCCGCGCGCGTTTCGTGACGAATTTGACACGTCGCTGGAGGGGCATCGGTCGCGCCTGGTCGACTGGAAGGCGGGGAACGAGGCCATCCTGGCACAATCGGTCCGCGAGGTACTGGGCTTGCCGCGCACGCGTCTCTCGGACGAGGAAGCGATCCGCATGGCGCTGGATTCAGGGCGCAACCCGATGCTGGCGCAGACGCTCAACCTAACCATGCATGGGAAGCTCACCCGTTGCCTGGTTCACCCCTCCTATACCTTCCGCAAGCGGCTTAGCCACACCGCGGATTCCCAGGACCAGCGCCACCGGCTGACGCCGGCGTCGCGCCCGGTGCTCCAGGCCCACGTGGATGGGCAGCCGGATGTGATCGTGCCGGATTTGATCGCGTCGGATCCCGCCTGCGCGCGCCGTTACGCGGACGCAGTGGAGCGGAGCTGGGAGGGCGTGACGCGCCTGCGGTCGCTGGGAGTTGCACCGGAGTTCGCGCTTTACCTGCTGCCGAACGGCGTGGCCGTACGCTTCACCGAGTCCGCGGACCTGCTCGGCCTGCGGCACAAGCTCGCGATGCGCCTCTGCTACAATGCGCAGGAGGAGATCTGGCGGGTGGCGCTCGATGAAGCGCGCCAGATCCGCGAGGTGAACCCGGTGATTGGCAGCTACCTCTTCCCGCCCTGCCGGCTGCGCGAGATGGCCGGGATCACACCCCCCTGCCCGGAGGGAAAGCGCTTCTGCGGCGCGCGCGTGTGGAAGCTCGACCTGGACGCGTATCAGCGCGACATCTGAGAGAGGCCGGGTGGTCTGCTCCCGCCAGGAGATGGGGCGCGAACGTCGAAAGCAGGCAGCGAGGCATGCAGTGATGAATGAGGAGTCCGCGCCAGTACCAGCCGCTCACCGCCAGGTCCTGACCTTTCGCATCGCCAACGAGTGGTATGCGCTCGACGTGGCCCAGGTGCGCCGGGTGGAGAAGGCCCCTACGATTGTGGCCGTGCCCAGCGCTCCGCCGGCGCTGCCGGGCGTCTTCATCTCTCAGGGCCAATTGATCCCGGCCGTCGATCCCAGAGTCATCCTGGAGCTGCCCCCCGCCACGGAGGAATCCCCGGAGTTCGTGGTGATCGCCTGTCACGAGGAGTACGTGGGCGGGATCCTGGTCGATTGGGTCGATGAGGTCACCCGCGTGGACGCGGCAGCAATCGAGCCGCCTCCGGTCGGCGCCGGCGCCCTCTATGCCAGCGGCCAGACCCTCCTTCAGGGGAGATTGGTCTCGTTGCTCCGCCTGGAGGCACTTTTCCAGGCGGCCACGGGAGAGCTGTAGATGCCGGCGGAACGCTGGCTGCTGTTGCGCGCGGGGTCGCGCCGGATAGCGGCGCCCCTGGAGCAGGTGGCGGGACTCGCGGAGGCCGGCGATGGCGGGGATGCCAGTGTCTCCGATGCGGAGATCGCCCTCTCGGAGCGCCTCTGGGGAGAGCAGGAGAGCGTCCCCGGGGTTAGCCTTCGGGTGCATTCCGATCCGGGCGCGCGGGTGCGTGTCGCTGCTGCCGAGGAGATCTCGGAGGAGTGCGAGCTGCTCTCGCTCCCGCCGCTTCTGGGCCGCGCCCTGGGTGAGGAGTCGGCGGTGGCCGGCGCCATCCTGTGGCGGGGCCAGCTGGTGCCCGTGGTGGATCTGGTGCGGCTGGCGAGCGGGTCTGGTGCCTCCACCCCCAGCCCGAAGAGGTAAACCATGGGCTTTGATTGGACCGGCTACATCCAGATGGCGAAGACCGAGATCCGGGAGCGCCTCCAGGCGCTGAACGAGGGTCTGCTCCGCCTGGAGAGCGAGTCGGGCGAGACCGCGCTCATCGACGAGCTGTTTCGGCATGCCCACAGCATCAAGGGCTCGGCGCAGATGGTCGGCCTCGATCTGGTCAGCCGCGTGGCGCACGGCCTGGAGGATGCCCTGGGCGCCGTGCGCTCGGGCAAGCTATCCGTCTCTCCCCCTCTCCTCGACGTGAGCTTCCAGACTCTGGACCTTCTGGAGCGCCTCCTGGAGGATCCGCCGGACCAGGCCGCGCTGTCGCAGGCAGAGGGGCTTGCCGAGCACCTGGCGGCCATCGGCGCGGGGGGCCCGGTCTCCCGCTACGACGCGGCCGCTTTGATGACCGCAGATGCAGGGGGAGAGGAGGGGGTGCCGGATGGCCCGGCGACTCCGGCACTGCCCGCAGAGGGCGAGACGGAGTGGCCAGAGGCCAGGGAGCAGGCGGCCCCGGAGAGGCCGGCCGCGACCGCGGCGCCGGCGGCCGCCGGGCGCATGGCCGACGTGATGCGCGTGCCGATCGAGCGCGTGGATCACCTGCTTCAGCTCGTCGGCGAGCTCGCCAGCCTGGAGCAGCAGGGGAGAGCCCTCGCGGAAGCGCTGAACGCCCATCAGGCACAGCTGCGGCGGTTTCGCGGATCCGCTGGCAGTCCGGAAGCGGGGCTCACGGGCGAGCAGTTGGAGAAGCTTGAGCAGGCGTGCGCGCGGGCGAGCCGGCTGGTTCGAACCGCGCGCCGGCTGGTGACCGCCCAGGCGATCCTCGGGCGCGAGATTCGAGACGCGGCGATGGACCTGCGCCTCTTGCCGGTCGCCACGCTCTTTGAACGTTTCCCGCGACCGGTGCGCGACCTGGCGCGGGCGGCAGGCAAGGAAGTCCGTCTGGTGATCGAGGGCGAGGAGACGCGCCTGGACAAGCGGATCCTGGATGAGCTGTACGATCCGATTCTGCATCTCCTCCGGAACGCGGTGGATCATGGCATCGAGCCTCCCGCGGAGCGGGTGGAAGCGGGGAAGCCCGAGCAGGGCACCATCCTCCTGCGCGCCATGCCACGCGGGCGCACGGTCTGCATCGAGGTGAGCGACGATGGCCGGGGCATCTCCATCGAAAAGGTGCGCCAGGCCGCGTGCGACCGGGCGCTCGTCACGCCGGGCGAGGCGGCGGGGCTTACCGAGGATCAGGTGTTGCAGCTGCTCTTCCGCCCGGGCTTCAGCACGGCGACGCAGGTGACCTCCGTTTCCGGCCGGGGTGTTGGCCTCGATGTGGTCTACAGCAACGTACATGATTTGAAGGGGGTGGTGCGCCTGGAGAATCGCCCGGGAGAGGGCGCCACCTTCTCGCTGGAGATCCCGCTGACGCTGGCAACGACGCGCGTGCTCCTGCTGGAGTGTGGCGGCGTGGCCTATGCGCTTCCGGGGGCGCTGGTGCAGGGCGTGATGGAAGTGGACGCCGCCGCGGCGCGGGCGGCATGTGGCCAACAGGTGATCTCCTGGAAAGGGCGCACGGTGCCTCTCTGGCCCCTGGATGCCGTTCTGGGCCGCTCGCAACGCCCTCCTGCTGGAAACCGCCTGGCCGTCCTGGTGACGAATGCCGGGAGTACCGTTGGCCTGATGGTAGACCGCCTCCTGGATGAGGAGGAGGTGGTGTTGAAGCCGGTCGGGGCGCTGTTGGAGAGTGCGCGCCTAGTGACGGCCGGCGCGGTGCTGGGGGATGGCCGAATCGCGCTGCTCCTCGACGTGGATGCCGTGGTGAAGGCGGCCTCGCACGTACGGGCAGGGGCGACCGGCACCACAGAAAGCGAGAGCGCCCGGCGATACTCCATCCTGCTCGCGGATGACGCGCTGACGACGCGGGAAGTGGAGCGCGCGATCCTGGATGCAGCCGGGTATGAGGTGACCGCCGTGGCAGATGGTCAGGCGGCGTGGGAGCAGCTGGCGCGGCGCTCTTTCGATCTGGTGGTGACGGATGTGGAGATGCCCCGCATGGATGGGATCGCGCTCACCCGGCAAATCACCTCGGATCCACGCACCGCGCGCATCCCTGTGATTATCATCTCGTCGCTTGCGAAGGAAGAGGACCGGCGCCGGGGCCTGGAGGCGGGCGCTGCCGCGTATATCGTGAAGAGTGCCTTTGATCAGGAGAACTTGCTCGACCTGATCGAGCGGCCGATCCGCTGAACCGGAAAGAGAGTGTGTGAGCAATGAGCATCGCGAAACGTGTGCTCAGAGATGTGGGAGTGCTCATGTTGTTGCTGGCTGGGCTGGGATTCGGCGGCCTGGTCAGCGCTTGGGTCGCGCAGGCGCAGGCGCGCGCGAGCGACCCGCTCTTCGGCGCGCTCTTCGCGGTGATGGTGGTGCTCCTCCTTGCCGCCGCGAGCATCGGCGTCCGGGCGATCCTGAGCATCCGCCGGGACCTCCGCACGGCGGCGGTGGACTTGAGCGGCACGATGGCTCATCTCTCCGCCGCGGTGCCGGCTCTCAGCGCCACGGCGTCGCAGCAGGCGTCGGGCGCGGCGGAGCAGGCGGCTGCGGTCACCGAGACGACGGTGACGGTCGAGGAGCTCTCGCGAACAGCGAAGCAGATCGCGCACGCGGCTGGCGAGGCGATGGCCGCGGCCGAAGAGGGCCACGCCGCGGTGCAAGAGACGGGCGAGGGGATGGAGCGGATCAAGCAGCGGATGGATGACGTGGCGAGCCGCATCCTCTCGCTGGGCGAGAAGAGCCAGCGCGTGGGCGAGATCAATGAGATCATCACCGATATCGCCGGGAAGACACACCTGCTCGCGCTGAACGCCGCCATCGAGAGCGCGGCGGCAGGCGAGTTCGGCGCCCGGTTTGCTGTGGTCGCTGCTCAGGTCAAGGAGCTCGCCGACGAGACGCGCGAGGCAACCAGCCAGGTGAAGGCCGTGGTCCAGGAGATCCAGAGCGCGATCAATGCCACCGTCATGGCCACCGGCGAGACGACCGCGGAGGTGGATCGCGGCGCGCAGCTTGCGATGCGCTCCGGAGAGGCGATTGACGAGATCGTCGAGCGCGTGCAGGGGATCCACGTGGCCACTCAGCAGCAGCTGGCTGGTAGCGAGCAGGTGGTCAACGCCATGCGCGACATTCAGGAGGTCGTCCGCCAGAGTGCGGCAGGAAGCCAGCAGGCGGCCGAGGCTGCTGCGCGCCTGGAGGAGATCGCCAGCCAGCTCGGCGCGGTGATCTCCCGCCTCTCGCACGACTATGAGGAGAAGAAGGGCTAGCTGATGCGCGTCCTCATCGTCGACGACGTGGCGCCGGCGCGCCGGGCGATCCGCAGCCTCCTGGAGGAGGACCCGGAGATCACCGTCGTCGGCGAGGCGGAGAACGGGGAAGAGGCGGTTGCCCTTGCCCTGCGCCTGCGTCCGGATGTGATCACCATGGACGTGCTGATGCCAGTCCTCGACGGCTATGCCGCGACGGCGCGCATCATGTCTGAGTGCCCGACTCCCATCGTCGCGGTCACCTCGCTTTCTCTGGAAGATGGCACGGTGATGGCCCGCATGATCGAGGCCGGCGCGGTCGATGTGATGAGCAAGGCGTTCAGCCGCGCCCCGAAGGAGTGGGAACGGATGCGCCGGGAACTGGTCCACCGCGTCAAGGCAGCCGCCCGGGTCTCTGTGCGCGGGATTCCCGAGGGGCACGCGTCCGCCGCCCAGGTCGGGTGCAACGCAGCGTTTGCCGCTTCCCGGCCGCCAGCCGGGCGGCGGCCGCGCCTCGTGGTCGTGGCCGCGTCGACGGGGGGGCCGCCGGCGCTCCGCACCTTGCTGGGTGGGCTCGAAGCCAGTCTCGCGGCTCCGGTGCTCGTGGTCCAGCACATCTCGAAGGGCTTTACTGCGTGGATGGCCGAGTGGCTGAATGGGAGCATCGGTCGCGTGGTAAGCGTGGCCCAGGATGGGGAGAGGGCGCGCTCAGGCCGGGTCTACCTGGCGCCCGATGACCGGCATCTGCGGGTGCTTCCGGAGGAGATCCTCCGGCTGAGCGAGGCACCTCCCGTGCGGAGCCTGCGCCCCTCGGCGGATGTGCTCTTCCGGTCGGCTGCCCAGGCCTACGGGCGGGATGTCGTCGGCGTCGTGCTCACGGGGATGGGGGATGACGGCGCGCGGGGGGCACGCGCCATCAAGGAAGCGGGCGGCCGGGTGCTTGCTCAGAGCGAGGAGAGCGCGACGATCTTCGGCATGCCCCGAGCCGTCATCGAGGCCGGATTGGCGGATGAGGTGCTGGCGCCGAATGAGATGGCACGTCGGCTGTTGTTCCTGTGCGGACGGGGAGAAGCCTCGTGAGGGGAGCGCGCGACCAGAGGGGCATCCCGGAGCCGGTGCTGCTGCGCATCGCCGAGCTGATCGAGGAGCAGAGTGGCCTGGCGCTGGATGATCTCCAGTGTCGCGCCCTCGATGCGGCCGTCGTGGAGCGGATGGCGGCGCTGAATATGGGCGAGCCTTGGGACTATCTCGCCCTCCTTCGCCAGGTGCGCTCCGGCGAGCTACGCGTGCTGATCGAGCGGATTGCCAACGGGGAGACCGCCTTCTTCCGCAACGCGCCCCACTTCCGTGCGCTGCGCGATGTTGTGCTGCCGGTTCTCCTGACGGTGGCGCGTCGCGTCGTCTTCTGGAGCGCGGGCTGTGCCACGGGAGAGGAGGCGTATAGCCTGGCGATCGCGTGCTTGGAAGCCGGTCTGCCGGCTGTTGCCCCCGTCATGGTGCTGGGCACGGATATCAACCGCTCGGCTCTGGCGGCCGCGGAGCGCGGGGAGTACGCGGGACGCCACCTCGCTAACGTCGGCCCGGAGCTGCGCGAGCGCTACTTCGAGCCTACCCCGCGCGGGTGGCGGGTGAACGACACGGTGCGCGCGCTTGTCTCTTGGGCGCCTCACAATCTGCTGAACACGGAGCTGCCCGTGCCGCCCGAATCCGTGGACCTCCTCTTCTGCCAGAATGTGACGATCTACTTCCGGCCAGAGACGATCCGGAGAGTGACAGAACGGCTGGCAACGGTGCTGCGCCCAGGCGGACACTTCTTCCCTGGGTTTTCCGAGATGCCCTGGTGCCGCGCGCCGGGCCTGGAGCTAGTCAGTTTTGGCGATTGCTTCGCCTATCGCAAGCAGCTTCCGCGCTCTTCAGGCAGCGTTCAGGATCGCCCCATGAAGCGCCGGTTGGCAGGAGGAAGAGCGTTGAACGCCGGCGAAGGCAGCCTCCAGGGAAGCCGGCGCGCCAGGTTGCCTCAGAGCGTGCCGGAGGTGCCGACTGCTGCCGCGGCAGAGAGTGCGCATCCCGCCGGATCTGGAAGCCTGGAGTCCGCTCGTCAGGCAGCCTCACGGGGAGACCTGGCACGCGCCCTCCAGGAGGTGAGCGCGGCGCTGGAAGCCGATCCGATGCGCCCGGAGGCGTGGGAGCTCTTCGGGTTGTTACAGCGGCAGGCAGGACGCCGCGACGAGGCGGAGCGTGGATTCCGACGTCAGCTCTATCTCGCGCCAGAGTCCCCCCTGCCTCATTTTCACCTGGCGACGCTCTTCCGGGAGCGCGGGCAAACGAACGATGCGCGCCGTGAGTACGCGCGTGCCGCTAGGATATTGGAGACGCTGTCGCCGGAAACTCAGCTTGCCGGCGTGACGGCGGATCTGCTGTTGCGCGCCTGCCGGCGGTTTGGGCTGGCGGGCGACACGGAAAGCGAGAGCGAGGGCCCGTCCTGAATCCTCCGCCGAGACACCCTGAGAGGGCTTCCCAAGGGCAGACCCTCTCGCGGATGTCGGCGCGAAGAAGGCGGACGTGCCCTCTGCGAGACCTCGTGAATGACAAGGAGAGAAAGATGCTGCGTATTGGTACGGCTCAGGCGGTGATCACGCCTCCGATAGGAACGCCGCTGGCCGGATACTTTAGCCCCCGCCCCTCGCAGGGGATTCACGATGACCTGTACTGCCGCGCTCTGGTCCTCGATGATGGCGAGACGGTCCTTGCCCATGTGGCGTGTGATCTGATCTCCGTCCGGCGCGCTCTGGTCGCTGAGGTGCGTCGGCTGGTGGAGGAAGCGACGGGGATTCCAGGCGAGCGCGTGGCGGTCAGCGCGACGCATATCCATACAGGGCCCTACACCTCGCGCCTCCTTAAAGGCGGAACCGATTCCAGCTATCTGGCCATCCTGCCAAGGACAATCGCCGGCGCGGTCATCGCGGCTTATCACTCGCGCTCGGAGGGCCGCCTGGGGATTGGCAGCGGCCACGTGGAGAGCATCGCCTTCAACCGCCGCTACGTGATGCGTGATGGCGGGGTGCGCACCAATCCCGGCGTGCTCAACCCCGATATCGTGGCGCCGGCCGGGCCTATCGACCCGCAGCTGGGCGTTCTGAAGGCGACAGACCCGGCAGGGAACCCCCGCGCCCTTTGGGTGAACTACACCGTCCACACCGACGTGGTCGGCGGCGAGTTCATCTCCGCGGACTATCCCGGCTACCTGGCGCGCGCCGTGCAGGCGGTGCTCGGGCCGCAGGTGATCGTGCCGTATGCCAACGGTGCCAGCGGCGACCTGAACCACATCAACGTGAAGGGCCCGGGCGCGGCGCCGGAGGAGCAGCGCGGGCAGGAGCACGCGCGCTGGATGGGGACGATCCTGGCAGGCGAGGCGTTGCGCGTCTTCATGGAGACGCCAACCACCGACGAGGTCCGGCTGGACGCGGCTTCGGAGACGTTCACGATCCCGGTGCGCGAGGTGCCCGCGGATCTGCAGGCGTGGGCGCGAGAGCGCCTGGCGCGCGCCGAGGCGAAGCGTGCCGCCGCGGAGGATGATCCCGCAACCGATCCTTATCATGGCGCGGTGGATAGCTCCGAATTCGTCGAGGACTTCTACGCTTGGGCGGCGCTCCAGGTGGCGAAGGAGCGCGAAGAAGAGCCGGAAGTGACCGCCGAGGTGCAGGTCTTCCGCATTGGGGACGCGGCGATCTGCTTCAACCCTGCGGAGCTCTTCGTTGCCTTTGGCCTGCGCATGAAGGAAGCCTCGCCCTTCCAGCCCACCTTCGTGGTGGAGCTGGCGAACGCCTGCGTCGGCTACGTGCCGACCCCAGAGGCGTTCACGCAGGGAGGTTACGAGCCGCGCACCGCACCGAGCAGCAAGCTCGTTCCGGAGGCAGGCGACCAGATCACCGAGGTCACCTTGAAGCTCCTCCGGCAGTTGGATGCACGACGCTAACGCATCCCTTTCCAGCGGGCCCGGCGTGCCCTCCCTCGTGAGGGGTGGCCGGGCTCGCCCGGAGGAGAGCGCGAAGTTTTGACGGGCGGAGCCGCGGCCCGGCGAGTGATGGAGGAGAGAAGACGCGGGGGAGATGAAGTATCTTTTGATTGTGCCAGATGGGATGGCGGATGATCCGGTGCCGGAGCTGGGCGGGCGCACGCCCCTAATGGCGGCGGCGACGCCACACCTGGATGCGATTGCCGCCGAGGGGATGGTGGGCCGGGTGCACACCATCCCGGAGGGGATGCCGCCGGGAAGCGACGTGGCGGCGCTTTCAATTATGGGCTATGATCCGGCGCGCGTCTACACCGGCCGCGCCCCCCTCGAAGCGGCGAGCCAGGGAATCGCGCTGGGCCCCGACGATGTTGCTTTCCGGTGCAACCTGATTACGGTGGACGATGGTCGGGTGGTGGACCACAGCGGGGGCGAGATCTCCTCGGAAGAGGCGGCGCAGCTGATCGAGGCGATCCAGGAGCGGCTGGGCAGCGACCGCGTGCGTTTCTATCCCGGCGTGAGCTACCGGAACCTGATGGTCTGGCACGGGGGAACTACCGGGATGGAGACGACTCCCCCGCACGACATTCTGGGTCAGGCGATGGAGCCGCATCTCCCGCGCGGGGAAGGCGCGTCGCTGCTGCTCCAGCTGATGCGCGAATCGCGGGATGTGCTGGCGGATCACCCCGTGAACCGGAAGCGCAAGGCTGAGGGGAAGAGCCCGGCCAACCTCATCTGGCTTTGGGGGCAGGGGCGGGCCCCGCGTTTGGAGAGTTTCCCGAGGCTTCGGGGCGTCTCTGGCGCGGTGATCTCGGCAGTGGATCTGATTCGAGGGATCGCCCGGCTGGCAGAGCTGAACGTGGTGCTGGTGCCCGGAGCCACCGGACGCCTAGATACCGATTGGGCTGGCAAGCGCGATGCGGCCCGCCAATCGCTCGCCGAAGTCGATTTTGTTATGGTGCACCTGGAGGCTCCCGACGAGTGCGGGCACAAGGGCGACCTGGAGGGGAAGATCCGCGCCATCGAGTGGACGGATCGCGAGATCATCGGGCCGCTCTGGGAGGCCGCCCGCTCCATGGGGTCGGCACGCATGCTGGTGCTGCCCGACCACTACACGCCGCTGTCACTGCGCACGCACGTGGGGAAGCCGGTTCCCTTCGCATTGGCAGGCGAGGGGATCCCCCGCGACGCCGCCGAGCGGATGGATGAGGCCACCGGCGAGGCCTCGCCCGTCTGTGTAAGCGAGGGCTGGCGACTCATCGAGCGGCTCTTCGCGTGACAAACGCGCGCTGAGGTGAAGGGAGAGAGGGAATGGAGCTGAAGATCGTCCGCATCGAGAAGCCGGAGAATATCAACTTCATCCTGGGACAGTCACACTTCATCAAGACGGTGGAGGACCTGCATGAGGCGCTCGTGGGGGCGATGCCCGGCATTCAGTTCGGGATCGCGTTTTGCGAGGCCTCCGGACCCGCGTTGGTCCGCTGGTCGGGCACGAGCGACGAGATGATCGCCCTGGCGAAGAAGAACGCCGAGGCGCTTTCCGCCGGCCACTCGTTCATCATCTTCCTGGGGAACGCCTTCCCTGTGAACGTGCTCAACGCCATCAAAGCCGTGCCGGAAGTGTGCCGCATCTTCTGCGCCACCGCCAACCCCACCGAGGTGATCGTGGCCGAGACGGAGCAAGGCCGCGGCATTCTCGGCGTGATCGACGGCGTGAAGACAAAGGGCGTGGAGACTGACGCCGACATCAAAGAGCGCAAGGAGCTGCTACGCCGCTTCGGCTATAAGCTATCGGCGTAGTGACCGCGGAGGCGAACCTCTTGCGAGCACGCTGTCCGAGGCCACCAGGGCAGGAGTTCAGGAGCAACTCTTGCCGGGGATGGAGCGATGGGATGGGGCGCGCCTGGTCCTCATCCCACGCTGTGCCCCCGCGTTACGCGGCGAGATAGATGTGCTGGTAGAGGATTCGGAAGCCGATCGCGATAAGAACGCTGCCCCCGACCACCTCCATGCGCCGGCCAAGCGCGGCGCCGCAGCAGTGCCCCACGAAAAGCGCGAGCAACGTGCAGAGTGCCGCGACGATGCCGATCACCAGGCTGGGATACCAGATCGAGACGCCCATCAGCGCGAGGAGGAGCCCCACTGCCATCGCGTCGATGCTCGTCGCGACCGAGAGCATCACCAGGCGGGCGCCTCGCGTCGGATCCTTCACTATCGCCTCCTCCTCTTGATCGCTCAGGCCCGCCTGAATCATGCGCCCGCCGATGTAGGCGAGGAGGATGAACGCCACCCAGTGGTCATAGGCCTGGATATAGGCGTGGACCGACTTGCCGGCGGCCCAGCCAATAATCAGCATGAGTGCCTGGAAAAGCCCGAAATGAAACGATAGTCGAAATACAGGTCGGAAGGTGAGCCGTCGGAGCGCGAAACCAACACTGAGGGCAACCGCCGAAGCATCCATCGCAAGACCAAGGGCAATCAACAGAAGGGTAGGGAAATCCACGTAGCTATCTGCCTGCTCCTCTCCAGAATAGGGTTCGCCGATAGGCGCGATTCTCCTATGAAGCAGATTCCGTTGAGTGGATCTGGGGGATGCTTGGCGCACCGTAGAGGCTCTACCCGGTGTGATCCACCGCTGTGCGCCGGGAGATGGACGCGAAACCGGGCTCCCGTCCCCGTTCTCCCGTGCGGGGCGGGGACGGGAGGGCATTTCAAACTACCGGCCGATTCGGTAGCGCACGACGACGTTGGCCTGGATGACGTTCTCGCCGGGCATCACGGGGGCAGACGCGTCGATTCGGGCCTCCGCGACGACGGCTCCATACGGCTGCGGCAAGGGGACCGGGCCGCTGCTCTCCGTGATCTGGTCCACGCCAAGAATCCGCACGCCAAGGGCGGACGCGAGTGTCTGGGCTTTGGTCTGGGCGTCGCGCGCGGCCTGGCGCAAAGCCTCTTCGCGGGCGGCCGTCTCGTTTTCGGCCTGGAAGGAGATGCCTTGAACCACGTTGGCGCCTGCGCCCGTGGCCGCGTCGATCACGGCGCCGGCGCGATTGACGTCAGTGAGGCGCACCGAGACGATGTTTGTCACGACATACTCCAGCTCGGGGGGGCGCTGGTCGTCCTGCGGACGCGGCCGATACTGCCGGGAGACGTTGTAGATTACTGTCTGAATGTTGCGCTCGGGAATGTTCTGCGCGCGAATCGCCTGGAGCACCTGATTCATCCGGCGGTCCGCATCCTGGATCGCCTCCGCGGCTCGGGCCGAGCGCGACTCAACGCCCAACCGAACCACGGCGATGTTGGGGGTGACTCGTGCTTCGCCCCTCCCAGAGACGATCAGGAGATCCTGATCGGGCCGTTCCACTGCCCCGCTGGCCGGGGGCGCCATTGCCACCGCAAAGAGGGCAACCGCCGCCAGCAGGAGAGTTGCTCGTTTCTTCATCACGACCTCCTTTACCCTATTGAGACACCGCTCTCCCGGAGAGCATACCCGCTTGGCCGGATGCGCCAACCAGAGATGCCATCGTCGGCAGAGTGGGGGAGTGTGCCTCCATCCAGGGGGTGCCGAAGGGGGATCATCTGCCGGTTCATGCAGGCCACCACGGGTTCCCGGCGCGTCTTATCTCCTCCGAGGGCTTTTCCGCGCGAGGGCGCACCTCTCCTCCTCGACCGGCTGCGGAGGCGGGGCGAGCATTTACAAGCAGCGGCCAGGCGTGTATAATGGAAAGACGCGCGATTGATTGAGAGAGAAGATGCCAGCCCAACGCACGATCCTAGCAGTGGAAGACGAGCCGGTCCTCCGGCAGGTCCTTGTCGATGCCCTCTCTCAGGCGGGCTACTGCGTAGAGACTGCCGAGGACGGTGTGGAGGCGGTAAACAAGGTCGAGCAGCAGGAGTACGCCGTTGTCATTCTGGACATTGGCCTCCCCCGGCTGAACGGCATGGATGTCCTGCGCTTTATCAAAAAGCGCCGGCCTGACATTCCCGTGATCATCGTGACGGTGAACGCGACGATGGCAGATGCCATCGAGGCGCTGAAGCAGGGTGCCTACGAGTATATTCGCAAGCCGTTCGACCTCGGGGAGCTGGAGCGGATCGTGGCGCGCGCCATGGACCGCCGGCTGCTGATCGATGAGAATCGCTACCTTCACTCGGAGCTGAAGGCGCACTACGACTTTGACAACGTCATCGGCATGACCCCCGAGGTGCAGCAGGCCTACCTGATGGCGACGCAGGTGGCGGAGAGCAACGCCACCGTGCTCATCACGGGTGAGACCGGCACGGGCAAGGAGTTTCTGGCCCGGGCGATTCACTACCAGAGTGGGCGCGCCGAGAAACCGTTTCTGAAGGTCAACTGTGGTGCTCTTCCGGAAACGCTCCTCGAAAGCGAGCTTTTCGGCCACGAGAAGGGCGCATTCACGCACGCGCTGTCGCGGCATATCGGCCGGTTCGAGCGCGCTCACGGTGGCACACTCCTGCTCGATGAGATCGGCGATATCAGCCTGCCGGTGCAGGTGAAGCTCCTGCGCGTGCTTCAGGAGCGCGAGTTCGAGCGTGTTGGAGGGACGGAGACGATCCGCGTGGATGTGCGCGTGATCGCTGCCACCCACCGCGACCTCGAAGCGATGATCCGCGAGGGCACCTTCCGCCAGGACCTCTACTACCGCCTCAATGTGATCCCGATTCACCTCCCGCCGCTTCGCGAGCGAGCGGAGGATATCCCCACCCTGGCCAACCACTTCCTCGAGCGCTATCGAAAAGAGACGGGGAAGCAGGTTACCGGATTCACCTATGAGGCGCTCGAGCTCCTTCAGAGTTACGACTGGCCCGGCAACATCCGGGAGTTGGAGAACTGCGTCGAGCGCGCCGTCATCCTCACGCGTGACGAGCGAATCGATGTCGGCGAGCTGTTCCTGCCCTCCCGGCAGGGCCTCTCCACGGCTCGCCCTGCGGCGTATTCCTCATCGCTCGCAGACGGGGAGCGCCCGCTGCGAACTCTGAAGGAGATTGAGAAAGAAGCGATCCTGGATACGCTCGAGCGACTGGGCGGCAACCAAAGCCGAACCGCGCTCGTGCTCGGCATCGACCGGAAGACTCTGCGCAATAAGATGAAGGAGTACGGACTTCTTCGCTCGGGAGAGAGCGAGTGAGACTGGCCTACCAGGTGGCGACCCCAGAGGTCCACACGCCCGATGTCACCGCGTTTCGGGGTGACCTGCGCGAGGGTTTCGCGCAGCTTGCTCGCCTCGGCTACTCCGCTGTCGAGTTGATGGTGCGCGACCCAGAGCGCGTGCCGGCTGCCTATCTGGAAGCCCTGTCGCGAGAGTATCACCTCCCCATCTGTCTGGTCTGCACCGGCGAGGTATATGGGGAAGACGGCCTCTCTTTCACGGATGCGCGCGTCGCGGTGCGCGCTGAGGCCGGGAAGCGCATGCGCGCGGCCATCCGCCTGGCTGCGCGTTTGGGCGTCGATGTGAACGTGGGCCGGCTGCGCGGTCGCCTCGGCGGCGGCGTCCCGGACGAGGTCGCGCTGGAGTGGGGACGCACGGCGCTGCTGGGTGCCGCGGACCTGGCGGCATCCCTCGGGATCCGCGTCCTCCTGGAGCCGATCCAGCGGCGAACCGCCGATTGGGCGCGGACCACGGAAGAAGGTCTGGCTCTGGTGCGCGCGCTGAACCACCCCGGCCTTGGCCTCATGCTCGATACAGGGCACATGCACGCCGAAGGGGAGACGATCCCATCGTCGCTGGTAGCCGCGCGTGAGCACCTGCACCATGTTCACCTCTGCGAGGAGAACCGTCTGGCGCCAGGAATGGGCCACCTCGATTTCCCCGCGATCCTGGGGGCGCTGCGCGAAGCCGGCTATGACGGGTGCGTTTCGGTGGAGGCCTACCAGCACCCGGATAGCGAAACCGCGATGCGGGTGAGTGCCGAGACACTCCTGCCCCTGCTGGGATGAGCCCGGCCCCGATCCCACGGATGAAAGGGGCCGGAGAGGTCCGGCATTCGAACCGTGGGTCTCTATGCCCGGGCTCGGATTCCGTATCTCGGAATTCCAATTCCAGGAGGACTCCGATGAGCGAAACGATGCTTGCCGCCATGGTGACCGCGCCGGGTCGGGTGGAGCTGCGCGAGGTGCCCCGCCCGAAGCTGGGGCCCTACGACGCGCTGACGCGCACGCTGGCGTGTAGCTTCTGCCGCGGCACCGATACGCACCTGATTCATGGCACGCTCCCTTTTGGCCCGCCTATGCCGTTCATTCTGGGGCATGAAGGCGTCGGCGAGGTGATCGCCACCGGCGAGCGGTGCCGCAAGTTCCGCGTGGGCGACCGCGTCCTGCGTGCTGGGGCGGCCTACCCGGCAGGGATGGAAGGCGCGCCGCGCATCGGCTGGGGCGGTTTCGCGGAGTATGGCCTCCTCACCGATATCGAGGCGCTGCGCGCCGATGACCCATCGGCACGGCCGACCGCGGGATCGGCGGCGATGCAGCAGCCTATTCCCCTGGAGATGGATGCCAACGAGGCGACGGTGCTGATCACGCTCAAGGAGACGCTCTCCGCATTGCGCCGGGCGCGGTTTCAGCCGGGCATGGACGTTCTGATCCTGGGCACGGGACCGGTGGGCCTGGCGTTCGCGATGTGTGCCCGCGCCCTGGGCGCGCGGAAGATTCTCGCGGCCGGCCGGCACGTGGGCCGGTTGGATCGTATGCGCCGCTTCGGCGCCGATGAAGGTGCGGATCTCACCGCGGGGGAGATCGGGCCGCTCGTGAAGGCGGCCACCGGGGGCCGGGGAGTTGACCTGGCGATCGATGCCGTGGGCGATCGGAGCCGCATCGGGGCGCTCCTGGCGACGCTCGCGCGCGGGGGGAGCGTGGGGATCTATGGCGTGCCGGAGGGCTCGCTGGCGGAGTATCACCGCTACGCCTTCGATGCGAAGGGCGCGCCCGACTGGTGGTCGCTGACGGTGATCAACCCGGACGAGCCGAGCGCCCATGAGGAAGCACTCGGTCTGGTGGAGCGCGGGAAGCTGGATCTGGGGCGGTTTGTGACGCACACCTTCCCGCTGGAGCGGTTTGAGGATGCAGTGGCGGCTCTCGCCAGCCCGGACGCGGTGAAAGTGGTGGTCACGTTCGCAAACAAGGGGGAATGATCGGCGCGCGCCAAAGCCGGGCACCTGCTTTCCAGAGTGCGCGAGGCGCGAGCCCGCTTGTGGGCTCGCGCCTCATACGGCAAAGCGACTTCGCTCCGAACTAGTGTCCGTGGCCCTCGTGGCCGGGCATCTCCCCACCGTGGTCGTGGTGAAGGTGTTCGGGCTCACCCTCCGGCGTGAGGATGTCGTTCTCCGGCTTCATGCGCATCTTAGTGACCGCGACCGCGTCGATGATGGGCGCGCCTGCGTTTTCTCCCTCTTCGATGGTGCGCACCGGGCCCTGAACCAACACCCACATATTGGCCTCAAGGCCCTCAGGCTTCGGATAGTTCACCTCGACGGAGATGACGTGGGCGTCCTCTTCGATTCCTGTCTCTGAGAAGCGGCGCGAGAGCCGGAAGGTCGTGCCGACTTTCTCTGCCTGGGTGAAGTTGGGATCATCCGGGTCGATGGCCCTCTCCCTGAGAATCTGGCCTTCAACCGCCACGCCTTTCAGCGCCTGCACCGCCTGCGGATCGCTCGCGTGCTTATCGAGGAGCTCATAGAGCGTCATCCGCTCATAGCCGCGCTTGATGCCATCGCGTCCGAAGGCTCCCATCACCGTCTGATACATCGCGTTGAAATCGATGGTAAACCTGTTATTCGCCCAGGCATTGATTGCAGCGATACCCACCACGCAGAACAAAATGATGGCGTATTCGCGAGTCACAGTTCGAGGCTGCTGCATCATCCCCTCCGGTCAAGGCTTACTCGGGGCAGGTCCCGTTGGTGGATCACCTGATACACGCGCGATCTGCTCTTCCACACGGCGTAGCCGCTCCTGAAGCTGCTCCTGGCGGATGGCCGCGGTGAGATCGCCCCGGCTACGCTCCAGTACGCCACGGACCATATCGGTGGTACGGCGCAGGCCCGACGTGAGCGCGTCCGGGTAATCAAAGGTCACCAATCCGTCGTAAATATCATCCATGCGCGAAAGCACTTCCCCGGCGCGGACGACGTTGCCGCGGCGGAGGAGGTCCAAGAAGTGCCGGCGCAGTTCGCCAGCCGCTTCGCCGAGCCCGTTGAGGTAGGCGGCGTGCTCGACGTGGAGATCGTCCGGCCCCGGGGGATTGTCGCCCTGGACCAGGGCGAGCACCAGCGATGCCTCGGCGAACTCCTTCTGCGCGTCTTGCACGTAACCAGTCCAGTAGATCTCAGGATGGTCGGCGAGCGTCTCGCGCATACGCTCCACGCGGCTTCGCGCCTCGCCCAGGAGCGTTTGCGCCAGCGGGTACTCTTCACGGTGCGTCGCGCGGATCGAGTTTGCGGAAAAACGGATCGTCTCGCGAGAGAGAGTGAGGGCGCGCTCGCGGGCCGAGTTGGCCGCGTCCATCGCCTCTCTCACGCGATCCAGGAGTGCTTCCAGTCCATCCATGATCACCACCGTCTGGCTACGGGGTACGCAACCCACAGGAATAGAGAGTGCCACCGAGCGGCACGGGGTCCGTCCGCGGCAATCGCGGGTCCTATAGGGATGACCCGAGGGAGACCGCGCGCGTTCCGAACGCGTTTCTATGCTAGCATACGCGGGAACGCCTGTCAAGAAACAGAAGGCACAGCCTGGGATTCCGACATAAGGAGAGGGCCGCCCGCACGCGCGGAGCTCGAAGCTCCGCGCTGCTTTCCGGCAAAGCCCCTGCGGGCTTCTCCTCCCAGCCACCGCCGTCTTGAGACTGGGAGTATCCCCAACCCAGCCCGGCAGGGCTTCGCTCGCAAGCAGCGCGGTGATTTATCGCCGCGCGCCGGGTTGCGCGCTGCCTCCGAGGCTTCGGTTTCCTTATGTCGGAATCTCAGAGGCACAGCGGCATCCATTCACTCTGTTGTCGCGCGGGATCCTTTGTGGTATGATGGGAGTGCGGGCGACCACGCCCGGCCACCGGAGACGAGCCTATCTAAAGATGGAGAGAACGGAAGCGGCATACCCGGAGCTATCCGGCAAGAGTTACTACGTGATGACGTTCGGCTGCCAGATGAACGTCTCGGACACGGAGCGGATGGAGGCGATCCTCTCTGATGCCGGGATGGAGCGCGCTCCGAGCGCGGAGCACGCCGATCTGGTGCTCCTCAATACCTGCTCGGTCCGCCAGAAGGCCGAGGATCGCGCGTACGGCAATCTGGGTCACTTGAAGCCACTCCGCAGCGCCCGGCCCGGGATGCTCATCGGCGTCTGTGGCTGCATGGCGCAGCGGGAAGGGGAGGATGTCCTGCGCAAGGCCCCCCACGTGAGCCTGGTGATCGGCACCGCGCAGATCCACCGGCTTCCCGAGCTGGCCGCCACGGCGTGGCGTACCGGCGAGCGGCTCGTCGCGACCGACTTGCCGGCAAGACGCAGCCTCGAGGAGATTGAGGCCGAAGAGGACTTGCTCGCTGGTCTCGCCCGGGGCCGCGACCCCCACAAGGCGTGGGTACCGGTGATGTATGGGTGCGACCGCTTCTGCGCTTTCTGCATCGTGCCGATGACCCGGGGTGCCGAGCGGAGCCGCCGCCCGGAGGAGATCGAGGCGCAGGTGCGTGCCGCCGCCGCTGCCGGCCGCAAGGAGGTGACGCTCCTCGGCCAGACCGTCAACTCCTACGGGCACAAGCTCCCCAGGGGGATTACCTTTGCCGAGCTGTTGCGGCGCCTGAACGAGATCGAGGGAATCGAGCGGATCCGCTTCACCTCGCCCTATCCGATGGGCTTCACGGACGAGCTGATCGATGCGATCGCGGAGCTGCCGAAGGTGTGTGAGCACGTCCACCTGCCGCTCCAGTCGGGCGATGACGAGGTACTCGCCGCCATGCGCCGCGGCTACACCGTGGCCGAATATGAGAAGGTCTATTGGGCGTTGCGCGAGCGCGTGCCGGGGATCAGCATCACGACGGATCTCATGGTGGGCCATCCGGGCGAGACGCTCGAGCAGCACGAAAACTCGCTCCGCACCGTCGGGCGCCTCCGGTTTGATGCCGCCTTTACGTTCCACTTCAGCCCGCGCCCGAGGACGCGGGCCGCGCGCATGCCGGGCCAGGTGCCGCAGGCGGAGAAGATGCGCCGTCTCGCGGAGCTCATCGAGCTCCAGAACGCGATCACAATGGAGCGCAACGCCAGCCACATCGGCGAGGTGCTGGAGGTGCTGGTCGACGGTCCGAGCGACAAGGATCCCTCGGTTCTGGCCGGCTACGCGCGCAACAACAAGCTCGTCCACTTCCCTGGTCCGGCCCACCTGGCCGGCGAGCTCTGCCAGGTGCGGATCACAGAGGCGCACATCTGGGGCCTCTCCGGCGAGCGCGCTTGAGCACGACAGACGCGCTGTCGGCCCGCGCGCTTGTCGCAGCCGGCAGGCCCCGCGCGGAGGGATGAACCTTGCCCGGCGCCTTACCCCCGGCCAGGGGAAGGCGAACACGGAAGGTTCGCCCCCACGCGCGACCAGTTGCCGACCATTCCGTTCTGCCTGCTGGTGGTTCACCTCGATCCAGCATCACCGAAACGCCACAGTCCTTCCGGCTCCATCGATCGGTGCCCATCTGCGTCCATCTGCGGATTAAAGAGAGGGCCCGCCTGTTCCTGAACGGCAGCGGCGCAGCCTCTTGCGCCTTGGGGAGCGGGAGGAAGAGCCTGGATGCTCGGGGAAGATCCCTATCGCAAGAGTGCCGCCCGAGGGCCATGCCGCGGGCGGCCAGGGCGCTCTCTCATTCGGGCGCCCGGGGGAGGCCTTCATGAGCAATCTGACCCAGGAACTCAAGGCGTTCGCCGCCGAGCGGCGCATCGATCTGCTAGGCATCGCGCCCATCGAGCGCTTTGAGGGGGTGCCCGCGCAGCACCACCCATCCTCCATCTTCCCGGAAACGCGCTTCGTGATCGTCATCGGCAAGCGCATTACCCGTGGCACCTTTCGCGGCCTCGAAGAGGGAACGCAGCTGGACGCGTTCGATCAATATGGCCGCTCATGGCTCATCGACCGGATGCTGGCAATGGCGACGATCAGCGTCGCCACCTTCCTCGAGGACAAGGGCTACGAGCCGGTGCCGCTTCAGGATCTGCCGCCGCAGGTGCCGCCGTCCGGCGTTCCCGTGCGCCCGGGCGCGCCCGCGCCGAATGTGATCGTGGATGCCCGGGATGCCGCGGTGCGTGCGGGGCTTGGCGAGATCGGGCTCTGCGGCGAGTTGCTGACGCCCCAGTTCGGGCCGCGCCAGCGTCTGCAGATGATCCTCACCGATGCTCCCCTCGAAGCCACGCCGCTCCTTGAGAAGCCGGTCTGTGACCAGTGCATGGCGTGCGTCAAGGCCTGCCCGCTGGGCGCGATCAACGCCGAGGCCGGGCGCACGGTGACTATCTGCGGCAAGGAGATGCGGGTGGCCGCCATCGATGACCGCATCTGCCGCTCGTGCAAGAACGGCGCGCGCCCCAATGCCTACCATCCGGCCGGCTCTCCGGACCGCCTCGGGGCGCTGTGCAACCGCACCTGCATCGACCACCTGGAGCGCGCCGAGCGCATCCAGGGCCTCTTTGCGGCGCCCTTCCGCAAGCGGCCCGCCTGGCAGGTGGATGCGAGCGGCCGCTCTAGCCTGCAGGATGGAGAGTGAGGGGTCTCATGGCAGCTTCGCTCACCAAAGAAGCCCTCAAGGAGTTCGCGTTTTCCCAGGGCCTGGACCTGGTTGGCGTGGCGAACATCGAGCGCTTCGAGAACGCGCCACCGCGGATGCACCCGGCAGCGATCTTTCCAGAGGCGCGGTCGGTCATCGTGGTGGCCCGGCGCATCATCCGAGGTAACTGGCGCGGCATTGAGGAGGGCACGCACTGGCCCAACTACACCTACTTCGGCTATCACGGGTTGCTGAACACCCTCTTCATCCCCGCCGGCGTGTACGAAACGGCGTGCTTCATCGAAGATCATGGCTGGGAAGCCGTGCCCTACTATCCCGGCGTGCCGGAGACACAGCCTCCCATCGAGCCCCTGCGCCCCGGAGCAGTGGCGCCCAACGTTCACCTGGCGATCCGCATCGCCGCCACCGCGGCCGGGCTGGGCGAGTGTGGGTGGTCGAAGGTCTTCCTCACCAAACGCTTCGGACCGCGCCAGCGCCTGGCCGCCATCATCACCGATCTGGAGCTGGAGCCCGATCCGCTCGTGGAGCCGGGAAGCCTGTGCGATCGGTGCATGGAGTGCGTGCGCGGCTGCCCCTCGGATGCCATCCCGCACCGGCGCGAGGGCAAGGTGGTTCGCATTCAGATCGAGGACAAGGTGTATGAGTGGGGCGACGTCGATATGGGACGGTGCACGCTGAGCTTCCACGGCGGCGATGCGACCGTCTCGCCCTTCCTCCACAAGAGCTTTCCCGGGTGGGAGTTCGATGTCTCGAAGCAGCGCGTGAGCGAGGACCGCGCCTACAAGATCTGCTGGCCCTTCTCGTTGGGAGCCTGGCGGCAGACCGAGGAGGATCCCTCCGGCTTCATCGTCGAGGGACACTCGCAGATCGCGCGCTGGGGCGTGGGCGGGAGCTATGCCGTCGGCGGTTCGCGCGGGTGCATGCGGAGCTGCTTCAACCACCTGGATGCGCGGGGCAAGACGGAGTGCCCCTACCACAACGCCCCCTTTGTGCGGCGTGACCGCTGGATCCTCCCCTGCCGCGTGCCTCTGGAGGAGGAGCGCCAGGGCGAGACGGAGTAGGCCGCGGGTGTCTGGTGGGCGGGCGCGTGCCTCGCAGGCGCCGCGCCACCGCCGGGCAGGGAGATGGCCGGTTGTAGCCGAACCCAGCATGTATCCCACGCGGGACACGTGGCGGGCACGGCAGGGGCCGTCTCGACCCGTCACCCGGATGCAACAGCGGGAGCAGGGCGGATGGAAGCGAGTCCGGCGCGCTGGAACCGGGCATCCGAGTTCTGCGTTTGAGCAAAAGAGAGGGATCTAATGAGCGATACACGTCAAGTGCTTGCGATTGATGGGCGCGGGCAGTTTCTGGTGATGGAGCAGCCCGTGCCGGAAGTGAAGCCGGGGCAGATTCGAATCCGCGTCCGTGCGTCTTTGGTGAGCCCCGGCACGGAGCTGGGCGGCGTGCCCAAACTGCGCGAGAATCCGAATCCGGACGCCGCCCCGCGCCCCTTTGGCTATGCCAACGCCGGCGACGTGGTCGCCGTGGGTGAAGGGGTGACCCGCTTCAAAGTGGGAGACCGGGTGGCGTGCATGGGCGGCGGCTACGCGCTGCATGCGACGGACGCCGTCGTGCCACAGAACCTTTCCGTCCACCTGCCGGAAGGAGTGAGCTACGCCGACGGCAGCTTCGCCCATCTGGCGGCGACGGCGTTGCACGCGGTGCGCCGGGCCGAGCCGGAGATTGGCGAGCACTTCCTCGTTGTCGGCCTGGGGATTGTCGGGCAGCTCTCCGCGCAGTTCGCCCGCCTGGGCGGCACGCATGTGATGGCCTGGGACCGCCTCCCGATGCGCCTGGAGATCGCTCGCGCCACTGGATGCGACCGTCCGGTCAATACCGCGGAGGAGGATGGCGTCGAGGCGGCCAAGGAGTTCACACGCGGGCATGGGATGGACGCGGCGATCCTCGCCTTTGGCGGCGAGGGCACCGAGGCGTTCAAGCAGGTGGTGCGCACGATGAAGGTGGCGCCGGATACGCATCTGATGGGCCGCGTGGTGATTGTGGGCGGGGCCACGATCACCCACACCTTCGCTGCCGGGCTGGGGAATCTCGATGTGCGGAGCGCCGCGCGGACCGGACCGGGCTACCACGATGAGGCCTGGGAGCATGGCGCTGACTATCCGTCCGTCTATTTCTCCTGGAATACGCAGCGCAACCTGGAAGAGTGCATCCGCTTCATGGACGAGGGCCGGATCCAGGTGCGTCCCATCGTCACCCATCAGGTGTCGCTGGCGGATGCCCCCAAGGCATGCGACGAGCTGGTCACTAACCCCGGCAAGACGCTGGGGGTCGTTATCGAGCCGTAGCGGCGCGCTGTCCGTCCAGCGGTCTGGAATGCCCCCAGGGGTGTGAACAGGCCGTGCTTGCCGGAAGAGGAGCCGTGCTCGTACCGAGGCGCAGCGGGTCGGGTGCCGCGTAAGCGCGCATCCGGCCCCCTGCGCGGATTGGTAGCCAACTTGCCCGTGCCGCTTTCGTTCGGGAGCTACATCGTTGGATCACCGTTTCGAGAGGGGGTAGTGGAATGGCAAGCCGATTCCGGGTTCTTGTGATTGTCTCGGGGATTGCTGCGCTCGGCCTGTTGGCATGGGCTGGGCGACGCCCGGTCCGCGCGGGAGAAGAGAGACCGGCTCCGGTTCAGACGGCTGTTGTGGTGCTCCAGCCGGTGGGCGGGAGTGGCGTTTCAGGTACTATCCGCTTTGTGCAGCGTGACGGCGTGCTTGAGGTGACCGGCACGGTGACCGGGTTGACCCCCGGACCGCACGGCTTCCACATTCATGAGTACGGCGATCTGACCGATACGCGGGAGGGCCTCTCTGCTGGCGGGCACTACAATCCGACAGGCCGGCCGCATGGCGCGCCGGGAGAGGCCAGACGCCACGTGGGAGACCTCGGGAACATTGTCGCGGATGCCCAAGGGGTGGCGCGCATCAACGTGCGCGACCGGGTGATCCGGCTCGATGGCCCCTATTCGATTGTGGGACGCGCGGCGGTCGTCCATGCGCAGGCGGATAAGTTCACCCAGCCTGTGGGCGATGCCGGCGGGCGCGTCGCCTTCGGTGTGGTGGGGATCGCCGCGGTGGACAAGTAGCCCCCGCGCCCCTGCTTTCTACCACGCGCCGGCGCTTTCCGGCCCTCAGGTTATCTACGGGGAGCCGTGCGCCGGCGCATGACCGCGACCAGTGTCATATCATCACGCACGTCACATCGTTCAAGGATATCGGCGGCGATCCGGTTGACCATCTCGCGAGGGGGCAGCGAGACATGCCGGGCCAGCAGCTGTGATAGGCCGTCGATCCCGAGCAATTCACCCTCATCATCGCGTGCCTCGACGGCGCCATCCGTGTAGATCAGGAGCACATCGCCCGGCTCGAGCACCATCTCGCGCACCTCAATTTGCGGCTCGGGCAATGCTCCCAGGGCGGTGCCTGTCACCTGAAGCGGGCGAACCTCGCCCGTCGCGCTCCGCCAGTGCAGGGGAGGGGGATGCCCGGCCACCGTATAGCGCGCGCGGCCGTCCGCCGCGCGCAACTCGATGATCGCCATCGTCACGTACATCTCCGCGGGAGTGCGTTCGTAGATGGTGCGGTTCCACGACTCGAGCACCTCATGGAGTGGCGTGCCCAGGCCCAGTTCGTCCAAAAGGTGCGCCAGGCGTGCGGCGAGGAGCGCGGCGGAAAGGCCGTGCCCGACGACGTCGGCGAGGGCTACGCCGATGCCTTCTGGGATGGGCACGTAATCCTGCAGATCCCCGCCGATACCGTACTGCGTGTGCGTGAACGCGCCCAGCTCAAAGCCGGGAACGTTCAGCGGCGCCGTATGGGTGAGGGCGCCCTGCACCTCGCGCGCGATCTCCAGGTCTCGCTGGACCTGGGCGAGTTGCGCTTCTGTCTCCTCCGCGCGCTCCCATTGCTCGCGCAGCCGGCGTACCAGGTAGCCGGACCCGAGCGCTGTCAGAAAGAGATAGGGCACCGTGCTGACCGCGAAGCTCAGGTGCTGCTGCCATTCGGCTCCTGGTACCTCTGGCTGGATGAGGGCCATGACTGCCTCCGCGAAAGTGGCTGCGGCGGCGGTAAGAAGGCCCCCTTTCAGATCGCCGATGGCTGCGGCCACGATGATGAGCACGTAGTAGAGCCCCCGGAATGGGCTCTGCACGCCCCCGGAGAACCAATTGAGGAGGGTGACCAGGATGAGGTCAATGGCGACTACGACGGCGGGGCGGAGCCCCCGGACCCGACCGGCGCGCAGCAGCGCCGACAGCCCGCTGTTGTAGACCGCGGTGATCAGCCCCAGGACGACGAGCGCCCCGCGCTCTACCAAGAGGCCTATCGGGAGGAGGATGCTGAGGACGACCGTGGCGAGCACGACCCAGCGTCCGGCGATCAGGAGGTGCAAGAACTCTGGTGCAAGCGGGGCAGGCGCTCTCGCGGGCGCCTCTGGTGAGCCAGTCACCGGTGCCCCATGCGGCATCACGTCGGTGGCCTCACCGGATGCCGGAGCCCGCTGCTGACCTGTGCCCCCTCGAATCGCCCCGGGATGCGTGTTTTGCAGCGATGGCAGGCCCCTCCCTCTAGGGCGATCGCCGTTACCCCCATACCACGGCGCTGGATCACGCGCGCGCCGCAGGCGTGGCAGTGGGTGTCTTCTCCGCCGTGACCGGCCACATTGCCCAGGTAGGCATAGGCCAGGCCCTCCTCGCGCGCCATGGCGTGCGCCTGCTCCAGTAGATCGATGGGCGTCGGCGGCAGGTGCGATAGCTCGCGATACGGGAAGAAGCGCGTGATGTGCCACGGAGTGTGCGGGCCGAGGGCGTCGCGGATCCAGCAGGCGATCTCGCGCAGCATGGCCGGGTCGTCGTTCACCGTCGGGGTCACGTTTGTGACGCACTCCACGTGCATGCCCCAGTGCTCCCGGGCGCGCACGGCGCTTTCCAGGATCCCCTCGAAGCGGGCGACGCCCGAAATCTTCCGGTAGGCCTCGCGCGAAAACGCCTTGATGTCCACGCGGTAAGCATCCAAATAGGGCCCGATGGCATCGAGCGCCTCCGGCGAGATGAAGCCGTTGGTGACGTAGACCGTATAAAGGCCGCGGGCTTTCGCCAGACGCGCGCTCTCTAGCGTGTGCTCGAACCAGATCGCCGGCTCGTTGTAGGTCCAGCAGATCCCCTGGCACGCGTTCGCCAGCGCAAGCTCGACCGACTCCTCCGGCGAAATCGGGTGGAGAGCGGCGACACGGTCTTTGGCACAAACCTGCGAGATCTCGTAGTTCTGGCAGCCGGGGCAGCGGAAGTTGCATCCCACGGTGCCGAGCGAGAGGACCATCGTGCCCGGATGGAAGTGGTAGAGGGGCTTTTTCTCGATCGGGTCCGCGCAGATGGAGGCCACCCGCCCATACAGGAGCGTATGCAACACGCCCCCCCGGTTCAGGCGCGTTGCACACACGCCCTGGCCGCCGTCGGGGATCACGCATCGCCACCGGCAGACACCGCAGCGGACCTTCCCGTCACCCAGCTTCTCGTAGAGTAGCGCCTCTTTCACCGCTTCTCCTTGCCAATGACTGCATCGCCGAGGCGAGACACACGACTATTGTACCCTCATTTGCCGCTGGTGACAAGCGTATTGGCGCCGATCTGGAGGCCGGCGCTACTGCCTGATAAAGGTCTCTCGGGCTTCTGAAAACAGGGCAGCCGTGGCTTCGGGGAGTGACAAACGTTCACTGTTCGCCCTGCTGGCGGAACCGGGGCGAACGCGAAAGGTTCGCCCCGGGTATCATGGATGTGGCAAGGGAAGACCGGGTTCGCCCCAGAGAACGCAGCTCTTCTACGTCCATCACCCGACGGGGCTTCCGCTGCATCTATTGCGCCTGGGGCGCGATAGGCCTTAGATTGCCAGGAGCTCGCGCGCGTTCTGACGCGTGATCGCGGCGCGCTCCTGGTCGGAAAGCCGGCCTTCCTCTAGCTTGAGAAGCGACGAGCGGACGTTGAAAAGCGGAGCGCCGGTGCCCAGCAAGATCCGGTCTGCCCCTATCGCGGAGATCGCTTTTCGGAGGCCATCGACATGCTCGACCTGGGAAAGCTCGATCCAGACATTGGGGAGCGCGCGGATGCGGCTAGCCTGGGCGATCACTTCGGCCAGGCGGATTCCGCCTAGAATAACCCGTGCGTCCGGCGCCGACTCGGCTGCGGCCAGGGTTTTTTCAGCGCTCACATCCGGCACTTTGCAGAGCGGGTGCTGCGCGCGAAGATCCTGCATCCGAAGCTGGATCAGCACCGGAAGGCCCGCCTTGCCGGCGGCGGCCAGCAACGCCCGTGCCGGCTCCGAGTCGGGTTCATAGCAGTGGTAGTTCGGATGGAGCACGACCGCGCGCGCGCCGATCTCCTCCTGCGAGACACGCAACGACCGCTCCCAGTTAGCGAGCGTCGGGTTGATCGCGGCGCAGGGAAGCAGGATACCATCGGGTTGCAGGCGGGCGGCCAGGCGCTCGTTGGCGATGTGAGGATCCTCGAAGAAGAGCGCCTCCAGCGGCGAAACGAGTGCCCGGGCGATGCCGGCCTCCTGGAGCATGGTGGCGACATCAGCGGGAAGAGTGGCCGGGAGCGCGCGGAATGGCCACGGGCCGGCAAATGCGTTGATATCGATCATCGTCCGAGTATCCTTTCCGCGTTGCCGAACAGGATCAGGTCGCGCTGCTCCGGTGTGAGTTGGGCGCCGAGGACCTTGCCCAGTTGCACGCCGTAGGAGCGCCCCGGCACGTCGGAACCAAAGAGCACGCGCTCGGCGCCGAGTTGACGCACCGCGTACTCCACCACGCCTGCCTCCGGATCGCCTCCCGAGGTGTCGACCAGGATATTCGGATAGGGAGCGATATCAAGAACCCCTCGGTAACCGATGCCCATCAGGTGCGCGACGATGATCGTGGTCTCGGGATGCCGCCGCCCCATCTCTGCCACGTCGGCCGATGTCGACTCGTGCTCCAGCTGGCCGACCGTCTTGTTCCAGGCGTGCTGCAACACGGGAACTCCCAGCTCCGCGGCGCGCTCCAGGATCGGATCGACCAGTGGATCCGATGCCTTGCACGCAACCCACAGCTTGATCCCTACCATGCCGCCGCGGGCCACACAGCGGTCGATCTCGGACAGAGCGTCGCCGCCGTGGCGCGGGTTGACGTAGCAGAACCCGAGGAGGTGATTGGGATGAGCCGCCATCGCCTCAAGGACGTGGTCGTTGGCCTCTCGCACTTCTTCGAGGGTCGGGTCGATGATGTAGCCCCGGTTACCCAGCGAGCTGATGCATTGACGATCGATGCCGTGGAGCAGCGCGCGCTCGACGAGGTCAGTCACCGCGTCGCCGCTTCCGCCCTCCAGTGGGGGCACGTGACGCCCGATGTGGACGTGGACGTCGTAGATCATTACCGTATCTCCTCACGAGAGCAGTGTTGTTGCTCTCGTGACAGGTTTCTCCCAAACTGCGCCAACCCCTTGTGGAGATCGCATCGCGTTTGAGCGATTTTCCGACAGGCACCGCCTATCGCGAAAAGTGCCCGGGCTCCTTGCGCGGAAGTGTCCGGCTCCAAAGGGCAAAAAGGATCGATGCGGCGATGATGATCCCTCCCGCAGCCAGGGCGACCGCTCGAAGCCCGCCCTGGTCCACCGCGGGCCCGGCGGTGAGCATCGAAAGGAGAAGGGCCAGGGTCATGAGCGATTCCTGGGCGGCGAAGACGCGCCCGCGCATCGTATCGGGCGCCAGGAGCATGACCGCGGTCTGATGGGAAGTCCACCAGAGGGCATAGCCGACCTCGCGGATCAGGAGCACGATGAAGGCTCCCGCGAGGTTGGGGACGATGCTGAGCGCGGCGAGCCCAAGACCATCCACGAAGAGCGCCCGGGGAATGGCGCGGACGAGGTCCTCTGCCGGTCGGGTTGCCATCCTCCGGGCCAGGAAGGTGCCTGCGACGGCGCCGGTGCCCATCGCCGCATAGAGGATGGCGATGCCGAAGTCACGTGGGTTGCGCACCAGCTCGCCCATCGTTTCAAGTCCAAGGGATGCGCCGTAGAGGCTATACAGGATTCGCGCGGCGCCGGTGCCGAGCGCCCAGGCCGCGGGAAGGAAGAGCAGCCCCCGGAGTGCCGGATGTCGTCGAACAGCGACGAAGCCCTCGACGATATCGCGGTGCATGGCGCCCAGCACGGCGATGGCGCCCGCGGAGGCCTCCCGCTGGCGGGCCGGCGCCTGGATCTTCGCGATGATAACGGCGGAGAGGAGGAAGGAGAGCGCGTTCAGGACGAAAGCGGTGCCGCGTCCAAGCACTCCCGCGATCACCCCACCAATGAGCGACCCGACAGCGAGTGTCGTGCCGTAAGTCGCCGCCGAAAGGGCGTTGGCGACCATGAGCTGGTTGCGTGTGGTAATCGTGGGCAGCAGCGCGCCCCGGGCCGTATTGAAGAAGAGGGAGATGCCCGCCAGGCCCGCAGTGGCCGCGTAAAGCACCCACAGGGGACCACCGGCCCACGTGACGAGGTAGGCGAGTGCCAGTACCCCGCGGAGGAGATCAGTGACGATGAGGATACGCCGGCGGTCGAGACGGTCGGCGGCGATGCCCGCGGCCGGTCCGAGGAGGAAGAGGGGAAGGTGGCGGATGACGGTGTAGAGGGCGACGCCGGTTCCGGCGCGCTCCCCGGAGCGTTCGATGAGGAGGGCCATCACGGCGACCGTGGAGAAGTAGTCGCCCATCTGGGAGACGACCTGGCCATACCAGAGCCGGCGCAGGTTCGGGTTCTCGCGCAGCAGGCGCGCGTAACCAGGCGGCCGCGATGGATCCGCGTGCGCTTGTGCCACGGTTCTAGCCGTCCATCTGCCCGGCGCTCCTCCCGCGCCGCGGGCCTCCATTGGAAAGCGGTTGGTCCCCGAATCCTGCTCCTGAGACCACGGTCCTCCCCTCCTGCCACCTCGCCTCCGCGGGCTGGACCGGCAGTGCTTGTCCTAACGATTCCACGCCAGCCCCCCGATTCCTGTTGAGCCCACCAGCGGGCATCGGTGTCGGTTGTGGTTTTGGCAGTGTATCTGCGGCGGCTCTTGCAGGCCGCTTTCGCACCTATGCCTCGTGCTCCCGGCGCAAGCGCGCCTGCCCGGCACCTGACCATGACAGGCGTCGCTT
>JAAZEM010000015.1 GCA_012512265.1 Armatimonadota bacterium | reverse complement strand
CGGTTGAAGCGCCACTCGTGGGTGGCGACGGGCACGCCGACGCCGCTCCAGTGGTAGAAGCAGTTGAGGTATTTGTAGTCGAGCGTCATCGCTAGGCCGGCGCCTTTTGCCCCAACGACGGCGGTCCACCCCCGCGCCGGCTCGCGGTACCACACCTCCGAGCCCTTATCGCCGGTGCCGGGGTCGAACCGAAACTCGCGGACGCCCTCGGTGGTGGGCACAAAATACCGGTTCGCGCCGCCGGCCACGCCGGAGAAGTGGTGGAACCACAGGCCGTAGAGGTACTCGGTTTGCGAGGAGGGGTCGTTCAGGAGGCGGTAATGGACACGGACGATGGGGCTGTCGCGCTCGATCTGGATTCGCTTGGTGAGCCGGGTGAAGCTCATCATCCCGCCAGCGCCGGACGTGGAGAGCTCGACCCACGCCGAGCGGGCATCGCCACCAGTGCGGTAGTCGTAGGGCCGGCCGGCGAAAGAGTAGTTCGGCGACCAGAGCTGGTCGCGCAGGAGGCCATAGCGCGGATCCGCGGTGGCGGTCAGCTCCGCTTGCGCCGGCTTGTAGAGAAAGCTGCGGCAAACGCCCCCCGCTGCGGGCCAGAAGATGAGCCGGACCAGGCTGTTCTCCAGGATCACTTCCGGCTTGCCGTCGCCATCCACGTCGGCTTCCCGCGCGCTGGGCTGGGCGGCGTTGACCGGAGCCAGGCGGATCTCTGCCGCGGCCGCGGAGCCCGCGGGCGCGCCGAAGATCTCCACCTCCTGAAGGCAGAGGATGGACGGCGTATCGAAGACCAGGCGCAGCTGGTCAGTCGTCACATCGAGATCCTTCACCTCGAGCGCGAAATCGCGTTGCTTCGTGGGGCCCCAGAAACCCTCGACCGATCCCACGGGCTGAAAATGTCCGAGCGACTTCGCCAGAACGGTGAAGGTGCGCAGCCGATAGTTGTTGTTCGGGCGGGAAGCGTGGGCGACCACCGATGTGACCCGGGCAGGCTTGCCCAGGTCGATATCAATCGTGATCGTGCCTCCGGAGTAGATCGTGGTGCCCTTGCGCGAGCGGTCGCCGTCGCAGAGCGCCTTCCCCGTCTTATCTGCCCACTCCTCGGAGAGATAGCCGTTATCGGTGTGGTAGCTCCATCCCTCGAGCTTTGCGGGCCCCTGGGCGAACCCAGCGGAGAGCATCAGACCGAGAATGAGGATACCTTTGACCAGCCGCGACGCGAACATGCGAATACCTCCGAGCCATATCGGCGGCAATGATTGTGGCTGCAATTCGACTGAGACGAGAAGGTTCCTGCTGATCCGCCCGGGCCTGGCTGGCATGGGGCACCGGTATCCCGGCTACGCGATGAGCCGGCCGCCGTCGACCGGGATCACCGCGCCGGTGATGAAATCAGAGCCCTCGATGAGGAAGAGCACCGTGCGCGCCACATCCTCGGGGCTTCCTTCGCGCCCCATCGGGATCGGCTGCACAGCGCGTTGCCGCTGCTCCTCCGAGTACGATTCCGGGAAGAGGACTGTGCCTGGGGCCACGGCGTTGACCTGCACCTTCGGCGCGAGCGCCTTGGCCAGCCCCTGCGTGAGCGCGATCACCCCCGCCTTGGAGACGCAGTAGGGGATGTAACTGGGCCACGGGCGGTAGGCACTCACATCCGCGATGTTCACGATCTTGCCGCCATCGCGCTGGAGCATCTCGCGCCCGGCCCGGAGCGCGCAGAGAAAGGAGCCCTTGAGGTTGATATCGAGGACCTGGTCCCACTCCGCCTCGGTCACCGTGGTAAACGGCGTGCGCGGGAAGATCGCGGCGTTATTCACCAGCACATCCAGGCGTCCGAACCGTTCGAGCACGCCATCGAACATCCGGTCCACGTCGGCGGCGACGGAGACATCCGCCTGAAACGCCTCGGCGTTGCCCCCCCGAGCCGTGATGAGCGCGACCACTTCCCGGGCGGCCTCTTCCGAGTGGTGGTAGTTCACGGCGACACTCGCGCCCGCTTCGCTTAGGGCAAGCGAAATCGCCCGGCCCACCCGGACCGCGCCTCCCGTCACCAGGGCCACTTTCCCCTTGAGCTCCATAGCATCCCTTCCTCCAGGCGGAGAGCCGGCGGGCGCGCCCGCGATCCCTTACGGCTGCTCCCAGGGCAGGTCCTTGATTCCCTCGCGCGCGTTGGCCACCCGTGCCATCACGAAAAGGAGATCGGAGAGGCGGTTCAGGTAGACCAGGCAGTGCGGGTTCACCCGCTCGGCGCGGGCCAGTGCGGCCACGCGTCGCTCCGCGCGCCGGCAGACGCAGCGCGCCACGTGGAGGGTCGCCGCCGCGAGCGTTCCCCCTGGGAGGATAAAGTGGCGCAGGGGAGGCAGGCTTGCCTCCAGGCGGTCGATCTCGGCCTCCATCGCGGCGACGTGCGCGGGCATGATGCGCGACGCGCCCGGTTGCGAAGGGGCATCCTCTTCGGGAGCTGCGAGATTGGCGCCGATCAGGAAGAGCTCTTGTTGCACCCGCGCGAGGAGAGCCGCGAGATCGCTATCCCCCACGGTAGCGCGGGCCACGCCCAGATGGGCATTCAGCTCGTCGACCGTGCCGTAGGCCTCCACGCGGGCGCACTCCTTGGGCACGCGTAGGCCGGTGCCCAGGTCGGTTTCACCGGCATCGCCACCGCGGGTGTAGATAGGCATCGATACTCCCTTCGCGCGGCGGGCGGAAGAGGGGGTCGGCCCGTCCAGGCGGGGAACCGGTGCGCGTTGGTGGGAATGCAGAGCCGGGGCCCGGCCGCGTCTTCGAGCTGACAACCACTTCCGGCCGCAATGGATCTTCGTGAACGGCGATGGACGCGCCGTCGCCCTCCACATGCTCGCGATTCGTGCCCGCCGGGTTGCTCTCCTGCCGGGCGGGTAGCCCCACGGCGCATCGGCGCCGGGGAATGACAGGCCCGGTGGGCCTGGCCGGACCGGCACGCGAATTGCCGGGACGGTGCCCGTGAGGGCGCCATGGACTGCGCCGTGCGGACCGCGTGTGCCTGGCGCCAGGCGTTGCCGTGCCGCGGCACGCCCGGGAGGAGTTCACGTTGATCTTCTGCCGATACCTGCTGGCCATCGCGCTGGCGATGGCGGTAAGCGGACGAACTTCGGCGGCGCAACCTGAGCAGCTTCCAGAGCGCACTCTCCTGCCTGGCGAGGTGATCCGCATCGAGATCGAGGGCGAAGAGGAGCTCTCGCGCACCGTGACGATCGGATCCGATGGCAAGGTCTCGTTGGGCTTCCCCGGCGAGGTAGAGCTCGCCGGTCTGACGCGACCGGAGGCGGCAGAGGCGATCCGCCAGACGCTCCTGCGCTACCTGCGTGATCCCGTTGTCGCGGTCTCCCTTGTGGAGCATCGCTTCTCCGTGCTCGGGGCGGTGCGCCGTCCAGGGCAGTTTCCAATGCTCGGTGACCAGATACCCGTACTGGACGCGCTGGCCCAGGCGGGCGGGCCGGAGGATCGGGCGAACCTGCGGAAAGTCCGACTGGTTCGCCAGACGCGCGAGGGCCCCCACAAAGTGCTTCTGGACCTCCAGAGCGCAATTCGAGAGCCGGGAAGCCACGCGCTGCCGCTGATGCAGCCGGGGGATGTGCTGTATGTGGACCGCCGGAAGCCTGCTTTGGGAACTACTCTCCTGACGGTGGCGGGGGTGATTGCATCGATGGCATGGGCGTTCCGTTAAGCCGCTCAAGGCTCAAGGCCGGCGTGTTGTGGCGACCTTGAGCCTTGAACTCCGAACGCCGCGCGTTCTCAGAACTTCCAGGCGTAACTCGTCTCGATCTCGAAATCCCGGGCGGAGAGCTCGATGCTCTGCTGGCCTGGCGCCTCCAATGGATTGGGGCCGCTGATCTTGTTGCGGGGGGAGTACATCAGCGAGAGATTCAGTTCGTGGCGGTCGCAGAGACGACGGGTGAGGCCCGCCGTCACGCGCCACTCGGCGATGTTCGCCCCGAGAATGTTCATCGCCACCTCGGAGGTGGGGATGGGCTGGCGCCCGTAGCTGGCACCGGCGCGCCAGGTCCACCCGGGCGAGGCCTCCCACTGGAGACCGAGCTTGTAGGTGGTGACGTCGCGCCAGCCAAACCCGGCGCCATCGCGGCCGCCCAGCAGCCCGTCGGGATTGCCGGCGGTGGCCGCTTGAAGGAATTTGGAGAAGGGGTTGGCGAGTGCCGGCACGGCGCTGTTATCGGTGTGCTCGATATCGAAGATGGCGGTGAGAGAGGGCGAGACCGCCCATGCGGCCCCGACCTGCAGAACCGGCGCGGCGTCGAAGCGGCCGCCGTCCGGGAAAAGATCGGCATACTTCTTCAGCCGGCTCATCTTAACTTTGGTCTGATAGGACGCGCCGAGCGTCAGCGTGGGGGTCACCCGGCTCTGCACGCCGAACTTGGCGCCGATTCCAAACGCCGTGTCCGTCCCGTTATCCGATAGATTGTCAGGAACGCCATCGCTGACGTAGCTGCCCATGCTCCCCATACCCTGGGCACGGAAGCGGTGGTAGACTATCACCGCGGAGACGCCCCAGGCGGATCCTTCGCCGAACTTGCGCGCGTAGGTGGGGAGGACGTAGAACTGCTCGGTACGGATGCCTGCCGCGCCAGCGCCGTAAGTTCCGGTGCCGCCTCCGGCGGTCTCCGGGTAGCGGGTGTACATCACCCCGTGGCCGTACGTCGTGAGTCCAATCGCACTCCGATCATCGAGCATCCAGTTGATCGCTGCGCTCGGCACCAGTGCGAGCGAGTCCTCGTTCTCCACACTCTCCGGGAAGAGGGGGAAGGTGTTCGGTGCCCCCGACGGCTGTCCACTGACGGAGTAGGCGCGCTCCGAGGTCATCAGCGCCAGGCCCGTGTCAGCGCGCGTGCCGGCGAAGACCATGCCCGCCGGGTTGAGGCGCGCGGCGGTCGCATCCTGGGACAGGGCGACGCCCCCGCCGGCCAGGCCCTTGGCTTTCGTGCCGTAGGCAAGCGCCGGCCCTGGGTGCGAGAGGCCGAGGTACGAAAGGAGAGCGAGCGTCGTTGCGAAGAGTGGCGCTGCCGCAGAGCGCCGGGTGTTGCATTTCATGGCTGTTCATCCTTACGGGAGGGCTGCATCCGGATTGGAAACGTGCGCCTGCACGCGGGTGCAGCGCGAGCAAGCGGCCCGCCTGGCGGCCGACCGCTAAGATCATTATCGGCTGGAGAGGGAGGAACTTAAGACCGCCAGAACCGGCGTGGAATGGGAACGACGCCGCGATCTCAGGCCGAGTCTGCTACCCGGCCTCCTGGCGCAGGCCGTCGTAATCGGAGAGGCGGATGAGCCGGCCTTCCACCTGGATGAGGCCATCGTTCTGAAGGCTGCTCAGGGTCCGTGAAATCACGTCTCGCACGGTGCCCAGACGCGCCGCCAGCTCCTCGTTGGTCAGCGAGAGTCGGACTTTGCGGCTCTCGCCGGCCTCTTCCAGAAGGAAGCGCGCGAGGCGCTGGCGCACCTGGCGCAGCGAGAGATCGGCGATCAGCTCCACGAGGGCGCGCATGCGCCTTGCGAGGGCGCGAATGATCGCCAGGGCGATGGATGGGTTTTCGGCGAGTACCTCGTCGAAGCTGCGCAGGGGAATGAAGAGGACAGTGGCCTGGTCGAGCGCGGCCGCCGATGCCGGGTAGGGGGCGCGGTCGAAAAGCGGCAGCTCGGCGACGGAATCCCCGGCGCGCAGTACGGCGAGGATCTGCTCGCGCCCGGTCTCCGAGACCTTATAGATCTTGATGCTCCCGCTCTCGATGAGGAAGAGGCCCTTGCCTGGCTCACCCTCGTCGAAGAGCACCTCCCCCCGGGCGTAAGTGCGGACCACGCCGCGCGCGAGGAGCGCGCGGCGGCTGGCCTCGTCCAGCTCATCCAAGAGGGGATAATTGCGGCTGAGTTCGCACGGATTTGTCTGTCGGGCTGCCATGGCCGTAGTATAGCGGGGGGCACCCCCGTGCGTCAAGGCCCACGCCGGCAAGGTTGATACTGCGGATGAGGGATGAGGCGCGAGCACGCCCCATCCCCCATCAGATCGGTCACCTGCGGGCAAGCGAAGCCGGCCCGCCCGCGGCGGCGATTAGCCGAGGATCGCCTTCAGATCTCCTTCGGGAGTGCCCGTCGGCATGATCTCGAAGTTCTTCACCAGCACGTCCAGAATGGCCGGGGTGAGGAACGCGGGCAGCGAGGGACCCAGGCGGATCTTCTTGATACCCAGGTGAAGCAGCGTCAGCAGGATGCAGACCGCCTTCTGCTCGTACCAGGAGAGGACCAGCGAGAGCGGCAGCTCGTTGACGCCAACGCCGAACGCCTCCGCCAGAGCGGACGCGATCTTGATCGCCGAGTAGGCGTCGTTGCACTGGCCGACATCCAGCAGGCGCGGGATGCCGCCGATATCGCCGAACTCCTGCTTATTGAAGCGGTACTTGCCACACGCCAGCGTGAGAATCACGCAATCGTTCGGAACCTGCTCGGCGAACTGCGTGTAGTAATCGCGGCCACTCTTGGCGCCATCGCAGCCGCCCACCAGGAAGAAGTGGCGAATGGCGCCGCTTTTCACCGCGTCGATCACCTGGCCCGCGACGCCCAGCACGGCGTTGTGCCCGAAGCCGACGGTGATGCTCTTTGGCTCCGCATCCTCGGTGAAGCCCTCGGCAGCGAGAGCGGCCTCGATGACCGGAGTGAAATCCTTGTCGGCGATGTGGGTGACGCCCGGCCAGGCGACCAGACCGCTGGTGAAGATGCGGTCCTTGTAGGAATCGCGCGGCTTCTGGATGCAGTTGGTCGTCATCAGGATGGCGCCCGGGAAGGCATCGAACTCGGCACGCTGATCTTGCCAGGCGCCGCCATAGTTCCCCACCAGGTGGGGGTACTTCTTCAGCTCCGGGTAGCCGTGTGCCGGGAGCATCTCGCCGTGGGTATAGATGTTCACCCCGGCGTTCTTCGTCTGCTCCAGGAGGAGCGCCAAATCCTTCAGATCGTGCCCGGAAACGAGGATCGCCTTCCCCTTGACCGGCGTCACGCGCACCGAGGTCGGCGTCGGATGCCCGTAGGCGCCGGTGTTCGCGGCATCGAGGAGGCCCATCACCTTCAGATTCACTTCGCCCACCTTCAAGGCCATGGCGATCAGTTCGTCCATCTTGAAGGTGT
>JAAZEM010000135.1 GCA_012512265.1 Armatimonadota bacterium | reverse complement strand
GGGCGGCTCCCATGACGATGCCCCGCCATTGGGTCACGTCCAGGCCTCTTTCGTGCAGCACCACCTCGGCGTTCTGAGGCACCAGGTCTTGCCCGCCGCCCTGCGAGCCGATGGTGGCCACGACGGCGACCGCGGGCTCGGGAAGCGCGAGGCTCGCGCATGCTGGTCTCTTCGCTGCCATCGCGACAAAGAGGCAACACCAGAAGAGCGCGAGGAGTGAGCGCCGTAGAGAAGTCATTGGCATGCCCTCCTGATACACATCCGAATCCCCTGGGATTCCGAGATGAGGGTACGTTCATATAGTGGCCTGTGTTCTCCCGCCGGCGCGTCCCCTTCGATACCGCGGATGAAGAGGGCCGCGCGCTACCACCGAGGCTTCGGTTCCCTTATCTCGGAATCTCAGCGATTCCTCGCCAGGGTTGCTTCCCGCGCCCAGGGTGAGGCCGCGGGGGAAGCTCCTATCCTAATAGACGAGGCACCAGACCTCTTTTTGCCATCTCTATCCGGGTCCGGGTTGATGCCGGGGATGGGCGCGAATGGGGAGAGTGCGGGCGCGCCCGGTATGCACCAGCGAGGGACAATAAGGGGGCGTAGATGAAGCTTCGCGCTCCTATCTGAAAAAGCCCTTTGGGCTTTCGGTTCCAGCCCCCGCCGGCCGCGGCTATCCGAGAGTGGAAGCCCCGCCGGGCCGGACGGGGGTGGGATCCGCTGGCGTGGCTAGGCGCCGCAACACCTCTTGTACTTCTTGCCGCTGCCACAGGGGCATGGCTCGTTGCGCCCGATCTTCCTACCCTTTCGCACCGGCATGCCAGGTGTCGCGGGTGCCTGTGCCGGTGAGGGTGGTTTCCAGGCCGCAACCGGTGGCTTCGGAGGCGGAGCCTCATTGTAGCAGTACCACGACCCCAACTCGGCCTCGGTATCGTCGATCAGCGTGTAGTTGCCAATCCTGCGGGTGAGCTCCAGCGCGGCTTCCTTGCCTTGGGAAAGCTGCCTCTCGACCTCCTTCAGGCTGATAACAAAGCGTTCGACCAGAGCCTCCTCGTACGCCTGGCGAATCTCATCCATCAGCTCGCCTGGCCAGAGATCGGTGGAGACGACAACGAGTTTGGCCCAGACAAAGCCCCCCTCTCTTTCCAGGCGCCCGTGGAACAGGCTCCGGAAGTAGGAGATGACCTCATCCCGCTCCTTCATGCCGGTCATGACCAGAGTGACAAGCGCCTTGAGGCCGGCACTACGTACATACTCGTTGACGTTCGGGTTCTCAATCAGGCGCTCGATGTGGCTCGTGTCGCCGCCGGAAACGGAGGCCAGGATGCGCCCCATGTCCTCCGTCAGCACTTCTTCCAGCGTGTCCGCGATCGCATCGCCGGGGATGGAGAGGAGTTCCGCAATCGCCGGGTAGGCGCGCGTCTCACGGAACTGAGCGAGGAGGTAGAGAGCGAATGTGAGGGCAGTCGATTCCTCTAGGGTCTCGCCCCTGGCGAGGGTTTCCCGCGCTTCGTCGATCACCCGGATCAGTTCCGGCGTAATCTTCTCCTGGCGGGCCACCGCCTCCCGGATCGCTTCCCGGGGCAGCTTGCCCGTATATCGCGACAGTTCCTCCAGAATCTCAGGAATCTCCATCTGCCTTCGCCTTTCGTCCTACGGCTCCGGACCGGGGCGATGCTACCTCGCCACTCGCAGGGAGGCTATTCGAGTGTCCATTCGATTGCTCGCTCTCGTACTCGACTTTGGTCTGCGCGCCGACTCCTCCGGCAGAAACGAGCAGACACAAGATCAGGAAGTACCTCATCGCAGAACCTCCATGAGATACCGCCTCACCAGGCGAGCGGTGCTCATACGCCCGGTTGTTGAACACCATACGCCTGTGGTTCGCCATTGGCCGGGCTCCTCCTCGCCCATCCGGCACGCCTACCGAGGAGAAAGCGGGCGCGCGCAGAACTGTGGGGAAAACGGCAATCGCTTGGAAGGGGCGCCGGTCCGCACGGGCCGACGCGCAGGTGAGCGTCATGATCCGTCACTCTCTCGCGCTTCTTGGAGCTCTTCTCGCGGCGATGGCGGCGCCGGTTGCTTTCGCGGCGCCCCGGGAGAACCTCCTCCCGAACCCGGATTTCGAGGCGGAAGACGCCGCCGGATGGGAAAAGCGAACCCCGGATGACGCCGACCGCGCACTCAGCATCGTCGCGGAAGCGGCCCACTCCGGCAAGCGAGGCGCGCGGATCACGAACCGGAAGGCCACGATCAGCCGCTGGCGCCAGGGCGCCGATGGCAAGATCAAAGTGCCGGAAGGCGCCACCATCCGCCTCAGCGGCTGGATCCGCACCGACCTGGGGCCCGAGGGCTACGCCAGCCTGCGCCTCTACTGCATGAGCGATCGTGGCGAAATCACCGCGCAGCGCGATTCCCGGCAGGTCATCGGCAAATCCGATTGGACGCGCGTCGCCGCCGGGATGAAGGTGCCCGAGGGCACCCAATATGTGATGGCCTACCTGGAGCTGCAAAACGCCGTGGGCACCGCCGACTACGATGACCTCTCGCTGGAAGTCCTGTTCGTGCCCGAGCCGGTGCAGGTGCGGCGCGACCTGATCCTCCTTACCGATGCGCCCGAGGAGGACGCCACCGTGCGGAACCTGGAGACGCTCTACCCGCGCCGCATCACGCGCAGCGCGCCAGGAGCCCAGGCGGATTGGGAGAGCGCCCAGGGTGCCATCGTCTATTTGCGCGACCCGGCGAAGGCCCTGGACCTGGCGGCCGTGGAGCGCTTCGCCGCGAGCGGCAAGCCGGTGGTCATGGACCTCGGCGTTTACGCGCGGGCGCGCGGCCTGGAGCTGAAAGAGACGGCCGGCGAGGACGAGCCGACCCTGCGCATTGTGGAAGAGGACCCGCTCACCCGGGGCTTCCGCGCGGGCGACACGATCCCCTGGTATGGCGGCGCGAGAGGCGCCTACACGCAGCGCGCGCTCGTCACGCCTGGCCGGGCGCGCGTCCTGGCCGAATCGTCGCGCGGCGGCGCCCTCCTCGTCGTGGAGAAGGTGGGGCAGGGGAGCGTGCTCGCCACCGACCTGATCACGCTCCCGGAGCCGGTCTGGAGCCGGCCCGGCAGCTTCAACAAGTACCTCTTCCTCGGTAACCTGTTGGGCAAGAGCGCGCGCTATGGGCGTTACTTCCGCGAGCGCCTGACCTACGAGGGGTTTGTCGCCGCCATGCGCGCCCTCGCCGCCGAGAATCCGGCGCTCCGCTTCAAGGAAGAGGGCCCGGCGTATGGCGATTACCGGCTCTATTCGCTCAACCTGGGCGACCCGAGCCGGCCCGCCTTCCTGGTGTATGGCGTCGCGCACGGGAGCGAGTGGGAGCCCGGGTATGGCCTCCTGGAGCTCGCCCGGCTGCTCGCCTCGCCCGAGGGGAAGGGCCTCTTCGATACCAGCCGCTACTCGCTGAAGATCGTGCCGATCATCAACCCCTCCGGGTATGACCTCTTCATCCGCCACAACGCAAACAAGGTCGACCTGAACCGCAACGCCATCGACCACTGGGAGACCTACCAGGGACGAGATAGCAACAAGGACGGGGTGTACGGCCCCGGCGACTCGGACTGGAAAGGGACGGCGTCGTGCTCTGAGCCGGAGACGCGCACCCTGCGCCGGATCTGCGAGGAGCTGAAGCCCTACGCGACGCTCGATTTTCATGGCAACGCCGGGGGCCGGGGCAACAACCGGCTGATCCTGCTCCCCCGGTACGCGCGCCCGGAGAACGAGGAGCTCGCGTACCTGGTGGCGGAGGAGTTCAACCAGGCGTTCCGCGACCGCTACGTGCTTCACGAGGCAAGCCGCCCCGGCGTGCAGCAGTACGAGATTGAGGCGGTGCAGTGGGGCCCCCCCCGGCCCACACTCACCGCGATGGCGACACGCGACCGCCTCGGCTTCGTCTGCGAGGTGCCTGCTGGCTATCGCAGCACCTACGGCACCGTTTTCCAGACCGA
This sequence comes from Armatimonadota bacterium, assembly GCA_012512265.1. Classification (GTDB taxonomy): domain Bacteria; phylum Armatimonadota; class JAAZEB01; order JAAZEB01; family JAAZEB01; genus DUUU01. The sequence goes on along the minus strand of JAAZEM010000135.1, from coordinate 29,623 downwards.
TGTCGTGATCGAGACCGCGCTTGCCTTTTTCCGGGTTTACCAGAAACAGCCGTAGTCAGATCGCCTCGCTCATGCGGGTGCACGCGTGGCGCGCGCCGCGCGGCCGTAGCGGCGCTCCAGGAAGGCGAGCACCCCATCGGCGCGGCTGGCGTTGCGCCCCCCACCGCGACCGCCCCGCGCCGCTTGGCTGGTGATGTGCGAGGTATCGTGCTGGTAATCGAAGCCCGGGAGGGTGTGCCGCGGGATGCTCTGGCCAACGAGGCGCTCGATGCTGGCCAGTGCCGCCTGGTCTCTGGCGCTGGCCAAAGTGATCGCGACTCCGGTACGCTGCGCGCGAGCGGTGCGCCCGATGCGATGCACGTATGCCTCGGCCTCCTCGGGCACGTCGTAGTTGATCACATGGCTGATGTGCGGGATATCCAGCCCGCGCGCGGCCACGTCCGTCGCTACCAGTACGTGGATGTGCCGGGAGCGGAACGAACGGATGATTTGCTCGCGCCGGTTCTGCGCCAGGTCACCATGCATCGCCTCGGCCTTGAAGCCTTGCGAGCGGAGGGTTTGAGTGAGCCGGTCGGCGCCCCGCTTGGTGCGCGTGAAGATGAGCGTGCTTGTCGGTTTCTCATCCTGGAGAACACGCGCCAGCAACGTCGTTTTCTGCTCTGGCGCGACCAGGTGCACGCGCTGGTCGATAGTGTCGACGGTGGTGCCGCTGCGCTCCACTTCGACCCTCTTGGGCGTGCGCAGATAGCGGCGTACCAGGCTTTCGATGGCCGAGGGTACGGTCGCGGAGAAGAGCATGGTCTGCCGGTTGGCGGGCAGGGCGCCGGCGATGGCGCGCACCTGGGGCTCAAACCCCATGTCGAGCATGCGGTCGGCCTCATCCAGCACCAACACCTCGATGCCGGAGAGATCGACGGTGTGCCGCTCGACGTGGTCCATGAGGCGGCCGGGAGTGGCAACGAGGATATCGATGCCTTTGCGCAGGCGGGCGATCTGCCCCTTGAGCGGCACGCCTCCATAGAGCGCGCACACCCGCGTGGGCAGGTGCTTCCCGTAGGCTGCAAAGCTGGCTTCGATCTGGGAAGCGAGCTCGCGCGTTGGCGCCAGGATGAGCGCGCGTGGCTTTCTGCCTGTTTCGGAGAAGCGGTGAAGGATAGGGAGGGCGAACGCGGCTGTCTTGCCCGTGCCCGTCTGGGCACATCCGAGAACATCATCCCCCTGAAGTGCCAGGGGAATCGCCTGCGCCTGGATCGGAGTGGGCGTCTTGTAGCCCGCTTCCGCCAGGGCTTTCATCAGGTTCGGGGAGAACCCGAACCGATCGAACTGAAGCATATCACCTCTTTAGTACCGGCGTGTGCAGTCCCCCGCCCACCGACACGCGCAACGCAATGGAACAGGCGCCGCGGGGTAAGCGAGAGGCACAGGATGGGACTCGCGCCGGACCAATGAGGGGAATCGCGACTGTTCTGCGGAACAGTATAACAGAGATCGCGGTATTCTGCAAGCCGTGATCCGGGCGCACCTCGCCGTCTGGATGGCCGGGGTGTCGCGTCCGGAGCGCGGAGGCTGGCCGCGTGAGGAGAGCCGACCCATGCCGTTTGAACTCGAACCCGTTCCCCCACAGCCGCCGGAGTCCGAGTGGGCCTTTGTCGATGAGTTGCGCGTCACTCCCTACCACCAGCGGGTGACCTGGCGCCGGCGCGAGCCCCAGCCGGGTGAGGCGGAGTTTCGCGATGGCGTCCGCCTGGATCTCCGCTTCTCGGACCCAGGCGGCTTGCTCGAGACGGCTTTCGCCGATTTCCGCCGCTTCCTCCAGCTGGGCGGGATCCGCGAAGATGGACCCTACACCCTTACCGTGCACCACTGCGCCGTGCCATGCCGCGAGGCGTTCGTGGTCCGCGTGGAGCGCGACGGCTGCTTCCTGGGGGCGGGCGACACCGAGGGGATCCGGCGCGGGCTGGTCTGGCTGGAAGACGAGATGCTCCGGCGCGAGGGTCCATTCCTTCCCCTGGGCGAGTTCACCCGAAGGCCGGTAATCCGGACGCGCGTCTCGCGCTGCTTCTACGGGCCGATCAACCGCCCTCCCAAATCGAGAGACGAGCTGGCCGATAACGTGGATTACTACCCGGAGGAGTATCTGAACCGGCTGGCGCACGAGGGGGTGAACGCGCTCTGGTTCACACTCCACTTCTTCCGGACGGTGCCCTCGCGGATCATCCCGGAATACGGGCAAAACGCGGCGCCGCGCCTGGCGAAGCTGCGGTGGATGGTGGAGAAGTGCGCGCGCTATGGCATCCGGATCTACCCCTTCTGCATCGAGCCTGCAGCGTTCACGTCGCCCCATCCTGAGGTTGCCGCGGCGGCTGCTGCCCACCCGGATCTGCGCGGGCACCGGGGCGCGTTCTGCACAAGCACCGAGAAGGGCCAGGCCTATCTGGAGGAGGCGACGCGCACCCTCTTCTCCGAAGTGCCCGGGCTGGGCGGGCTGATCGTGATCCCCGTGGGCGAGCGGCTTACCCACTGCTACTCTTCATCCATACCCGACGGCGGGCGCTGGCCCACGCCCAACACCTGCCCCCGGTGCTCGCAACGCAAGCCGTGGGATGTGCTCTCAGACACGCTCGCGGGCCTGGCGCGCGGGATGCACTCGGTCGACCCAGACGCCGAGCTGATCGCCTGGCCCTACGGGCAGTTCATCTCGTGGGGCCCGGAGGCCACCGTGGAGGCCGCGCGCCACATCCCAAAGGGCGTGATTCTCCAGCACAACTTCGAAACCGGAGGGTTCAACCGGCAGCTGGGCAAGATGTGGCCAGCCTGGGACTACTGGCTCTCCTACGCGGGCCCGAGCGAGCTGTTCGAGCGGTGCGCGCGAGCGGCCGTGGAGAGTGGCGCGCGTGTCTCGGCCAAGCTGCAGGTCGGGTGCTCGCACGAGACGGCCACGGCGCAGGTGGTGCCGGCGCCGGGCCTGCTCCACCGGAAGTACCAGGCGATGCGCCGGCTGGGCGTGAGCGCGGCGATGCACTCCTGGTATTTCGGCACCTATCCCTCGCTGATGACGCGCGCGGCGGGCGAGCTCTCGTTCGACCCCTGCCCTGAGGATGAGGATGAGTTCCTCCTGACGCTGGCCCGGCGCGACTGGGGCCGGCATGCCCCCGAGGTGGCGCGGGCGTGGCGGTGGTTCTGCGACGGCTACTCGCAATACCCCACGGCGCATATCTTCGGCTACTACGGCCCGATGCACGATGGACCCGCGTGGCCGCTCTACCTGATTCCACGCCGCCTGCCCCTCGCTCCCACATGGCAGATCGGCTACCCGCCGAGTGGTGACTACATCGCCGAATGCGTGACCAACCGTTTCACGCTTCGGGAGATTCTCACGCTCTGCCGGCGCATGGCCGAGCGCTGGGAGCGGGGCGTCCGCATCCTAAAGAAACTGCGCCCCCATTTCGCGGACAACCCCGAGTGCCTGGCCGATATCGGCGTGGCCACCGCGCTGGGGCTGCAGTTCCGCAGTGGCTACAACATCCTCCGCTTCTATGCCTTGCGCGAGGAGCTGGCGGTGGCCGCCGCGCCTGAGACGCGCTTGGACCTCCTCTCCCGGATGCGCGAGATCGTCCTGGATGAGATGGCGATTGACGACGAGCTGATCCCTCTCGCCGAGGCCGATTCGCGCCTGGGCTTCCACTCCGAGGCCGAGGGCTACAAGTACACGCCGGAGATGCTCCGGTGGCGAAAGCGCCAGCTCCAGCGTCTCCTGGACGAGGAGTTTCCCGAGGTCGAAGCCCGGGTTCACGAGCCCGAGCCACTCTTCCCGGAGTACACCGGAGAGCGGCCCGCGGGCGCATGGCTCTCCTGCCCGCGCGTGGAGCACGCGCCGGCGATGGATGGCCTGCCATTTGGCGGCGTGTGGGACGAGCTTCCTACCGCTGAGTGCAACCACTGGCTGCGCCAGGTGTACAACGTCGAGCGGTGGAAACGATGCGCTTACGACCCGCATGACCATGTGCCGGTTGCGGAAGAAGACCATCGAGGCCGGGCCACGACGTGGAAGGCGTGCCGCGACGCGCGCTGGCTCTACCTCGGCGTCTGCTGCGAGGCGGGCGATCTGGGCGATTTCTCCGGCAACGCGGTGCAGGTGATGGTGGAGCGGTTCCGGACGGAGCCCCGCCGGATCTTCACAGTGAACTCGGACGGCTCGGCGCGCTACACCGAGGACGATGGCTATATCCCGCGCGAGGCGCCGGCGTTCCGGGTGGTCTCGCGCATTGAGGGTGGGCGGTGGTCGTTTGTCCTCCGCCTCCCGCTCTCGTGGTTGGGGCGGGGCGGCGCGAAGGGCCTGGCGCCGCTTCGGATCAACGTGGAGCGCGCACTCCCGGTGCCTGGCAAGGAGGGGGCGGCCTCCGCCTCCTGGGCGAAGAAGGTGCCAGCGCGCGGGCGCCTGGTGTGGGGCTACCTCAATCCGGCCACCGACTTCGGCTGGCTCCTCTTTGACCGGTAGGCCGCCGGGCGGCTACTGCCCGGGTAAGGCGGTTTGCCTGGAGAGGCGGCTTCGCCGGCGGCCGAAAGCCGCCGGCGAAGCTGAGGCCTTGAGAGAACCCTGGGTTACTCCAGGTTGAAGAGGCGGATCGCGTTCTCGCGCGCCACCTTGCGGAAGACCTCCTCGGAGATTTTGCCCGTGTCTCGCCACTCGATCAGGAGATCGACGAGCGGAATCGCCATCGTGGGGTAGCAGATATCGGTGCCGAAGAGGAGGCGGTCCTGAAACTCCGTCAGGAACTTCGGGCCGTACTCTGGGTCGCGCGCGATGGCGTTGTAGGCCGTGCCGTCAGAGAGGTCGCCGTAGAGGTTCGGATAGAGGCGCATCAGCTTGGGCACGACGCCCTCTTCCTTCACGGGGCCCTTGGGAAGCCGCCCCACCTGGCCGCCGCCAATCCGGAAGATGTAGCCCCGCTCGCCGGGCGTCTCCAGACGCGCGATCTCGGACCAGAAGACTGGGCCGTGGCCGAGGATAATCAGGTTGGGGAAGCGCTGCAGCGTGTGCTCGAGCTGGGGCAGCCCTGGGTCGTCGTAGAGCCCGAAGTCGCCGGTGAGCTGGTCCGAGCCGTCGGTAGTCACGGGCAGGCCCACTTCCTCGGCGTGCCGGAAGAGGTTCTGAACCATCGGGTGCATCACCGGGAGGTTCGGCATCACCTCGCCCAGGCCGCGGCATCCGCGATCCTTGTAATAGCGGAGCAGGTTGCCCAGGGGCGCATCGGCCGAGTTGGTGAGCGCGCGCGGGTCGATGTTGCAGAAGGCGAAGAAGCGGTCCGGATACTGCTCCACCATATCGAGGATATCCTCGTTGGCCTGGGGGAGGTAGATCTCCGGGCTCACGATGGGGAGGAGCGCTCCCTTCTCGATCCCGAGCTCGTCGTAGCGCTCCAGTACCTGCTCCGCGGTGGAGAAGGAGTAGGCTGGCGGGCGCTTCCGATAGGCATGGGCATGACAGTCAATGAACATCCTTCTTTTCTCTCCTCGTGGTGTGCGCTGCGGTCATTCCGGACGGCGCTCTACGGCTCGACCCGGCGCAGCGAGATGTTGTCGATGTACATTTCGGCGGGCTCGGTGCCGTGGGCGACAAACCCGAGCCACAGCAGGCGGTCAAAGTCGGGCCCGCAGGGGAGATCCTTGCCCTCGAACAGCACGCGGCCATCCTGACCGGTGATCTTCATCTCCCAGCGGGCATCGGCCAGGGCGCCGACACCATCGGTGATCTCGAAGTGGATCCACTCGCCTTCGGGCAGGCGCACCCCCGCCGGCCGCTTCTCGTTGAGCAGGAGCTGGCCGTCCTTCTCGATATAGAAGCAAGGCCCCACCTTATCGATGGCGGCGGTCCTCCGCCACTCGCTCCACAGCATGGCGCCCGGCTCGCGGTAGAGATCGAACTCCAGGCGCAGGCGGATATCCCCTGTCACCGCCGGCTGGTAGTAGATGTGCGGGTAGTAGTAGGTGAGCCCGGGCGCGTCCACGAAGCGCAGGCTATGAGGTTTGGAGAGCGCGCGCCGGTCGGTGATCTCCACGAAGGCGCCTTTCTCGACGTTCTCCACCACCGACGCGAGCGCCGGCTTTTGCCCCGGCCGGGCGTCGTCGAAGTTGTCCGCGGGCAGAACCAGGCGTGGCTGGATCTCCTGCGGTAGGAGCGGGGAGAGCTGGACGCGCGCGGGAAGCGACGTCCACTCCTTCTCGCCGTAAAGCCCCACCCGGCTGGTATCGATGGGGCGGAAGCCCATCTGGAGCGCAGGCGAGTCGGGCTGGAAGCGGAAATCGCGCTCCTTCGCGTCGACGAACTTCGGATCGGCGATCCGCGAGTGCGCATCCATGCGCGGGGTGTACCAGATGTCTTTGATCCCCTCTTTTTTGCGCCACTCCTCCCACGTGAAGCCGAGGAACTTGATCGGCTTTCCATCCAGGCGCCAGTAAAGGTTGCGGTCGATGATCTTGTTGTAGCTCTGCCACTCGGGAACGTCGCGGAACGGCGTGCCGGCGCCGTCGAGGAGGACGATGTTGTATTGGAAGATGTTCGTCCGCTCGGAATCGATCCCGAGGCCGAAGCCGCAGAACGCGGAGATGTTGTTGAGCACGGTGATGCACGACGTGCCGTGCTGGATCCGGATGCCGCCATCGCTGCAGTCGTGGCAGATGTTGTTCTCCACCAGTAGCCCAGAACTGCCGCCGTCGATGTAGATGCCGTGGCCAACCGGGTTGATCGACGAGCCAACGTGGTGAACCAGGTTGTTGCGGATCACCGAGCCGGGAGTGAGCCCGAGGCTGTAGATGCCGCCGCCGTCCTCCAGCGCGCGCATCACATGGTGGACGTGGTTATACTCGACGATGTTCTCGCGCGTGCCCGAATAGACGATATCCCACGTCCAGCCGAGCGAGATGCCGGTGTAGCGGAGGTCGGAGACCTCGTTATGCGAGAAGACGTTGTTGTGCCCGTAGGCCATGAAGATGCCGGTGGCGCCCGGGTGGATGTGCCCGCCGTTGTGGATGAAGTTGTTGTCGACCACGTTGTGGTGGGCGACCCGCTCGTATCCGGCGGGGCGCTCCGCGTCGCCGATGCGCACGCCGCCGGCGCCCAGGTCGTGGAGGTGGCACCGGCGGATCTCGTTGTAGGAGGAATCGAGATCGAACCAGATCGCGTAGCGCCCGACGCAGGCGACTTCGCACCGGGTGACGGCGCAATGGCGCGCGGCGTGAAACTCCAGGGCAGCGCCGAGCTTGCACGCGGCCTGTGGCGTGGAGAAGCCGTCCGGCGGCAGGTGCCACGCGGCGTGCTGGAAGCTGAGCCCGTGGAAGCGAACGTGCTCCACGTACCGGCCCTTCTCGGGGTCGCCCTTAGCAAGGACCAGGCACTCAATGACGGGCGCGATCACCTCCGCATCGCTCAGGTCCTCGCCCTCGAACGGGATGACGCGGAGCTCGCCTGTCTCGCGGTTCAGTTGCCACTCGCCGGGGGCGTCGCACGCGCCCGGATGGTTCTCCACGATATAGCCGCAGGTGGGCATCCCCGGCTTGGGAAGCTCCCACACCGCCGGCCCGGCCAGAGTGACGATCCGGTTTTCCGTATCAACCGCCTGGATCGGGAAGTGACCATCGTTCCAGCTGAAAGTGACGCGGATCTCAACGTCAGAGAGGTTGGGCCACGGTTGAATATCGTTCCCCCGGAAGGCGAAGCGATCCTTCGCTTTGCGGTTCGGATCGTTCTCATCTGGCACGCTGCGCACGATGTAGAACTGGCCGTCGTTGGGCGAGCGGGCATGGATGTAGCGTCGGCCGTTGATGAAGAGCTGGCGGAAAACCCACCTGTGCCCGGCGGCCTCGGGAAGCGTGACCGACCACGACCCATCGGCCTGCCTGCGTAGGCCACGGATGATGCGTCCCCCCGAGATCACGGGGCGCTCGCCGGGCGCCGCCATGTAGATGATTGGGGCTTTCGCCGTGCCGGAATCTTCCGGCCCGAGCGTGAACGGCTCCTCCAGCCGATAAACCCCGCCGTGGAGGATCACGCGCGCGCCACCCTCGGGGAGGCCTTTGCCACGCTTGAGCGCCCGGATCGCATCGCGGGCGCGCGCGAGCGTGCGGAACGGCGCTTTGGCGGTCCCTGCCGCCTTGTCGTTGCCGCCCGGCGCCACGTGGAACTCGATCGGCGCGGCGGCAACGGGCTGAATGGTCAACCAGAGGATCGCGCAGGCCGTGAGCAGTAATGTCCGAAAAGCACGCTGCATCGAACGTTCCCTCCCGGGTCAGGCAAACAGGCGCGGCCCCTCCATCGCGCTCGCCGCCCATTCCGCGGCTGTTCCTGATCCACGTTCACCGACCGGCGGTGCGCTCCTGCCGCCCCCGCAGGAACGCGCGGGCAATCGCCCGGACCGACGGCTTCTTTCCCTGCCCCCCGGCTCCTTCCCTACCCTTTGGCTCATCGCCGGCGCCAGGGAAGGGGAGCTACCGCACCGCGTCTCACGGTGCCCCCCGGATGGAGCGCGCAACCCCGGGCGGGCATGCCTAGCCCATCCGTTTCCGCTGGGGCAGGGCGAACAGCCGGGCGCGCGGAGCTCGAAGCTCCGCGCTGCTACCCGGCAAAGCCCTTTCGGGACTCCCCGTCCCATCCCCGCTGCTCCAGGTCACCTGGGAGTGTAGATCAACCCAGCCTGGCAGGGCTTTGCTCACAAGCAGCGCGGGGATGTACCGCCACGCGCGGGCATGGCCCGCAATCACGGGCGCGTCCAGCCCATCCGTCCCCTTCATCTGTGGTATAGCCGCCAGCGCCGGCCCCTCCGATAGGCTATCACTCTCTGGCTTCGCCGAGGAAGGCGTTGTCGAAGCGGACCACGTCCTCCTTCTCGATCCCGTAGCCGGTGAGGAGGATGACGACGCGCGCGGCGCCCGGGGGCGCCATGAAGGGGATCTGCAGCTGCTCCCAGACGCCGGCCTTCCGGGCATCCAGGCGCAGGTTCGCGGCGCCGTTATACCAGCGCCCGGCGGCGTCATTCCAGCGGATCTCCAGCGCGACCGCGGTGCCCTCGCGCGCGACCGGCTTGCGGACCCATACCTGGGCAAGATAGCGCTTGCCCGTCTCGATTGGCACCGTGGTGATGTAGCAGAGGCAGCCGCCGCCCTGGAAAGCGCCCGCGGCGTTCCCGCCATGTTTCTCGTTCGTGTCGAGGAAGAAGCGGCCCTCGTGCGGGTTCTCCTGCCAGGTGCTCCAGCCGGCCGCCGCGCTGGTGCTCTTCCAATCGGGGCCGGTCGGGCCGAGCTGACCCCCCTTCGCCTCCTCGAACCCCGGGTTGGGGAGCAGGTTGGGGCCGAGCGCCAGCGTGCCCCGCATCGCCTTCCAGAGGAAACCCGCCTGCGGGTGCGCGGCGATCCGGTCGAACAGCGCGCGCGTCTCAGGCGCGGCCTTCTGGCCCGCGGGGCTCTTCTCCCAGCTTGCCAGGGCATGCAGCCCGTCCAGCATAGCGGTCTGGACCCTCGAGCGCCACTGGCTGCGTATTTGCGGGCGCCCGCCATTCTGATACCACCGGTCTGCGAGAGGGTCGTCGGCGATGCTCTTCTTCCACGACGTCTCTTCGCCATCCAATGCCTCGAGGAGCGTCTCCACGCGCCCGGCGAGCGCCCTGGCTTCCGCCGGGCGGCGTGGCGCGGCCTCGCCAATGGCCCGGGCGGTGGTCCAACCGCGCAGGAGGAGGTCCGGATAGGCGTAGCTACGGGCGATGAAGTCGACGCGCGCCCGGGTCGTCTCGTCAGTGGCCAGGGCTTTCGCGCGGCGCAGATGCTCCGCGGCGCGTGCCGCTCGGGCTGGCGTGTAGAAATCCATCTGCTCCGCGGCGCTGCCGATCCCGCCAAACCACTTCCCGGTCTTCTGGCTCATCCACGCCGCCTCGTGCGTTTCGTAAAACGCCCGGATCTCGCCCGCGGCGGGCCCGAAAGCGGAGTAGAACTCGCGCAACAGCCGGTCGGGGTCGAGCCGGACGTCCCAGAGGAGCCGGCTGGCCACGTAGAGCATCGGGCCCATGTGTGCCCAGTAGGGATAGAGCTCGCTGTGGAAGGCGCGCACGCCCATCGCGTGGATTGCCTTCAAATCGCGGGCAAGCAGGTGGGGGAAGGCACGAGGCGCCAGCGCCCCCAGGCCGTAGTAGTCGTACTTGCCCACGTGGTCACACTTCTGCTGCCACGCGCGGATGAGGTCGTAATCGACCTTGCGATAGGCGGGGTCGAAGTACTGCGCCGTATCCTGCGTGAGGTTGATGAAGACGTTCGGCTCCATCCGCTCGATCCGGAGAGGCGGCAGCTCGACGCCCGCGTAGGCGAAGCAACCGATGAGCTTGTCCGGGTGCCGGGCGCGGACCCCGCGGGCCACGGCGTTGACGAAGGTGTACCAGCGGTCGGAGTAAATCTTGCGCCCGCGGTAGAGCGGCCGCTCTACGTCCTGCGCCTTGCAGAGGTCACACTCGCACCATGTGTTGTTGTCGTTGATCCCGAAGGGGTAGGTGTGGCACTCCGGGTGGGCATCGAGATAGGCGTTTACCTCCGCGATCGCGATCCGTACCGTCTCCGGGTTGCCGGTGCAAGGCTGGGCGAGTTGCTCGCCATCTTTCGAGGGGATGGCGCGCTTGCCGTTGATCAGCGGGTAGATCTCCGGGTGGCTCTTGCCATATTTGCTCGGGGGGAAGACGGCATACATCCAATGGCGGAAGCCCGCGGCGTAGGGGATCTCCCAGCCGCCCTCATGGGTATCCCAGCGGTTGCGCCGGCTCCACGCCAGCGCTTCGGGGTTCCACGACGCGCTTCCCAGACGGCAGACGAAGCTCGGCGTGACCACTCGGCGCATCTCGGGAACCGCCACTGTCCGCCGCGTTGGCACCACCTCGAACAGCTCCGTGGGCAGGAACCAGCGTACTCCTAATTCATCTTGGAGGAAGCCATAGACGGCGTTCGTCGTGCCGGCCAGCGTGTTCCCGCGCAGCACCAGGTTCTTCCCGTCGCACGCGATCACGTAGCCGGCGTACGCTTCATCGCCTCGGATGGCGCCCGGATCCGCATCCAGGCCCGCCGATGCCCGGCACGCACCGATCAGGACACGCGCCTGGGTCGGATCGCTAACCGATTCCTTCACCACGGGGAGCCGGGCGCCGCTCATCCGCGCGAGGACGCGCGCGAAGTCACCGGCGAGATCCCGCACGCGGTCACTCGCATCGTCCGGAATGACCACTTGCGCCCGCGCCTGGCCATCTTCTACGAGGACGAGGTTGGCTGCCGCGGCTGGGGATGCCAGCGCGCAGAGCAGAAGCCCAATGGCGGCAAGCGTTTTGAACATCGGCGTCTCCTCCTGTCAGCGGGTCGCATCACCGCGGATGAATGGCGGGTAAACGGTCGTTTCCACCAGCCGGCCGTAGAGCCTTGGGCGGCGGTAGGCATCGCCGAACGCCTCGCGCTCCCGATAGGCGCGCAGGCGCTCAAGATCGAAGGTCGCCAGGTAGATCCCCTCGGCCTCTCCCGCTTCCACGATCAGGGTGTCGCGTGGCTCGCCGTCGATCTCCGGATAGGCGACGGCATCCACGGCGATAGAGTGGCCGTTTTCCTGCGGTGCGGCGTAATTGGCCATCGCCAGGCCCACCATGTTCTCGAATGCCCGGGTGCGAAACTGCATCAGCCGGTGGGTATCCAGGCCGCAGGCGTTTGGCACGAGGATGATCTCCGCGCCGTTGAGCATCAGGATCCGCGCGCTCTCGGGGAACTCGCGGTCGAAGCAGATCATGCACCCCACCCGCACCGGCCCGGCGGCTGTCTCGAGCGTGGCAACAGGAAACTCCTCGCCGGGCGTGCAGTGGCGCTCCACGTCGAACTCGCAGGTGTGTACCTTGGCATAGGTGAGGAGGATCTCGCCCCGGCGGTCGATTACCGAGACGGTGTTGCGCGGGCGGCCGGGCCAGCGCTCCAGGTAGGTCAGCGCGATGGCGATTCCCAACTCGCGGGCGAGCGCGCGGAAATGCGTGATGAAGGGGTCGTCCGGACCAACGGCGAGCCCGGTCCAGCGCTCATGGTCGCCGGGCGTCTCCGGGTTGAAGAAGGTGTAGCCGATGCTCCACATCTCCGGGAAGAGGGCGATATCGGCGCCCTGGGCTGCAGCACGACGGCAGAACGCCTCGCCCTTTTCCAGGTTGGCGGCGAGATCCGCGCCGCAGGCGGCCAGCTGCAGCAGAGCGATACGGAGCTGGGACATGGACGACTCCTTCCTGAAGGGGAGCACGCCAGAGACTGTCCGGCGTGCGCCGGATCCTGCGGGCATCCCCTTGTCACTCAGGTTTCGCCCAGGATGAAGGCTTCCTTCTCCCGCGTGCCGTCCTTGAGGGCAGGAGCGGGGCGGCGCGGGTTGATCAAGGGGGATGGGCCGGGCGCCCATCCCCCGGATAGGCCGGCGCCTTTAGTAGATGTGGGGATTCTGGCGGCGGCACTCCTCGATGACGGCGATCTGCCGGCGCACCTGCTGCGGCGTCACCTCCAGGGGTACGCCCGTCGTCAGGGTGCGGTAGAGCTGGCCGTAGAGGCCGCCCGTCGCCGTCGTAAACGCGCCGCCATCCGCCTCGCTGGGAGTCCACTTCTCCTCGCGCCAGGGGAGCTGCTCGCTGCAGTAGGCGGGCGTGCCGTCCGGCTTGGAAAGCGGGTCTACGATCAGCTTCTGCTCAGGCGCTTCCTCCGGCACGAAATACTTCCACTCGACGCTGGTCATCGTGGCGCGCAGGCCGCCCCGGCTCCCGTAGATGTCGTAGAGGAAGCCCGGGAAGGGGGCGCAGGACGAGATCTCGAGGTCGATCAGCGGGTGACCGTCGCCGGTCAGGATCAGCTTCACGTGGTCCTCGGCGTCGCCGTAGGTGTTGACTCGATCCATGCGGCAGAAGACCTTGGGCATCCCCTCGCCGTAGAGGTGGAGCGCCTGGTCGAGCGGGTGCGGACCGGTGTTAAGCAGGTTGCCGCCATTCATCCGCTGCAGCGTCTGCCAGTCCCAGCGCCGCGCAAAGCCGTTCCACGCCATGTTGATCTGGACGATGCGCCCCAGCACGCCCGAGGCGATCACCTTCTGGATCTGGACAAAGTAGGGCGCGTAGCGCGACTGCTGGAAGACAGCGAGGACTTTGCCGGAGCGCTGCGACGCGGCGATCAGCCGGTTGACGTCGGCCACGGTGTGCGCGAGCGGCTTCTCGCACAGGACGTTGAATCCCGCCTTCAGAAACTCGAGCGTCACCGGAACGTGCAGGTGGCTCGGGAGCGCGTTCACCACCAGGTCGATATCGGTCCGCTTCATCAATTCGCGGTAGTCGGCGTAGACGTCGCAGCCATACTCCTTCGCCGAGCGCTGGCGCCGTTCTTCAATGAGATCGACGGTCGCCACGATTCGGAAGTGCTCGGGGTTTTTCGAGAGGTAGGCGCCGTGAATGTCGCGCCCGCTGCGCCCCTGGCCAAGAATCGCTACGTTGAGCGTTGCCATGATCCGTTCCCTTCTGCAAGCAGAGGAGGAGACGATGGGAAAACCGTTGGGATCCCGGAAGCGTTTGGGCCGCGCGCCGGAAACGCCGGGGCGCGGGCCGCTCTTGCCTCTTCCTCTGCGTTCTTCATAATCCGTCGCCCTTCGTGGCCGCGCTTCCTCCGGAAGGGCGTCGCCCGGATGGCATCGTCGGCCGGCGGATGCCCGCGCAGGATATCCGCATCCGCTGCCTCCGTGCCTTGCCGATGGCTACTTCGCCGGGGAAGGGGGGCTCTCCTGTTAGAAAAGGCGTGTCGGGAAACCTCCCCGTCGATGGAGGTAGCCAGCGCGGCTTCCTATCCAGACAAGGAACCGGGCGCTCTCCAGAGAATACACGCACAAACGCTCGCCCTGGCCGACAGGGAGCTCCCGACAGAAGACCGGCGGCGCGGGAACGCCGCAGTGTTGGAGGAGTGAGAGGTGAGTAAGGTGTTTGGGAAAACCTTGTGTGCGCTTCTTCTGGGGCTGGCGCTTCTGCCCGGCGTGGCCGATGCCCAGGACCGGGATGGCGACGGCCTCCCCGACGAGATTGAGGTGAAGCTGGGCACGGACCCGAACCGGAGCGAGGAGCTACAGCTTCTCATCGACGATAGAGCGCGCGGCGTCGGCGACACCACCATCCGCGCGGATGGCAAGGCGCCCGATGTCGACAAGGTCTTCTTCGCGCACGCGGGCGGCGACCGCTATGTCTGGAAGATCACCTTCCACGACGACTACCCCGCGACGGGCACCATCCTGCACCTCTATGCCGATCTCGATGACGACCGCACGACCGGCCGCCAGGACACGGAGTGGGCGCGCGGCGTGGACGTGATGTACAGCTTCGTGGATGCCAAGAGCGACCCGCGTATCTTGAACCCTGCCGTGCGCGTCTCGCCGGCAATCCCCGTGCGCGCGATTGTTCAGGGCAACGCCGTCTACATCTGCGATGACGTCAAGATGCGCGTGGTGGACGGAAAAACCCGTTTCCGGATGCACATCCTGAGCCACCTGCGCAACCCCGCGACCGATAGCGATACGACGGAGTGGATCATGGTACAAGTACCGCTCAATCCAGACCGCACTCCTCCCGAGCTGCCGTATCCCCGCCCGGAAGGCTTCGAATCGATTACCCTCCCGGATTTCGCCCAGCTGGCTTACAGCCTCTGGCAGGACCGGCGCACGGTGCGCCTCCGCCCGCGCGACGCGGAGGTGACCGGCTACACCCTGCTGATGAGCGATGACTTCGATGGCCAGGGGGAACCGGGCGAGAGCGTGATCTGGAAGTGCCCGCGAGACGGCAGCTATTACATCGGGCTCATCCTGCGCGACGCCACGTCTGCCCTCGAGGGCCTCGATGTGTGGGCGGGCGAGCGCAAGCTGGGCACCATTGTCGGAAGCTCGCGCGCGGGCCGGGAGGTGCTCCACTACACCGAACGCCCGGTCCGCCTCTCCAAAGGACAGCCGATCCGGGTCGCGACGGCGAAACACAGCGGGCCCGTGCGCTTCCATAGCGTTTGCCTGCTGGCCGAAAAACCGAAGGTGCCGCCGCTTGCCATCAGCAATCTGACGGCCTGGCACCTTCCCGACGAGCCGGGAGAGCGCCCCGGGCGCGTGATGATCGCCTTCACGACGAACCGCCCGGCGACGGCGAGCGCGCGCTACACGGCCATCGGCGCCGGCGCGCCTCCCCAGGAGGGAACGTTCGACGAGGGCCGGGGGCCCGTCAACAACCACTACTTCATGCTCCCGGCTGAGCTGCGTGCCCCGGGCTACCGGCTGGAGATCCGGTGCGAGGAGCCACGCCAGGAAGAATACGAAGCTCAGAGCGCCAAGGCGACTTATACCGTCTGGCGGGATCCCGAGCGGCACCGCGCGGAGCACGGGATCCGCACCCCCGCGAGAGAGACGCCCGCGCGGATTCCGCTGAGCGTGCAGGAACCCACGGACCGGGCGCGCGCCGCCTGGCCCGTGACTTCCGGCGTGCCGCTGCCGGAGGGGCTCTTGCGCGATCCCCAGCGGTGTCGCCTCCTCGATGCCAGCGGCAAGAGCGTTCCCGCGCAGTTCCAGGCGCTCGCCTGGTGGCCGGCCAGCGGCACGGTGAAGTGGCTGCAGGTGAGCTTCCTGGCAAGCACCACCCCAGGCAAGAGCACCTCCTATACCCTGGAGTGCGGCACTCCTGGGAGCACCACCCCGAACCCGATCCGAGTGACAGCCTCGCGGCCCCAGGCAGGCGAGGGGGTGGTTGGGGAAGCGGCGCTGCCCGTCACCGTGAACACCGGGCCGCTGGAGCTGACTCTCGACGCGGGCGGGTTTGCCCCGTTCGCGCAGGTGACCTTGAATGGAAAGCGCGTGGGGAGCGCGGCGGCGGGCGAAGGCGGCTTCGAGATCATCGACGAGAAAGGCACGATCTACTCCTCGGCGCTCGCGCCTCCGGACCAGGTGCTGATTGAGGAGCAGGGCCCCGTGCGCGCGGTCGTCTTCGTGCGCGGGAAGCTCGTCAATCGCAACGGCGAGGGCTTCATGCGCTACCTCTGCCGGATGCACTTCCACGCGGGCCGGCCCGCCGTGCAGGTGGCCTTCACCCTGGAAAACGACGTGATGGAGCCGGAGATGACCCGGTTCCAGGGGCTTCGCGCGCGCGTGCCTGCCCAATTGGCTGGCTGGCGCGTGGCCTGCGGGACCGAGGATGGCTCCATTCCCCTCCGGTTTGGCAGCCGGCTGCTGCAGGACCGCGACGACCGTTTCACCGCGGATGGCCGCGAGGGCCGGCGGGCTGCCGGGTGGATCCTCGCTTCGGGCGCGGAGAGCGCGCTCGCCATTGCGGTGCGCGACTTCTGGCAGCTCTACCCGAAGGCGATTGGCGCGGACGAGCGAGGGATCGTGGTGGATCTCCTCCCGGAGCTTCCGCACGACGTGTATGCTGGCGCCAGCGAGGATGAGATCAACAAGCTCTACTTCTGGTGCGACGAAGGGCGCTACAAGATTCGCACCGGCGTGCGCGTGACGACCGAGCTAGCCGTGGATTTCGCCCCCGAGGTTCAAAATGGCCGGTATCTTTCGGGCGCGCACTGGCAACACCCGCTTTTCGCGGCGTGCACGCCCGAATGGTACTGCGCCAGCGGCGCGTTTGGCCCGATGGTGCCGCGCGCGAAAGGCAAGTTCGAGGTCTACGAGCGCAAGCTGGACGAGGCGTTCGCGAAGTTCCTCGCGCGCCGCGAGATGGAGCGCGAGTACGGCTTCCTCAACTACGGCGACTGGTTCGGCGAGCGCCGCTGGAACTGGGGCAACGTGGAGTACGACACGCAGTGGGCGCTGGCGGCCAACTTCGCCCGCACCGGGAACCTGGAGATGCTCTGGCGCGCCGAGCAGGCCGAGCGGCACAACGCGGATGTCGATACGATTCACGCCGCCGCCAACCCGAACCTGGTGGGCCAGGTCTATACCCACTGCACCGGGCATACGGGTGGCTACTTCCCCGAGACGTGGAAGGGGATGGGCGGTTTCAACCGCGGGCCGCGCGACAGCGGTCACACCTGGGCGCAGGGCCACTTCACTCTCTATGCGCTGACGGGTGAGAGGCGGTTCCTGGAGACAGGGCGGAAGATCGCGGACCGCTTCGCCTTGAGCACCACGGATTTCCGCTACTATGCCGAGCGCAACGCTGGCTGGCCCCTGATCGGGCTGATGGGTGCCTACACCGTGGATGGCAACCCGGCCTATCTCAACGCCGCGCGCCTCATCGCGGATTCGGTACTGTGGACGCAGCATCCCGAGCGTGGCGGCTGGGGTCATTTCCTCGACCCGAATGAGTGCAAGCACCAGCCGCGCTGCTGGGGATGCAAGCCGTTCATGACCGGCGTGCTGTTGCATGGGCTGAAGATGTACGACCGGGCGCAGCCGCGCGAGGAGATCAAGAACGCCATCCGGCGCAACGCAGACTTCCTGTGGCGCGAGACGTACGTTCCCGAGCACGCGGGCTTCGCCTACTCCGAGTGTAAGACTTTCATCACGCGAGGCCAGAACTGGACGATCAGCCTCGTCGGGGATGGGCTTGCCTACGCCTGCCTCGTCGACCCGGAACACAAGAACCGCGAGCTCCTGAAGCAGGCGACCGCGGCCTTCATGCACCGGTCGAACATCAGCGACTTCGGCAAGGGGTTCACCCAGGGCACCTGCTTCCTGCCGGCGATGCTCCACGACCTCGATGCCCTTGGGCTGACAGAGATTCCGCCGCCCGCGGAGGAGGGGCCAAAGCCATGAGCGCGCAATCCACCCGCCCCCGCGGGCTGGCAGAGGATTACGTTGGACGATTCACGCGCTCCATGGCGTACTCCGGCTCCGAGGGGAAGAGGCCATCGGCCATTGGCGCGCGCATCTGTTCGCGCACGATCCGGAAGCCCATGCTTTGGTAGAGCGCCACGGCGCGCGGGTTGGCCTTCTGCACCGTCAGGCACATGATCGGGGGGCCGACCTCGGCGGCGATCTCCATCAGCCGCTTCATGAGCGCGCGCCCGGCGCCCGTGCCCTGAAGCGCGCGCCCGACGCAGATGCCGAAGGTGCTCCGCTCGGCGTTCGGCGCCTTCCAGCGGTACCAGGTGTAGCCCCCGATGCGGCCCGGCTCCGGCTCCAGGACGAGGACCACCTCCAGCGGGCTGAACGCCTTCGCCGCGTTGGCCAGGGCATGCTCGCGGTCGAGCGGATGCGGGCAGTAGAAGCGGTAGTCCTCCTGGGGCACGCTCGCATAGAACGCGGCCAGGGCCTCACCGTCTTCCGGGAGCAGTGGCCGGATGGTGACCTCCTTGCCGTTCTTGAGCGTTACGCGTTGGGGCGGAAACCGCTCCATCGTCTCTTTCTGCATGCTTCCTCCTCCTTGCCCGCCGGCGCGGTGGTGTCTCCTCCGGGCGGCTCACCGCGCCACTTCTGCGGCGGGCGCGCGCTTTCCTTCACGAGGGAGACAAGGGCCGCTTTAGCATAGGCGGGTGGTGCGTTGACGCTCCCCGTGGGGGCTGCTATAATGGGAACGAGCGGATCGCGCTGGACCCCGGTCTCACAGAGCACGGGCATCGCGAAGACCGGCTTGCTCCTATCGGCAGCGGCTTCGGCGCCCGTCTGGAAAGGAACGACGATGTCGAAAAGACGAGGGTTTACCTTGATCGAGCTGCTCGTGGTTATCGCGATTATCGCGATCCTCGCGGCGATCCTTTTCCCCGTGTTCGCGAGGGCGAGGGAGAACGCGCGCAAGGCAACGTGCCAGAGCAATCTGAAGCAGCTGGGCATAGCGTTCGCGATGTATCTCCAAGACTATGACGAGAGGGGAATGCCGCGTGACGTGGGCACAGCGCCCAACCGTGTCTATTGGACACGCCTGGTTTCCCCCTACCTAAAGAACACGGGCGTCTTGCGCTGCCCCTCCCGGTCGGACTCGCCTCCAAAGTGCTTCGATATCGGCGATGGCTCGCACTACGCCTACAGCTACTGCTTCGCCCGCAACTCGGCTGCCACGATCAACAGCCCCTCGGAGCTCCTGATTTTTGTGGACTGGCGGGCGAGCTCGGTGAAGTGGAATGCTACCGGCTGCACCGGATGCACGGACGGCCAGACGTGCATCCAGGGGAGGCGCTGGCGCCCGGGCGTCGATACCGTTCCGCACATGGATGGCGTGAACGTCTGCTACTACGACGGCCACGTGAAGTACGTGCCGGTGGCCACCCTGAACGCGGCCTACCTGTCGGTGCCGGTCCAGAAGCCCTGGAACAACCTGTAGCAAACAGAAGTTGGGGCTGGCGGCGCGTTCCCCCGCCAGCCCCGGACGGTATGCCGGGAAGCCTGGCCAGGCCAGGCCGGGTTACCGCGATACCAGGTCGCCGAAGGGCCCCAGAAGCGCGTACTTGTTCCTCCAGGAAGTGTACATAATCCCCACGGCGTTTGGAGTGCGCCGCAGCGACTCGAGCCACCCCTTGCAGTTTTCCAGGTCATCGCCATCGTAGTAGGCGGCGCCCAGGGTGCGGAAGCCGTGTTCGGAGAAGAACTTCAGGCTCTCGTCGCGGATTCCGTAGTGCCAGCAGGCGATGATCAGATCCTTGGGCACATACTCCCACGAACCAGTGTAGTCGCCCTCCACCAGATAGTAGTTGCTGCGGGCGTTGTGCTTCGGGTCGAGCATGTCGGACCAGATGTAAACTTCGGCTTTCGGGTTGACCTCCCGGATCAGCTTCACCTGCCGGGTGATACAGTCGCCGAGGATCTCGGCCATCGAGAGCCCGCGCTCCTTACAGGCCCGGCAGGTGCCGCCAGCGCGGACCTCATCCATGCTGAGGAACCACCGGGCTGGCGCCAGATGTTGCTGGACCAGGCGTGCCTCTTCTCGCCAGATATCATAGACCTTTGGCTCGGACATGCAGATCGTCACCTGGCCCCGGTGGATAGGCTGGGCGTGATAGTAGCTCACGAGGAGGCGGTCGCCCTCACGGATGCGTGATCCGGGGAGCAGGCGCAGCGCCAGCCCGGCAGGGTCTTTGTGCGCGCGCAGCAGATCCGGGTCGACGATGGGGGCGTAATCCTTTCCCTCCTCGTAGGTGGTCGCGCCGTCGGCGCTCCGCACGGTGATGGGCGTGCCGGGCCGGCGGAGCACGTTGTAGAGCGCCAACTCCTCGAGGCTCAGGCTATCCAGCCAGAGCGTGCCACGCTTGCCACCCCACAGCCCGGCATAGACGCGCAGCTTCGACCAGGAACCGCTGTTGAAGGTCATCTCGACGCGGCGCCAGTCGCTGGTGGAGGGCAGGTGGACATCCACCGGCGCGAGCACGCCCTTCTCGGTGTAGACCTGAACGCGGAAAGCGCCGGCCGGCTCCAAGTCCTGGGTTTTCGCCCACAACTGGAGGCGGTACTGCCGGTGGGGCCGGACGGTGATCTCCTGGCAGATCCGGGCGTGCCCGTGCTCCGGACTGAGCTCGCCAAAGCGCTCCAGGCGGATGGAGCTCTTCCCCTCATGCACCACATCACGATCGGGGTGCGAGATCTCGCCCGGTTTATCGTGGAAGACGAAGTCTTTCAGGCGATTGCCGTCCCACTCCTCGAAGCCGCCGTTGGCAATCTGGCAGGCGGGGTCCTTCTCGATGCGCGCCTCGCCCCCTTTCACCACGAAAGGCGCGTCGACAACAGGAAGACCCTCGGCCAGGTTGCGGTCGTAGCCCAAAACCCCACCGCCATAGCCGGCCGAGAAGAGGATCGGGATCAGCTCGATCCCGCGGCGCTTACACAGCGCCTTGATCCGCTCCAGGCGAGGGAAGTAGTCCGGCTGCTTCCGCCCGAGCGAGTCGAACCCCGCGGAGAGGAGCAGGCCGTTGAGACCATGATCAGCCGCGGTGTTGATGATCTGCTCGAGTTGCGCCACCTGTTCGTCGCTTCCGAGCGAGTTGGAGGCGTAGACCCAGCGCTGTGGCAGGGGCGCCGCGCCCATCTCGCGGCAAGCGAGCGCCGCGAGTGCTGCAAAGAGGATGACAGCCCATCGTCTCATAGCGACCTCCTTCCGGAGAGGCAGTGTTGCCCGGCACGCTATGCCGGCACGCGATCGACGAAGAAGAGCGGGTTCTCGCGCAGCTTCGCCAGGACGGCCTCACGCAGCGGCTGTGTTTCGAGGATGAAGGTTTCGGCTTCGAGGACGTAGCCGGCGGTGAGGAAATCGGTGCGCGGCAACTCGCGCACGCGGTCATACCGCTGCGCCCATCCCTGGAAGCCATGGCGCGTGTAGACCTTGCGATAGGTGCGCCCTTCGGCATCGGTGATGGTATACTCGCACTCTGGCCCGAAGAGATAGGGCGGGACCACATACTCCTCTAGAGCGTGCATCGTGGTGTTCGGGCGCAGGCCGCAGCCGAGCATGACGATCTTCGCGCCGAGGTCGATCATCCGGTTCAAGGGCGAGTGCGGCCCGCAGGGCGTCGTGTCGAGCGGGTGGTCTTGGAAGAGGGCATCGACTGCCGGACCCACCCCGCAGATAGAGTGGGTGGGGTGGAGGCTGCGCTCCGTGCCCTCGCGCAGGCGGAAGTGTTCTGGAATGGCCCCGACGTTGGAGGGGGAATGGCGGGTGTCGTGGATGTGGTGCGGCTGCTGCCGGTAGCTTAGGGCGGGCAACAGCAGCGTGCCTTCCTCCCCCACGGCGGCCAGCAGGCCGCGGATCACCGTTTCCGGCCCGCCGGGCACAAAGCCCAGGGATCGGAGAGAGGAGTGGACGAGGATCACGTCGCCACTCCGGATGCCCAGCGCGCGCAGGTCGTTACTGATCGCGTTGATGTAGTCCATGCGTATCTTCCCCTCGTGTGACGGGCGAATGTGGCCGGCCCGATCTGATTCGACGAGGGGAGGGCGCACTCCCCTGGCGCGCTCACGATTCCTGCCCCGGGAAAGGGCCGGACCGCGCCCCTCGCTTCACTCGGGGATGGTCTCTGTGGACAGGTGCGGGGTCTCCCCTCCCTGAGCAGCTTCTGATTGTGAGGAATCCGATACGAGCGGCAATTCGATGGTGAAGCGGCTGCCCTTGCCGGGGCCCTCGCTCTCGGCCCACACGCGACCATTGTGCTGCTCGATGATCGATTTGACGAGCGCGAGGCCAATCCCCATTCCCGTGCGCTGGTGCCCCGCCACCGCCGCGCCCTGGCGGAACATCTCGAAGATGCGGTCAATGAGGGCGGGAGCGATGCCGATGCCGGTGTCCTCGACTACGATCCGCGCATGCTGCGCGTCGGGGGCATGGGTCATCACATGGATATGCCCGCCGCGCTGGCTGAACTTGATGGCGTTGGTGAGCAGGTTGAGCACGGCCTGCTGGAGCCGGCCGAAGTCGCCTATCACCGTGAGCCCCGGCGTGGTGTCCACCTTCATCGAGAGGCCCGCCTTCTGCGCCTCGCCCTGCTGATCCTCCACGGCGGCCTTGACCACGCGGTCCAGGAGAACGTGCGCGTGGTGGAACTGCAGCTGTCCGCGGGCAATGCGCGAGAGATCCAGGAGGTCATCTACGAGGCGCGTCTGGAGCTTCACATTGCGCTCGATGAGCTGGATGGTGCGCCGGACGCGCTCGTCATCCGGCATTCGCTGGCGGAGAGTGAGCACGCCCGCCAGGATGGGCGCGAGCGGGTTGCGCAGCTCGTGCGAG
Source organism: Armatimonadota bacterium (assembly GCA_012512265.1). GTDB lineage: Bacteria > Armatimonadota > JAAZEB01 > JAAZEB01 > JAAZEB01 > DUUU01. Next base: position 6,929 of record JAAZEM010000135.1, on the reverse strand, counting down.
AGCACGGCGAGAAACTGATCCTTGGTGGCATTGACCTCCTGCAACTCCGCGTTCAGTCGCTCCACCTCCCGGCGCCCTCTCTCGGCGGAGGTGACATCGACGAGCGAGAGGACCAACCCCTCGATTTCTCCCATGGGCCCGGCAATCGGCCGGAGCCACCAGTCCCAATAGGTGACGCCGCGTTCCGGTTGGTCGGCGTATATGAACGGCTTGGCACGGGCGATATATTCCTGGCCGGTATCGCGCACCCGCTCGAAGATGCGTTGGTTGTCCTCATTGGGGAAGAGGACGAAGTGGTTGCGCCCGATGAGCTCCTCAACAGTGTGGCCGCTTCCCTGGGCGTAGGTGGCATTGACTCGGACGATGTTGAAGTCACGGTCCATATAGGCGACGTGGGCGAGAATGTTATCGAAGATGGCGTCCAACAGTCGCTGCTGGCGTTGCATTGCTCGCTCGATCTCCTTGCGAGCGGTGATCTCGCGCACATGCACCACGAGCTCTTGCCGGCCCTCATGGAGAATCGGCGTCCAGAGCGCCTCAACTTCGACAACGGATCCATCACGGCGGAGGAGCTTCTGCTCCACCCAGGGCGTGGGCTTGCCTTCGCGTAGCGCTTGCTCGGCGTAAGCTCGGGCCACCTCCCGATCCTCGGGGTGGATGCTCTCAAGAGCGGGGGTACCCACGATCTCATCCGCGTTGGCGGCGCCAAGAAGGTGCACGCCTGCCTGGTTGATGTATAGAAACCGCGAGTCGTGCACGGCGATCATCGTCGGCGATAGTTCCACCAGGCTGCGATAGCATTCCTCGCTTGATGCGGACCCATGTTCGGCGCCCTGCTGCTTCGCCACCGGCTGGCTCTCAGGCTGTGGGCCGACATCACGAGACAGTTCGATCTCCCGATCCAGTGGCGTCTGTTCCTCTGTTGCCATAGGCCTCATCCATGTCGGTGGCAGAGCAACTCCGAGTTTTGCCTTGCCCATGGGGGGCGGTGCTCAAACAGGCACTACGGAGTGCGGAGCAGTATTAAGCCAGCGCGATGGTCCATAAGAGAAAGAATTCGGGGTGGTCAGGGATGCCACTTCAACTTTGAGGAAACGCCCAGGGATGGGCCGCCGGCGCTGCCCAGGCGCGAACAACAGGGCCATTCTCTCCTGACGGTTCCACGCTGCCATTATACCAGATTCCAGACCTTCTCCGTCAAGGTTTGTCACGCTACCGCGGCGAGCCGGCCTGCTACATGGCCAGAGGACCATGCCCACTGGAGGTTGTAGCCGCCGCTGTCGCCGTCAATATCTAGCACTTCACCGGCAAAGAACACGCCGGGCGCCCGTTTCGATTCCAGCGTCTCAGGGTCGATCTCGCGGGTGGAGACGCCACCCGCGGTGACCTGCGACTGCATCCACGACTGCACGCCGGCGCAGGGAATCCTCCACAGGTGCAGAAGCGCCGCGACCCGCTGGATCTCCTTGCCGCTCAATTCTCCGCACGGGCGTTGAAGATCGCAGATCCCTGCCTCCTTCAGAAGCACCGGGATCAGCCGTTTGTTCAGCCATCCGATAAAGCTGGCCTCCACCGGTTTCCAGGGAAACGTCGCGACGCGGCCAGCGATGGTGCTTGCCAGGGCCTCGGGTGTGGAATCGGGGAAGGGGCGGAGCCCGAGCGAGAGCTCGCGCCCAGACTCCGCCCACTCCGAGACGACGCGACTGATCTGCAGGACCGGCACTCCAGAGACGCCCTGCTCCGTGAAGAGGATCTCGCCACGCTCGGCCCGGACTGGCTCGCCATCCAGGAAGACCTGCGCCTCGCCCTCGAAGCGCACGCCCTGAAGCTGCTTCAGGAAGGGCGCATCCAGCTTGACCGGCACCAGCGCCGGGAAGGGAGGCTCGATACGGTGCCCAAGCGCCTGGGCCACGCGAAAGCCACCGCCGTTCGAACCCAGATTGGGGGTCGATTTCCCCCCGGCGGCCACGATGGCACGGTCGCACGGGAAGGCGCGCCCGTCGCCGCATAGGACGCGTAGCCCGGAGGGATCCCTCACAATGCGCTCGACGTTCATCTCGCACAGGGTCTCCACCCCTAGGTGCTCCAGCTCATGGCGGAGCACATCCAGGATGGCGCTAGCCTGGCCGGACGCGGGAAAGATCCGCCCTCGCTCCTCAACGTGGGGCACGACGCCCAACTCTCGGAAGAACGCCAGCGTCTCATCCAGGCCGAAGGCGCGGATGGCGGGCAGAACAAACCGCGGGTCAGCACCGTGATAGTGCTCGACTCCCAGGTCGGTGTTGCTGAAGTTGCAGCGCCCATTCCCGGTCGCGAGGATCTTCTTGCCGACCCGCTGCATGCGTTCGAGCACCTGCACGCGTGCGCCGGCGCGCGCCGCGGCGATGGCCGCCGTGAGGCCCGCGGCGCCCCCGCCAATGATCACCACTCGTCTCCGAGCCTTCGTTGTGCCTGCCTGCCGCTTCATCGCCGGACCACCACCGGAGTCATCAGTCGGGCGCGGTCCAGCGCCCCGAAGTCAGGCGCCTTCAGATTGGGCTCGTCGGCGCCATGGAGAACGTAGGCGACGGTAGCGGGGCTCTTGCTCGTGGTGTTGAAGCCAAGACCGGCCATGTTGCCCGCGTCCCAGTAGTTCACGTTCTCGTGCGGAGTGATCGGAATCCCGGAGAGGCCCCACCCCTCGCCCCAGGTGGCGTACCATTGCGGGTTGGGGTTCTTGCCCGCGATCCCCTCGGCGTCTCCCCTGCCATCGATCTCCGCCTGATTTCCCTTGTCATCCTGGTAGCGGCACTTCGCCTGGTAGTAGGCGCGGCTCATGGTGCCAAAACGCTCGGGCGAGAGCGTGGTCACCACGAAATAGTCGGGATAGAAGGAGTAGAGCTTGTCATACGAGTGGTTCTTGGCCAGGTTCTTTTTCACGCGCACCTGCGTGAGGAGCGGGCCGTCTTGCAGCACCTCGAAACTCTCCACCTCGCCGCTCTCGTTTACCCACCCGGTATCCGCCGAAGAGACACCGAGAGAGGAGAGGAGGGTGACCGCGGGCTGCTTTAGCTCCACGCCGCGGATGTAGCCCTCGATAAACCGGACGCGGTAGCGCGGGCTGTCGTAGGCCGTCTCCGCCGCGTTCCAATGGCCAATGGGGCGCTTGGCATGATGCTCGTGGTCCAGCGCGTCGAGATAGACGCGGCAGGTGATCACGGCGCCCGCCTCGAAGGTACCCGGCACGCGGAACGCCAGTCGCTTCTCGCCCTCCAGGGTGGTGATCACCTGTGCCTCGCATAGCGCCTGGCGCGGGTCGGTGACGTCCACGCGGGTCACGCGCACGGCGGTGAGATCCACCGGGCCGCTTCGGCCCTGCTTCGCGCGCTCGGCGGCGGGATCGAACGGGAGCTCCACGACCGGGTTCCGGCGCGAGACCGGCCCCATCTCCACGCGGAGGTCGACGTGCGTGTCCCATTGCGTCCAGTCCGGTTGGATGAAGACCACGCGCTCGGTGACCGCGGCTGGCTTGCAGTAGGTAACCGTGCGCTCGTTCCCAACCTCGAAGTGGAAGCGCGTCCACCCATCCCGGTGCCCGGTCGATAGCGAAAAGGTGACGGTGGCGCTTTGGCCTGCCGGGACGTCCACGCGCCTGATCTCCACCCGGTTCCCGGGGGCGATCCGGTCGAGATAGGCGGCTACGGGCACCCCTTTGACGCTCTTTCCCCCGTGGTTGGCCAGCCGGAATTGGAGCGTGGCCGGCTGGCCCTGCTTCACCACCGGAATATCCGTTGCGGAGGCCTCGGCGAAGACGACTTCCGGCACGCCCGCGAGTGCTCTCGGGCCCAGGAGGAGCGTGGGCCGAACGGCCGTCTCGGAGGCCAGTTCAAGCATCTCACCCCGGGCCCGCGCGGCGCCGGTGACGCGGAGGGCGTTCCCTTCCTCATCGAGCTGGACGATGCGCCACTGGCCCGGGCTGGCCGCCGCCTTCTTTTCCGCGCTGGCGGCGAAGAGTGCGCTCGGATTCAGGCGGACCCACCGTGTGGCCTGCTCCGGGATGATGCGCAGCCGGTCCGGGCCGTCGCGGCGGATGGTGACGCCGGTGCCCTCGGCCGTCTCCACGGCGCCGGGCACGTTCCCCTCGGCGTAGAGGTAGTCCGGCGTGCGGATGCACGTGATGGTGCCGTTCGGGGCGTCGCCCTTCACGATCCGATACTGCTCGATGCGCGGCCCCTTCACGTAGAAGCCATACTGCGGCAACGTCCACTCCTTGCCGTCCCGCTTCAGCGTCCACGGCTTCTCGCCGAAGTTCACCCATACCTGGGTGCCGTCGGCGAAGCGCGTGGTCTGCACGGCGCGGTCGGGGGTGACGAAGGCGTGGCTCACCATCTCCTCGAACGCGATCTGTTCATGCAGCTTGCAGGTGTTGCGATAGCTCTCCAGCAGGCGCGCCCGCGTCTCGGGCTGGTCCCAGCGGTAGCTGTAGGGCTTGTTGACCCAGTAGAGCGGGATGGTGCCGTAGAGGATGTTGAAGGCATCCTTCTTGTAGCCGAGCTCCGGAGCCGCCTGGATCAGGTGGCCGGTGCTATCGCCCCAGTACCACGTGGAGACGACGCAATCGTGGAAAACCAGCTCCCAGAGGGGATAGCGATAGCGCTCTCCAAGGCCCCACTCCAGGTAACGTTGGCCGATCTCCTCGCGGGTTGCGGGAATCTTCTCGCCGACATAGCCCGCGGGCCATGAGTAGAAGCCGCCACTCTGCATCCCCTCCCAGTAATCATAGAGATCGGCGGCCCACCAGCGCCCGTGCTCGCCACCCAGGACCAGTCCGAGCTCGTTGCCCACGTATTGGGCGAGGCGGCGGCGCGCGAGCCGGTCTTCGGTGCGGTTCAGTGGGTGGTGGTCGCTATAGCACTCCGCCAGCCCGCACGCGGTGGTCACGTCGAGGAAGCGGGCGTTCATCGGGTGGGCCTCCAGCTCGCGCGGGATCCAGGTGCGCGCCACCTTCTCGAAGAGCGCTGTGCACCGCTTCATAAACTGCTTGGGGGGCGTGCCGTGGGTGAGCCAGGCCTTCATTCGCTCGCCGTTGGCGAGGACCAGGCCATCGGTCTCTGTTTTGAAGTCGCCCATATGGCCCGGGTCGCCCTCGTAGGCATCCTCGTAGTTGTCATACCGTCCGGCGAGGTAGCCCAACGCCTTGATCGCCTCGGTATCCGCCTTGGGTTGCGTGCCGTTCACAAGCAGCCGGTCGATCCCGGCGGCCTTCGCCTCGCGGCAGAACTTCAGGTCGCTGCGGCCCCACACGTCGGGGGCGCCGGCCAGGCGCGCGAGTTGCGGCTTGCGCTTCATCTTCTCGCGCAGAGTCTTCAGGATGCCATGCTCGCGCGCATATTCGCGGAAGCGCTTGCACATCGCCACATGCCCGCCGCCCGGGATGAAGATGTAGCGGATCACCCGGGGGTAGGCAAACGTGCCCTTGGTGCCTGCATGCCACGCCGCCGGCGCCAGAAGAGTCTTGCCTCCGACGAGCACGCCTTCCAGACGCGCGAGGCCATCATCACACGATCGGGGGAGCTCCCAGAGGAGCAGATAGCCCTTCGTGCCATCGGTGAGGCCTACCCACGGCATGTCGAGCATCCCACTCAGTCGCCACTCGCGGCCCCTCCAGGAGAGGTCATCGGTCGGAATGCCGATGCCGCCATTGTAGGGCGTTGCCAGAACGCGGCCCTCCGGGTCGTCGAGGACGAGCGGATGCAAGACGCGCATCTTGTCCACCGGAGCGGCGGGATCGGCGGGGGCCAGGGTGATGCGCAGCTCGGGCGTGTCGCCAAGGAGGGCGAAGGTGGTGGTGACCGGCACCTCCTGGCCCTTTGTGCGCACGCTGCCGGTGAAGGATGCGGTGCCGGGCGCCTGCTTCCCAGAAACTGGGGTGAGCACTGGTTTTGCATCGCCAGCGACCGGCGGCATCTCGCCCTTTTCATCGCCCAAGACGGCGATGGCGAACGTCTCGGAGTTGGAGTGCTGCCACGACGCGGGGAAGTAAATCTGCGCCTTGCGTCCGTTCGCGTCGTCGGCATCGTTTACGCCGACGGCCAGACGAAACAGGCCTCCGGGGCTTTTCGCTGCGCCCAGGAGACGCGCGGGCATCAGCACCTCCACCGTGTAGCCATCGGCCGTCTCCGCGAAGTCCACCGAGGCATCGCGAACGTCTCCAGACGCGGCCCAGATGTTGGCGCCCCACGTGCCGAAGCGCACGGCGTACTGCGTCTCATGGATCCAGAACTCGACGCTGTCTTTCTCCCACCACCTCGTCTCATCCGGGGCGCAAGTGACGAAGCGGCGATCCTTCACGGCAACCGCCAGGTAGAGCCCGGCCGGGCCCCACGCGGCGCGCAAGCGGGCGCCCGGATCGGCCCCCTCCTTCCCTTCCGGGATGGTGAGCGGGGTTCCGATGTGGGCCCATTCGGAGAGGTCGCCATCAATCTTGGGGGGAGTGGTCACCTTCGGAAGGAGGATCCGGGTTGCCTGACTCGCGTCGCCGTCCGGCCCGCGCCAGGTGAAACGAGCGCGCTTGTCGAGCACCTGGTAGCGCCCGGCCGGAGGGTCGATCTCCACGCGCAGCATCGCGTTCTCGAGCACCCAGGATCTGCCCGTCTGTCTTGTGGACGGCGCCGCCAGCGCGCTGGCGGCGGTCAAGAAGGCAAGTGCGGCGGCCGCGAGCAACTTGAGGATCGTGGAAGGGATTCCGCGCCCGGCGTTCAACGGCTTTGGCATGATGGGCCTCCTACTCTCCCGAGCCGATCGGATGCGCCTTGCTTGTCGCGGGCGTGACCAGCGCGCGTGCAGGGTGCGAGCACCGCTTTGATGCGATCCATGGCGGCTCGAGCGGATGCCGAGAGCGCGCGCCCGAGCGCCATCTGCTTGCCTGCGTGGCAGGGCCTGGCCTGACG